>JAZOXB010000032.1:0-15620 GCA_045659585.1 Faecousia sp. | reverse complement strand
GGCGACATCCTTGGCGTAGCATTTTTCCAGAGTGCTACCATGTCTCTTGCTGCCGCTACCTATGATGAGAGCAAGAGCATGCTGACCTTCAATATGGCCAACCTGACTCTGTCCTCCTCTGCACCTCATAACATTAAGGGTATCCGCTTTACTCTTATGGGCGATCTTCGCTTCGATAAGAACAAGACCGCTCAGTCTAAGAGCTACGCAGACTTCACCAACTACAATACGGTAGTTTATTCCAGCGACTATAAGACCGTTACGGTTTATGACGATACCAACGTTCTCAGCCCCCAGCAGCTGCGTAACTGCGGCTTCTACGTCACCGGCACTCCCGATTGGGAAAACGGTGTTGTTAAGATGGAAGCTTGTACCTCCGGCAATAAATTCACCGATGTCCTTTTCGGTACATCCCGTCCCATTTTCTGCAACATGACCCATAGCCACAGCTATACCCAGACTGTGATCCAGACTCCTACCTGCTCTCAGGAAGGTATTACCCGCTTCACCTGCTCCTGTGGCATGTCCTATGATGCAACTACCCCTGCCGCCGCTCATACTCCCAAGACCGTTGCCGCTATTGCCGCAACTTGCGTAACTGAGGGTAAGACTGCCGGTACTGTATGTACCGTATGTAACACTGTGATTTCCGGCTGTGAAGTCATCCCCGTTTCCGGCCATAAGGTTGTTACTCAGGACGGCAAGCCCGCAACCTGCACCGATGCCGGTCTGACCGAGGGTTCCTACTGCTCCGTCTGCAAGGAAGTATTCACTGCTCAGACTCAGATCCCCGCAACCGGCCATACTCCCGTTGTAGATGCCGGCGTAGCCGCTACCTGTACCGCTCCCGGTAAGACCGAGGGCTCCCATTGTGCAGTTTGTTCTGCTGTCATTGTTCCTCAGACCGTCATTGCTCCCGTCGGGCACAAGGTGGAGACCATTCCCGGCAAGGAAGCCGGCTGTCTGTCCTCCGGTCTCACCGAGGGTCAAAAGTGCGGTACCTGCGGTATCGTTCTGGTACAGCAGACCACCATTCCCCGTTTGGGACACAGCTACAAGTATGTAGACAACGGCAACGGTACCCATACCGGCACCTGCGAGCGTTGCTCCAAGAGCCTCAGTGCCTCCGCTCACACCATGAACGGTGATGTTTGCTCCCTCTGTGGCTTCGGCTCTTCCGCTCCCGAGGTTGACTCCTCCATCAAGATCCTCCATACTCTGAATCTGGCAAGCGATATTTCCATTAACTATGTTGTGGATGCTGCTTCCTTGGCTGCTTATGACATCTTCTATCTGGAATGCACCCTGCCTGTTTACAGTGGCAATGTACAGACCGGTACCAAGACTGTTACCGTATATCCTTTGAAAAACGGAAATTACTACTACTTCACCCTGACCGGTGTTACCGCTGTTCAGATCGGCGATATGGTCGATGCTGTCCTCCATATGGAAAAGGGCGGTGTAGAATCTGTATCTGCAACCGACTCCTACAGCGTTGCTTCTTATGCATATTCTCAGCTGAGCAAGTCCAATGCTTCCGCTACCCTGAAGACTCTCTGTGCCGACCTGCTCCGTTACGGTTCTGCCGCTCAGACCTTCAAGGGTTACCGTACCGAGTCTCTGGCAGATCAGGCTATGACTGCCGAGGAGAAGGCATATCTCAGCGATGTATCCGCAGTGGAATTCGGCAATAACAATGCTGTTCTGAATGATCTTGCCGCTCCTTCTGTTACTTGGGCAGGTAAGGGCCTGAATCTGGAATCCAAGGTCGTTATCCGCTTCATCTTTGATGCTTCTGCATACACCGGCTCTGTTAACGATCTGGTCCTGAAACTTAGCTATGTCAACTACAAGGGCGAGACCGTCAATACCGAGATCACTGCTCCCGTTATTTACAATAGCGCTAAGAATCAGTACGCTTTCGACTTTGACGGACTTCTGGCCGCCGAACTCCGTACTGTAGTGACTGCCGCTGTTTATGCCGGAAATACTCAGGTTTCTGCATCTACCACCTATAGTGCCGATAGCTATGGCAATGGCCGTACCGGCAACCTGGGTGCACTGTGCAAGGCTCTGGTAGCTTACTCCGACTCTGCACTGGCATACTTCAAGTAATCCCATAGCATGATATTAAAAACCCCTCTGCAACCATGGTTGCAGAGGGGTAATTTTTATGGGTGTACAAAACCCATGGATCAGGATTCCTCGGTTTCTTCCTCAGTGGGAGGAGGGAAGATGGTTTCTTCCAGATCCGGCAGATCCTCCAAAATAGATTTATAGGCATCCTCACCGATACGGAGGTAGTAATTGTTTTCGTACAGCTGAATAGCATCTTCCGTAGAAACGACTTCATATCTGGGAACGGTTCCCACACCGTTATCTACGGTACTGACAGCTTCATAGGATACGGTTTGAATGCTGTGATCTCCGGTTTCGTGATCCTTGAAGAATTCCAGATTCAGAATTACAGAGGTATTATGCTTACCGGCGGTTGTGGAACAGAAATCTCCCAGACCATAGGCAATAACACATTCCCGATCCGGCTGGTTCTCGGCAGTAATGATGCGGCGTTCAACCTGCTCCAAACGGTGAGAATGAGAGCCAAGGATCACATCTACACCGGCATTGAGGAGCAGGTCTGTGATCTGTTTCTGTGTAGAACTGATACCGCTGATATTCTCACTGCCCCAATGGAGGGATGCAATGATAAAGTCGGGCTTTTCTGCAACAGCTGCTTCTACCAGGGACAAAATGGATTCCTTGTCTATATCCTCATAGTCTGTAGCATAATCTTCATAGAGGAGATTGACTGTATAATCGGAATCTGCGGGGAGACCCATGCCGTTAAAGCCCTTGGTAAAGGCAATGAAGGCAAAACGGATCCCGTTGACCTCTTTCACCAGCACCTTTTCTTCTTGGAATTCCTCAGCGGAGCGGAAAGTGCCAATGGCGTGGATTCCTTGCTCCTCAATCACATCCTTGGTGCGGATCAAGCCGGAGAGCCCATGATTGACGGAATAGGAATTTGCGGTTTGCAGGATATCAAAGCCACTCTGTGCCAAAGTCTGAGCAAGAGCATCGGGATAACTGCCGCTTGATGCGTTGGCAAAGGTGCCTTCTAAATTTCCTAAGGTCAGATCGGCCTTGGCGGTTTTGGTGACGATTGGGGAAAACAGGGGCATAAAATCATAAAGACCACCGTTTGTACGGCTGTGATTGACCATATCCTCTGTTAAATAAATATCTCCTACGGCACTGATGGAAGCTGTTGTGGTGCCGGTGAGCACCGGTTCTTCCGGCTCTGTTTTGCCGCAGGAACATAGGAACAGCATGACCGACAGCAAAAGCAAGGTCAGCTTCCATAGGTTCGAATGCTTCAAAAAGGATCCCTCCAATGGTGATATACCTCTTTATTTTACTATAAAATCAAAATTTATACAAGAGAAAATTTTAAAATTGACGGAATTCGACAAATATGATATACTGAAGAGGAAACGGAGGGTGGAACCTATGAGAAATTACGGAAAATGGATCACATTGACCCTTGTTATTACTGCTATTCTGGTAGGCTTGTTCTACCCGCGGGGTGAGGAAAACAAGGAACCTACAATTCCTACCTTGCCTAAGATCCCGGAAAATGACTATGTTTATGAAAACTTCTATTGGGACGAGGGCTTCCTCCGCTATAACGATCGGGAGCATATGATCGGTATCGATGTATCCACCCATCAGGAAACCATTGATTGGCAGGCTGTAGCAGACAGTGGTGTGGAATTCGCCATTTTACGAGCAGGCTATCGGGGGGCCACCGCCGGAAATCTCTATGAGGATGATTGCTTTGCCTATAATATTCGGGAGGCAAAGGCTGCAGGACTGAAGGTAGGTGTTTACTTCTTCTCCCAGGCGATCAATGCAGAAGAAGCAGTTGAGGAAGCGGAGTATATTTGCGACCTTCTGGACGGGGAAAAGCTACAGCTTCCTGTGTTTTATGACTGGGAATATTTAGATGGACGAGTCCCTCAACCCTGGGACATGCCTATGACGGAATGTGCAGTTGCCTTCTGTGAGGCTGTAGATGAGGAGGGCTATGAGCCCGGAGTATATTTCAATCAGGATTACGGATATAACTATTTGGATCTGAGAGAGATCCGGGACTATACCCTCTGGCTGGCAGAATACGGTTCTATTCCGGAGTTTCCATATTTGTACCACTGTGTCCAGTATACGGATAAGGGTACTGTACCGGGGATCGAAGGCTATGTAGATCTGAACCTGATGTTTAAAAAGTAATTTCTCATAAGATAGTATAAAGAAACGGACTCTGTTCAAATTGAGCAGAGTCCGTATTTTATGAGAAAGGATGCTTACTGAGGATCGGGAACGATCTCACAACGAATGTCGGCACCTAAGTCACGAAGTTTTTCGATAATGTTTTCGTAACCGCGTTCGATAAACTTGACTTCTTCGATAGTAGTGGTGCCGGAGGCCGCCAGTCCTGCAATGACCATTGCGGCACCTGCGCGGAGATCACAGGCGCGAACAGTACAGCCTACTAAGCTTTCTACACCGGTGATGTGTGCGCGCTTGGAATCTACCTTGATGGAGGCACCCATGTTGCACAACTCATTGCAGTAGCGGAAACGGGTGTCATAGATGCTCTCGGTAATGATACTGGTACCGTTGGCAAGTGCCATACATACAGCAATCTGGGGCTGCATGTCTGTGGGGAAGCCGGGGTAGGGCAGGGTTTTTACATTGGCACGACGGAGACGGCCGGTACACTGTACACGGATGGAGTCGTCGTACTCCGTAACCTTTGCACCCATTTCACGGAGCTTTGCACTGATACAATCCATGTGCTTGGGAATGACATTCTGTACCAGAACATTGCCACCGGTTGCGGCGGCAGCGGCCATATAGGTGCCGGCTTCGATCTGGTCGGGGATGATGGTGTAGGAACCGCCGTGGAGAGCCTTAACACCACGGATCTTAATAACATCGGTACCTGCGCCGGAAACCTTGGCACCCATGGCGTTTAGGAAGTTTGCCAGATCAACTACATGGGGTTCTTTAGCGGCGTTCTCGATAATGGTAATGCCTGTAGCGAGGACGGCACCGATCATAATGTTCATGGTTGCACCAACGGAAACCATATCCAAATTGACGCGACTGCCGATGAGACCGCCTTCGGGAGCGGAGGCACAAACACAACCCTCTACCACATCGACTTCGGCACCCATGGACTCGAAGCCCTTAATGTGCTGGTCAATGGGACGGGGCCCGAAATTACAGCCACCGGGCAGTGCCACACGGGCATGACCGAAACGACCAAGCTGAGCACCGATAAAATAGTAGGAGGCACGGATCCGACGCACCAGATCGTCGGAGGCCTCGGAATCTCTGACTTGGGAGCAATCAATATCAATGGTGTTGGAGCTGATCTTACGAATCACTGCACCCATACTCTCTAAAATCTCCATCAAAAGGCGAATATCGGAGATATCGGGCACATTTTCGATCCTGCAGCTGCCGTTGATCAACAGAGCCGCAGGCAGGATCGCAACAGCGGCATTTTTTGCACCGCTGATGGTAACTACGCCGGAAAGAGGCTTTCCGCCGCGGATAATATATTGTTTCATACAGCTTCCTCTCATATATAACAGGAATATGGAATTACCGAATGGTTCGGAAAGTAGGCTTATCAAAGGAGAAAAAATCTATCGTATCAAGATCCTGTCGCAATGGTTCCCTCTAAGCAAATATGGCCGGGGAGTCGAAAAATGATTCAGACAACAGGCGATAGAAACTCAATTTACATAATCTCCATAATAGTATACCACAAACAATGGCAAAAGTAAAGAGAGAAATATGAAACATAAGAGAATGTTTTTGGATGAAGTACGGGTCGAAATTTAGCCCAAACGACGCAGTCCCTTGGGGTAATGATTCTTTAGGATCGACCCGTCACCCTTGACCCAGCCTAAGCTGTAACCTTCTACCCGTAGGAGCGTCCAGCCCTTTTGGGTACCATGGAGAGTTTCCCCACGGAGATAGGCTCCGATCTCTCCACTGTCTGCGGGTAGATCATAGCATTGGGGGAACTCCTTTATAGCCAGAGCCAAGGCGTGGGCGGGGATAAAACGACCCTTTCGCATTTCGCCAAGTTCCAAACCCACACGAAGAACCTTGAGCCCCTTTAGAAGGGGAAGTTCCCGGGGAGCAAGGAATATGGTCTCGCCAAAGGTCAGGACATTTCCACCGTCCGGGAGGAATTCTCGGATCTCTTTTGCCATGGGAGTGGTTTTTTCCAATGGTAGATCCATAGGGAGACCGTTATCCTCTTTCTGCAATACTGCGGCAAAATGACCTTCACCTTTTAGCTTATGAGGCAGGAGTCGGAAGCAGTGCTCGATACCCTCTGCAGGGTCGTCGATCCATTCCGGGTGAGCAGGACTGAACCGGGGGGCATCAACGATCTTTACGGAAAAGTCCTTGTGACTGTGGAGGAAGCCTGAGATCACACCCTCGTTTTCCTCCGGTGCAAAGGTGCAGGTGGAATAGACCAGAATTCCGCCCGGGGCCAGCATTTGGGACGCGGAATGGAGGATCTCTGTTTGCCGTGCGGCACACATAGAGACGATCTCCGGACTCCAATCGTTTACAGCGGCATCCTCTTTGCGGAACATGCCTTCTCCGGAACAGGGAGCATCTACCAGAATACGGTCAAAATATCCTTGGAAGCGTTCGGCTAACTTTGCAGGGTGCTCATTGAGCACCAGAGCGTTGGTCACGCCTAATCGCTCAATGTTGGAGGACAGGATCCTTGCTCTCTTGGGGTGGATCTCGTTGCAAACCAGAAGACCTTCGCCTTTGAGCTTTTCTGCGATCTGGGTGGTTTTACCGCCGGGGGCGGCACAGAGATCCAGAACTCGTTGCCCCGGTCTGACATCTAAGAGTCCTACAGGTGCCATTGCGCTGGGCTCCTGTAAATAGTATACTCCGGCATCATGGAAGGGGTGCAAGCCGGGACGAGTCCCATCCTGTAAATAATAGCCTTTTTCTGCCCATGGGATAGGATCGGTGCAGAAGGGTGAGATGGGATTTTGTGCTTTTAGAGTGTTGATACGTATGCCGGTATTTCGGGGACGGTCATAGGAAGCAAAGAAGGCCTCGGCTTCCTCTCCAAGCAAACGGGTCATTCGTTCTGTAAATTCCTGTGGTAACATGGTACCTCCAAAAGAAAATTGGATTTTTCCTTATCTTACCACGGGTTGGGCGAAAATACAATAGGACACTGCCAAAATCTCGCCGAATGGGGAGAAATGGGCAGTGTCCTTTTGTTTTAGGGAATATGTTCTAAGCGAAGGTATTGGGTAGTGCGTGTGGCGGTATGGTAGACAGCTTCATAGAAGGGATCATCAATATCTTTATAACGGTAAGAGACATACTTTGCCAGTTCGTCTACGGATCCGTCTAAATCATGATCCGTGTATACCACCATGATCCGCTGATCACCGTAAAAATAGTCAATGGTAAGTTGTACTTGAGAGCCCAGAATCTCTCCTATGGTGGCGTCATAGGGAACCAGACTTTCGGTAAAGGGGAGATATTCCTCCGGGGAAAGGATTCGCTGATCCGAGGGGAGAGTAGACAGGAGCCTGTAATCGTCTGCGAAAGCCAACTCCTCGGCAGAAGGGATCACTTCGGGGCAGAGGGAGAGAATGTTTTGGGGATCTAAGACAGTTTGTACAAGAGGACTGTCACTGTGGTGGCTGTCATAATAACGGTAGATCAGATATCCTGTGGTCAGACTTAGGATCAGCAGAGCGGCAAGGACCCAGAGGGTAGTGTTACGGAAGAGGTTTTTACGCCGTTCCTTTTTAAGGGCGGCTTTCCATTCCTGATTAGAGGGGGAAGCTTTACGGGTGGGATGATCCATTTGCTCCCATGCCTTTTTGCAACGGGGACAGATCATCAAATGCTTTTGGATATAGTCAGCGGTTTCCGGGGAGACCATGTCCTCTATGTACAGCGGGAGCAGGTCGAGGATGATCGGGCAGTGATTCATAGGGATCCCTCCATTCTTGTAATAATATAGGATTTGCCACGGAAAAATGTCACTCTTGCCCAATTTTCGCTACGGTCTAAGGCTTCGCCGATCTGTCGGAAGCTCAGACCCTCCAGACGCATGTACAGCACTTGCCTCTGAACCGGAGGAAGCTCTTTCATCAGGTCGTAAAGTTGGGTGAGCCGCTCTTGTTCCAGATACAGACTTTCCGGAGAGGGAACAAGGATCGGGAGGTGATCTTCTAAGGGGAGGTACCGCTTTTCCTTCTTCCAATGGCTGTAAAAAAGGTTTTTCCCTATGGTACAGAGCCATGTGGTGGGAGCGTATTTGGGATCATAGCTTTGAATATGGGTCAGAGCACGGAGGAAGGTCTCCGAAGCCAGATCCTCTGCGAGGGTCGGATCTCCGCATAGGGACTTTAGATAGGTATATACGGTGGTATAATGCTCTTCATAAAATTGTCGGAGCATAGGAGGAAACCTCCTTTCTTGCGGTTTCATATATTATACTACAAAGGATAGGGGATCGTTACATGATTTGATAAAAGAAAATTATACAACAGTGAAAAAATAGTCGGATAGAAATTAGCTAAAAGATAGAAATGATCCGTCGGGACTTGTATTTACGGGAGAAAAATGGTAAAATGATCCTATAATGTGGGAGTATGTCCCTAAAGCGAAAATGGAGATGATGTTATGAAACGCATGATATCCTTGGTCTTGTCATTGATCCTGATTTTGGGATCCTTCAGTGGCATACCGTTCACTGCCAATGCGGCCTCTTATTCCTACAATTCAGGTGTGAGAGATAAGGTATGTACGGTACTGTCTTCCGATGCAAAGAGCTATTATGTGGGAAGCTATAGCTATGCCCAGCTTTCCGCTCTCAGCGGTAGCAGCTTGAGAACCAAGCTCCGTAGCCTGATCACCTCTAATCGGAAAACCGTGGGCTATGACGGACTGAAAACCTATTTCCCCCATACCGATGCATACGAGGGAAGCTCCTCAAAGTTGCGTCTGTTCTACTGTGACGGCACTACCACAAGCAAGTGGGACAGTGCAAAAACCTGGAACCGTGAGCATATGTGGCCGGATTCCAAGGGCGGCAGTGCCATGGAGGGAGATCTCCACGCCATGCGTCCCACAGATCCCAATACCAATTCTACCAGAGGAAACAACAAGTACGGAAATGTTTCCGGTGGAAAGACAGCGTATACCAATGAGGCTAACGGCTCGCTTCCCGGTGGCACCTATGGCAACAGTACCTTCGAGCCTCTGGACTTTTCTAAGGGAGATTGTGCCCGTGTCATTCTCTATGACTATGTGGTTGCATCCTCCATGTCCTCTGTAACAGAGGTATTTACAGATGTGAATACCCTCCTTGACTGGTGTGCATCTGACCCTGTGGATACCTACGAAATGTCCAGAAACGATGTAGCGCAGGAAATTCAGGGCTGCCGCAATCCCTTTGTAGATTTCCCTGAGCTTGCATGGATCCTCTTAGGAAAGACCATTCCTCAAAATCTGACTACCCCTTCCGGGGGACAGGCTACTTCTTATACCATTACTGCAAGTTCCAACAATACCGCCTATGGTACCGTTAAGCTTCAGGGCAGAGTGATTACCGCAACCCCTGCCACAGGCTGTTATGTAGAAGGATATAAGATCCTCAGCGGTGATGCCACTGTGACCCGTGATGGCAACAACTTCGTGGTAGAGCCTAAGAGTAACTGCAGTATTTGTATTCTTTTTGCAAAGAAGACGGAAGTAACGGTTTCCTTCCGTGGTCTGGCGAACCCTATTACGGGATATGCCGAGACCGTAGTGACTTTGCCTACCATTGAGTGTGATGAGCCTTATACCTTTGTAGGTTGGGTAGAGGAGTCAGTGGAAAAGACTTCTGTAAAGCCCGACTACTATAAGGCGGGCACAGGCTACACCCTGACAAAGAATGTAGAATTCTATCCCCTTTATTCGATTTCTGAAGGCGGAACAGGAACAGGGCTGTGGACCCTTGCGGAAACGGATGCTGTGATCCGAGAAGGAACTCAAGTTGTCATTGCCCATGGAGAAAAGGGCGTTGTAGCAGGAGATGTTTATAAAACTTATTTAGAACCTGTAGATGCACGGTTTTCCTCCGACTATGAGACCATTGAGGTACTGCCTACCGAGGCTTCCGTATTCACTGTCGGTGGACAGAAGGATGCTTGGACCTTAACAGACGGATCCGGCAGAAGTTTGGGCTGTTCTGACGCCAAAACGGTGGGATGGGGAATAGGAACCCTGACTTGGAAGATCCGGATCTCCGAAGAGGGTGCGGATATTTTCAGCACTATCAGTACCTATGGCAGAATTCTCTATAATATTTCCGCACCCCGTTTTACCACCTATACCGGCAATCCTGCTACCCATTTACCCCGTCCTCAACTGTATATCATGGACGGCACCGGGGGGACGGTATATTATACTTCGGAGATCGGTTCCTGCAAGCACAGCTACGAGGTACAGATCACCGAGGCAACCTGTAACGAAGACGGATATACGACTTATACCTGCTCTCTTTGCGGAGATACTTATGTTGACGAGCCTACAATGGCTTTGGGTCATGATTGGGATGAGGGAACAGTGACTTTATCCCCCACGGTGACCGAGACAGGGGTAAAGACCTATATATGCCTCCGTTGCGAGGAAACGAAGACAGAGTCTATTCCCGCTACAGGAGAAGACGATCACGATGGCTGTTCCTACGGCGATCACTGCGGTTCTTTGACCTTTACGGATATGCCTGTGTATGGAAACTGGGCTCATGAAGGAATTGACTTTGTAGTTACAAGAGGGTTGTTTAACGGCATGAGCAAGGATACCTTTGCTCCCGACAAGACTATGACCCGTGCTATGCTGGTCACGGTTCTGTGGCGTTGTGCCGGAGAACCGGAAGCACAATGGGCAGAGTTCAGTGATGTGCCCATAGACCGGTGGTACAGCAAGGCCGTGGCATGGGGTGCCGAGGAGGGCGTCATTACGGGTTATACCGACGGCACCTTCCGACCCGACAATCAAATTACCAGAGAACAGCTTGCAACGATCCTGTTCCGATTTGCCCCGCTGATGGAAATGGATCCTAAGGATCGGATGGAACTGGATTCCTTCCCCGATGCACAGAAGGTTCAGTCCTATGCCAAAGAAGCTCTCTGCTGGGCTGTTGCCAAGGGATTTGTGAACGGTGTCTATCACAGCAGCACGGGGGAAACCTTCCTCCGACCCGACAGCAGTGCAACCCGTGCACAGGTGGCAACCATTCTGATGCGCTTCCTGCAGGAAGTTTCGGAGAACTAATTCACAGGCGGTGCCTGTGTTTCAATGAACAATAGGAGATACACATACTATGAAACGAATTCTTTCCTTTGCCCTTGCGGTCATTATGATCCTGGGGCTGTTCGGTGGCGTTGAGCTGTCGGCCAAGGCTGCTTCTTATTCCTACAATTCCGGAGAGAGAGAAAAGGTATGCACGGCACTGTCTTCCGATGCAAAGAGCTACTATACGGGAAGCTATACCTATACTAAGCTTTCTGCTCTCAGCGGAAGCAGCTTGAGAACCAAACTCCGTAGCCTAATCACCTCTGATCGCAGTACTGTTGGATACGACGGTCTGAGAACATATTTCCCCCATACGGATGCTTACTATGCAAACCGCTCTAAGCTGGTGCTTTTCTACTGTAACGGTATTGCAAGCGGTACTTGGGATTCCGGCAAGACATGGAATCGTGAGCACATGTGGCCCGATTCCTTGGGTGGTAGTGCTGTTGAGGGAGACCTCCATTCCATGCGCCCCACGGATCCTCGTCTGAATTCTACCCGTAACAATAACCTCTATGGCTATGCAACAGGTGGCAAAACAGCCGAAGCCAACGAAGCCAACGGATACCTTGCCGGTGGCACCTATGTCAGCGGTGTTTTTGAGCCCTATGACTATGCCAAGGGTGATTGTGCTCGTGTAGTACTGTATGACTATGTTGTGGCTTCCTCTATGTCCTCTGTAACAGAGGTCTTTACGGATGTAAACACCCTTCTTGAGTGGTGCAAGCTGGATCCTGTAGACGAGTTCGAAATGTCCAGAAATGATGTTGCTCAGGAGATCCAGGGTTGCCGCAATCCCTTTGTGGACTATCCTGAGCTTGCATGGCTCCTGCTGGGGAAGCAGATCCCCACAGGTCTGACGACCCCTACCGGCGGAAGTCAAGCACCTTCTTACAAAATCACTGCAACATCCAATAATACCGCATACGGCACAGTGAGCCTCAGCGGAAACACCGTTACCGCCACTCCCAAGACCGGCTATTATGTGGAGAGTTATAAGATCCTTCTGGGTAGCGCAACTGTGACCCGTGAGGGAAATACCTTTACGGTGATCCCTTCCTCCGATTGCAGTATTTGCATTTACTTTGCAAAAAAGACATCTGTAACCATCAGCTTTAACGGTGGAGCTTCTTCCGTCACCACTTATGCAGGTGAGACTGTTACCCTTCCCAACGGCCCCAAAGAAGATGGCTATACCTTTATAGGCTGGACGGAGAATACTCTGGCTCCTACCACCAATCCCCCTGTTTACTATACTGCCGGCAGTAGCTATATTGCGGAAACGTCTGTGAACTTCTATCCCCTCTATACCTATTCCGAAGGTGGCGGAGGAACCGGTTGGAACTTGGCTCGGAGCGAGTCCGACCTGTTTGCGGGAGCACAGGTGATCATTACATCCAACGCCAAAGACAGAGTTGCGGGAGATATCACTTCTACGTATCTGTCCGAGGTTTCCGCGACCTTCTCCGATGGAGAAGCTTTGAACTCTGTACCTGAGGATGCTATGATCTTTACTCTGGGTGGCAGTAAGGGAGCTTGGACCCTGACCAATGAAGAAGGACAGCTTCTGGGAGCCTCTGCTCTGAAAACTATGACATGGGATAATGGTACTACCACATGGGATATTTCCATTGCAGAGGGTGCTGCAACCATCTATTCCACCAATGATTCCTACGGACGGATCCTCCACAATGCCACTGCAAAGCGTTTTACCACCTATGCTTCTAACACCTCTGCATCTATGCTCCTGCCCCAGATCTATATGAATGGCGGTGGTGTGACCTATTACACCACAGAGCTGGCGGCCTGCAGCCACAGCCGAACCACTTATACAAAGGCGGTGGACGCCACCTGTACCGAAAAGGGCAATGTAGCCTATTATACCTGTCGGGATTGCGGCAAGTATTTTGCAAATGCTTCCTGCACACAGCCCCTCACTGCTTCCCAAATTGTGATCGGGGCAAAGGGACACACCGTCGGCTCTTATGCCTTTAACGATGAGAACCACTGGAAGATCTGCTCTGTCTGTGGCGAAGCTGTTACGGAGGAGAAAGCCCATTCCTGGAATGATGGTGTAGTGACCCTACAGCCTACGGAAACAGAAAAGGGCATTCTGACCTATACCTGTGAGACCTGTGCCCATACCTATACCGAGGAAATCTCTGCACTGGGTGCAAAGCTATGGCTGACCTTTACAGTTCCCGAAGGGGTGGAAGCTGTAGACAGCCTTTCCGGTTACAAGGGTGATGTTCTTACCCTCCCTGAGACTGTTGGCGTGCCTGAAGAGGGATATACCTTTGTGGGTTGGACAACAAACACCGTTGCAGATGAAACGGTTCCCAGTGCTTATTACAAAGCAGGTCATCAACTGACCATAGAAGAAAGCTTGACCTTTAAGGCTTTGTACAGATATATGACAGAGGGAACAAGCGGTACGGAGCAGTGGGTTCTTGTTACCGAAGAAGGACAGATTGCCGATGGAGCACAGATCGTTCTTGCATCCAACGAAAAGGGCAAGGTTGCCGGAGGAACCAGCAATCAGTATTTTGTCAGTGAGGCAGCCGAGTTCAGCGAGGATTTCGCAACGATCGTGTCTCTGCCTGAGTCTGCTACCATTCTGACCCTTGGTACCCACAGTGAGGGACGTACCCTGACTGATCATGAGGGTCGTCTTTTGGGTGCCACCGCACTGAAAAAGCTGGCATGGGATAGCGGTGTAACTACATGGGATATTACCCTGCAGGATGGAAATGCTATCATCTACAGCACCAAGGACAGCTACGGCCGATTCCTCTATAATGTGAACAGTCCCCGTTTTACCACCTATACCTCCAATGTCAGTGCTTCCATGCGGTTGCCTCAGATGTATGTTCTGGTAGGCGGCGGTAGCGTTTGTTACACAACGGAATTTGAGACCTCTCAGATTCCTGCAGAGCCTAAGCTGGATCCCAATGTGGTTATGGGACACAGCCTGAATCTGGCAAGTGATATTTCTATCAATTATGCTGTTATGGCGTCTGCCATTGCCGGCTATGACAGCTATGTTCTGGAGTGCGTTCTGCCTACCTACGAGGGCGAGGAACTGACAGGAAGTCGTGTGATCAATATCGAGCCTGTTGCTAAGGGAAGCTATTACTATTTTACCCTTACAGGCATTACTGCGGTTCATATGAATGATATCATTACCGCGACCCTCTATATGACCAAGGGGGATGAGATCTACGTTTCCAACCCCGACAGCTATAGCGTCGCTCAGTATGCCTACACCCAGATCCGGAAGGCCAACACCGCAGAGAAGCTGAAAACATTGTGTGTCAACCTCCTGCGATATGGCTCTGCCGCTCAGAGTTTCAAGGGTTATCGTACCAATGCCCTTGCTGACGAGAAGCTGACGGAGGAACAGAGAGCCTATTTAACGGATCTGGATAGTGTGACTTTCGTAAACAACAGCCGTACTGTGGGAGATATGGAATCTCCTGTAGCCGTGGTCTTAGGCAAGTCCCTGCTGCTGGATAGCAAGGTTACGGTTCGTTATATCTTCCAACTTGAAAATTATAACGGTAAGATCGAAGATTTGAGCCTCCGAGTAACCTATCGAAATTACAAGGGGCAGGAAGTAACCACCACAGTATACGGCGGTGCACAGAAGTACAGCGATGTGGAAGGCCGTTACAGCATGGACTTTGACGGACTTCTGGCTGCAGAGCTTCGTACGGTTATCCAAGCTGTCATTTACCACGGAGATGTGCAATTGTCCAATATTTCCGAATACAGCGTAGATAGCTACGGTGCCAATAAGACAGGTGCTCTGGGTACCCTGTGCCGTGCACTTATGGCCTATAGCGATAAGGCTAAGGAATATTTCAACTAAACAACAACTGCCACAGAGTTTTATATTCTGTGGCAGTTGTTTTTTGAAAAATGATATGGTATAATTATGCAAGAATATAAATTTAGGAGGCAAAATATATGAGAAAATGGAACAAGATCATGGGAATCCTGTTGGTTCTCGTTATGGTTCTGTCCCTGATTCCCACGCCCTATGTGCGGGCAGCGGTGGATGTATCTTCTATTTCCGTTCCTGCCTATTCCGGTGGTACATCCTCAAGCTGGATGACCTATGACGGCGGTTTGGGAATGGCTCTGGGGGATACGGGAGCTTCGTCCAAGATGCGGATCGTTACGGGAACCACATC
>JAZOXB010000031.1:0-3044 GCA_045659585.1 Faecousia sp. | reverse complement strand
AGGAAGATTGTGTCAGTATGTCGATTATGAAATTCCATCCCGATTATTTGAAGTATGAGATCTCTGCGGCACTGACCTATGAGATCATTCGGACACACCTGAACGACGGTGGGTGTAAATATATCATGGACGGACAGCGTGCCATCCGCCACAAGACCAATATTCAGGATTATCTGGAGCACAACTTCGGATTTCGGAAGGCCTATTGCCGACTCCATATGATCTATAGTCCCAAAATGAAGCTTCTGGTAGGGCTTCTGTATCCTTTCCGCAAACTGCTGGAAAAGATCGCAGGGGAGAATGTGTTCCTGAATAATGTGTATTCCGTGCTGAAAATGGAAGAAATCAGCCGAGAATGTCGCAAATGATCCCATGATACTTATAAAAGCAAGATCCCTCTCGGATACGGAGAGAGATCTTGTTTTATATTTTTGTACCCTTCCAAGGAGTATCAAGATACTCCTTGGAAGAAACACAGTGTATATATAAATTTATCATTTTGTATGATTTGGTATAAATTTTCGGCATTTTCCATCGTTTCAGATAAAAATATTCATTCGGAGGGTTGATTTTTTAAGATATGGTGGTATAATATAGCAATAACCCCAAAAGGAGATATAACCATGAATCTTTGCGAATTGGCCCCTAATATTGACTTTGTAGAAAAGCACGACCGGGAGATCGCCGACCTCATGGGTCAGGAGCTCCGCCGTCAAAAGAGAAATTTAGAGCTCATTGCTTCTGAAAATATTGCATCTCCTGCAGTCATTGCCTGCATGGGTACGGTTCTGACCAACAAGTATGCAGAGGGTCTCCCCGGCAAGCGCTACTACGGCGGTTGCGAAGTCGTTGACGAGATCGAGACCATTGCCATCGAACGGGCTAAAAAGCTCTTCGGTGCGGAATTTGCCAATGTACAGCCCCACAGCGGTGCACAGGCAAACCTTGCTGTTTATCAGGGACTGCTCCGGCCCGGTGATAAGATTCTGGGCATGGATCTGGCAAACGGCGGACACCTGACCCACGGTTCTCCCGCAAACCAGAGTGGTAAGACCTTTAACTTTGCTTCCTATGGTGTAGATCCTCAGACCGGCCGTATCAACTACGACGAGGTCGCTCGGATCGCCGAGGAGTTTAAGCCCAAACTCATCGTGGCCGGTGCTTCTGCTTATCCCCGTGCCATCGATTTTGCGAAGTTTGCAGAGATCGCCCATTCCGTAGGTGCCTACTTTATGGTAGACATGGCTCACATTGCAGGTTTGGTTGCAGGCGGCGCACACGAGAGCCCCGTTCCTTATGCTGATGTCGTAACCACTACCACCCATAAGACCCTCCGCGGTCCACGTGGCGGTCTGATCCTGGGCAAGGAAGAATTTGCTAAGAAGCTGAATTCCGGCGTGTTCCCCGGAACCCAGGGTGGCCCCCTGATGCACATCATCGCCGCCAAGGCAATTTGCTTCAAGGAAGCTATGGATCCCTCCTTTAAGGACTATGCACACCAGGTAGTCAAGAATTCTCAGGCTCTGGCTAAGGGTCTGCTGGCTCGTGGTTTTGATCTGGTCTCCGGCGGTACGGATAACCACCTCCTTCTGGCAGACCTCCGTCCCCTTGGCATCACCGGTATCGATCTCCAGCATCGTTTGGACGAGAACTATATCACCGTCAACAAGAATGCCATTCCCAACGACCCTCAGAAGCCCTCTGTCACCAGCGGTGTTCGTATCGGCACTCCTGCCGCTACTACCCGTGGTTTGAAGGAAGAAGATATGGAGATCATTGCACAGTGTATTTATGACACTGCCAGCGATTTCGAAGGTACACAGGAAAAGGTTCGTGCCGCTGTTCAGGCTCTGACCGACAAGTACCCCATCTACGGCTGATTCCCCACAAACAATGATAACACTCCCCTCAGATCCTTTCCGGATCCGGGGGGAGTGCTTTGATTGCTATGGGGGTCGGCTCCCTGAATTTTGTAGCCTGTGAGTTTGGCAAAGTTTAGGGGACGAGTTTGTAGATGGAGAGGGAGCCGGAGAGGGTATCGAAATTGATTTGGCAGGAGCCATTGCCGTAGACGTGGCGGCTATCTTGGATGGTGGTGGGGAAGTCGGAGTTGAAGTCTACATTCAGACCATTCTGCTCACAGCTAAAGCCACAGTCTTCCGGCAGAGAAAGTACCAGATCTCCGGAGGCGGAGTTACACTCGATTTTCTTGGGAGAATTGGAGAGGTGAATGTTGCAGTCTGCGGAAGCGGCGTCACATTCCAGCTCTTGGAGTTCACCGTTAAAATTGAGGGTGCCGGAGGCGGCGTCTACAGTAAGACTCTTGACCTTGCAGGCATCCATGTTGAGATCCCCGGAGGCAAGATTGAATTCGACTTCTTCGATTTCCATATGACTGATGTGTACGGGAGTGGAGGCGGAGTCGATCACCAGCTCCTCACAGTACCAATCCGAAGGAACTTCGATATACAAATCTTTTGTTGCATCTGCAAAGGTGGAGATACCGAAGAGCTTGATGGGGGTTTTTGCAAAGTCGATCTGCAGGGTTCTGCCGGAATGCTTCAGGTTCATTTTCCGTGTATCTTCGGAAGGAGCGACCTCTCTGACGGTAATGGTATCGGTCAGCCGGTCATTGGGGGAAAGGGAGATCCTGCCGCTTGCCCAATTGATCTCGATGGAGTCCAGTTCTTGGGCTGAGAAGGTGCCGGAACTCAGATCTGTGAGTTCATATTCAGTTATGGTTTCGGACCCGATGGTATGCTTGGTGGAATAGAAATACAGGGCAAGGCTACCGCCTACCAGGATCACAAGGGCGAGAGAGTACAGAACGATCCGCAGAAGGGCACTGTTTTTACGACTCATAATTCTTTGCCTCCTTATAATCAATAATTGCGCCGATCAGTCCGGAAAGACAGGCATAAATGGGGAAAATGACCCAAGTGATGCCCCATGCATGGGTATAGAAGCTGATAAGCAAGTACACAACCACAACCAAAATACCGGAAACAGAGGAAACGGCGCTACGGAGTTTTTGCCCGGGGGTG
>JAZOXB010000030.1:0-2897 GCA_045659585.1 Faecousia sp. | reverse complement strand
TCCACCGGTATCATCGGTGGCAGTATCAATACCGTCTCCCGTTCCAAGGCAAATAACAATGCCTTTACCAACACTCCCCGTTTCCCTGCTATTTGCACCGAAAACCAAGCCCCTGCTACCTGCACCCGACTCTACGCCCATGACGACGGCATTTCCATCGGCTATCTCACTGTTTATGGCAATGTGGGGGACGAGGTTGCTATGACCAATTCTCAGGATTATTACGGCAATCCTGCCCATATCCTCACATCCGCTCTGACAAGCTACGACTACCCCGAAGCCATTATTTACACCATTACATATAATCCGGGTGGCGGTATCTTTACCCAAGAAGCTCCCAAGGAATACACCTACGTTACCGGCGCAGCACTGCCTCTTGGAACCCAGATCCAAAAGGATGGCTACTACTTTGCAGGCTGGTATGAAAACTCCGGTCTTACGGGGCAGGTCAGCGCCACTGTAGGCCCCAACGTCCGGGGAGATAAGACCTACTATGCTAAGTGGTCTGTTCCTGTTGAGATCAGCACGGTAGAAGAATACCTGACCTTTGTCAATGCTGTTAACGCAGGAGACAATTACAGCGGTAAATATGTTCGCATCACTGCGGATCTGGATTTCGGTGGGCAGACGATCCCTGCTCTGGGCACTGCAAAGGCTCCCTTCTGCGGAGTATTGGACGGCAACGGACACACGCTGTCTAACTTTGCTGTCAGCGGTGCTGACAATCAGGGTCTTGTTGGCTATCTGAAGCAGGGTACGGTACAGTTCCTGCAGATCGAAAATGCTACTGTTTCCGGTAAGATCAGCACAGGTACTGTCGTCGGCTATAATGACGGTGGTCTGATCCT
The DNA here is from genome assembly GCA_045659585.1 of Faecousia sp. Lineage (GTDB taxonomy): Bacteria > Bacillota > Clostridia > Oscillospirales > Oscillospiraceae > JAZOXB01. The sequence continues at coordinate 2,049 of JAZOXB010000030.1, read as the reverse complement.
TGGCTGTGAAAGCAGCGGCACCGTAGTCAACGGTAGCACGATCTACGACCTTAGCTATATGAGCTTTAACATCCGTTGCGGCGAAGATCCTTCTCCCAACACCGTTTCCGAGCGTACCCCTCGCGTAAAAACCTATTTAGCAAACTATCTACCTGACATCATCGGTCTTCAGGAGGTTACCCCCACATGGAAAACCGTTCTGAGTACCGCTCTGTCCGGCTATAGCAGTGAGTTTAAGTACCGTGATTCTTCGGGTAAGGAAGCTGCTCCTCTGTACTGGAAGACCAGTAAGTTTAACGTTATGGAAAAGGGAACCTTCTGGCTCAGCCCCACTCCTGATACCATGTCCTTGGGCTGGGGTGCTTCCATCAACCGTACCTGCTCCTATGCTGTCCTTCAGCCGAAAAACACGGACATCATTATTCTCGCCTATAACACCCACTTGGATCACAAGTCCACCCAGGCACAGATCGAAGGCATCAAGCTGGTCAAGAGCCGCATAGATGCCATGGAAACCAAGTATCGGAACAAGGGCTATAGTGCCATCTACTCCTTTGTCACCGGTGACTTCAACGCGAAACCCACTGCAGAAGCCGGTAAATATCTGGCCGGTACCATGGTAGAGGCTCGAAACAATGCTGTCTCTCTGGGTACACCTGTGAATCAGAATACCTACAGCGCTTATAAAGAAACACCTTCCCAAATCATCGATTATATTTATGTCAGCCGTAACGTAGATGTTAAGACCTACAAGGTCACCTTGGATAAGGTAAACGGGCAGGCTGATTCCGACCACTACGGTCTGTACGGCACTATGCGTCTGGGTGGCAACGCCCAAGGCGGCATCGTTGGTACCAACAAGGGTCATATCCAGACCTGTAGCTTTACGGGAGCCATCGACTCCAAGGCAGGCTCTGGCGGTATTGCAGGCTACAACGGAGGCAAGATCGTAGGCTCTTACAGCAAGTTTGCCCCCAAGGCTTCCGATGTGTTTACGAACGGCATCGCCCCCAAGGTAGAGGGCAGTGTATTCTTCTCCTACTATCCTTCCGGTGCAGGTCTGTCCGGTTCCGGCAGTACCACGGGAGACATGACTTCTACCGCTTATCTTCCCACACTGAACCGTCTCCACAATCTGTGGACTATGAGCGCTTCTGTCAATGGTGGTCTTCCCTTTATTTGTCTGAAGCATGAATTTGTTTACAAGGATAACGGGGACAACACCCATGGAGGAAGCTGCGCTCTCTGCGGAGCATCTTCCACGGAGCCTCACACCGCTGTTACAGACGAAGCTGTTGCACCTACCTGTACCGAAGCAGGCAAGGCAGAAGGCAGTCATTGCAGCATCTGTAATGCAGTCCTTGTGGTGCAAGAGCTCATTCCTGCCATAGGCCATAGCTACAAAGAAGAAATCCTGCTGTCTGCAGGATGTACCGATACAGGCCTAAAGAGCTATACCTGCGAAAGCTGCGGTCATAGCTATCGGGAAGAGATTCCTGCTGCCGGACATACTGTTGTGATCGACGAAGCCGTAGCCCCCTCCTGCACCTCCTCCGGCCTCACAGAGGGCAAGCACTGCTCCGTCTGCGGAGAAGTCTTTGTGGCACAGCAAACCGCAGCCCGTCTGGGACATGAGTACAACTACACCGACAAGGGTGACGGAACCCACACCGGAACCTGCATCCGCGGTGATAAGACCATTACAGAAGATCATGACTTTGCAAACGGCTCCTGCATCTGCGGTGCAAAGGATTCCGTGGAGGAAACTACATGGAAGCTGGGTCACAGCCTCAACCTGGCAAGTGATATTTCCGTAAACTATGCCATTGCAAGATCTTCTCTGGCAGGCTACGATTTGGATTCTATCTACATTCTGGCAGAGATCGACACCTACAAGGACGGAACGCAGGGAACCAAAGAAGTCAAGCTCCTGCCTGTGGAAAACGGAAGTTATTACTACTTTGTTCTGGAAGGTATGACTGCCGTCAACATGAATGACGAGATCCGTGCGGTTCTCTACGGCACCAAAGACGGACAAGTCCACTACTC
>JAZOXB010000029.1:0-7604 GCA_045659585.1 Faecousia sp. | reverse complement strand
TGGTTTTTTCGACCCGGTGGAGCGATAAACGGGAATTTGAAGAATCGGCGGTATGTTTACAGAAAAACCTCCATCGGGGGGATGATCCCGATGGAGGTCATAAATTTTGATCAGATCTCCATGATCACGGGAAGGATCATGGGGTTCTTCTTGGTATTACGGTAAATGAACTGTCCCAGTTCGTTCTTAATGGTGGACTTGATGCCTGCCCAATCGGAGACACCCCGCTCACTGCACAGATCCAGAGCATGGGATGCTACCATACGCATAGCCTCCATAAGCTCCTCGTTCTCCTTGACCTGCACAAATCCACGGGAAATAATATCGGGGCCGGAGAGAACGGATCCATCTTCCGCAGACAGATTGACGCAAACTACGATCATACCGTCCATGGCAAGGTGCTTCCGATCTCGGAGCACAACGCTACCTACATCTCCAACACCGGTACCGTCAACCAGGATCTTGCCCGCAGTAACCGTGGGGCCGATCTTGCAGGTACGGGCGGTACATTCAATGACCTTGCCGAGATCACCGATGATGATATTCTTGGGGTTCATACCCATGGTTTGTGCCAGCTTGCTGTGCTTCTGCAAGTGTCGCTGTTCACCGTGGACAGGGATAAAATACTTAGGCTTGGTAAGGGCGTGGACGATCTTCAGTTCCTCCTGACAGGCATGGCCGGATACATGGAGCCCCTCCAGCTTGTCGTAGACCACATCGGCGGCCTTGCGGTACAGCTCGTTGATGATCCGAGATACAGCCTTCTCGTTGCCGGGAATGGCAGAGGCGGAAATAATGACCTTATCTCCGGGCAGGATCTCGATCTGCCGATGGCTGGAAAAGGCCATACGGTACAGAGCAGACATGTTCTCACCCTGAGAACCGGTGGAAACGATGACGATCTTATCCTTAGGCAGGGACTTGATCTGATTGATATCCACCAGAAGTCCCTCCGGGACATCCAGATATCCCAGTTCCGTTGCTACCTTCAGGATATTTTCCATGCTTCTGCCTGTGACCGCTACCTTTCTGCCGTAGCGAGCCGCTGTTGCCAACACAGACTGGATCCGATACATATTGGAAGCAAAGGTGGTCACGATGATCCGATTCTTACAGCCCTTGAACTGCCGATCCAGGCTTTCCGCAACTACGGATTCCGAGGGGGTATAGCCGGGACGCTCCACATTGGTGGAGTCTGCCAGAAGGGCATAGACCCCTTCCTTGCCCAGAGCACCCAGCCGTGCCAGATCCGTCATGCCATCTTCGCTGGTGGGATCGATCTTGAAGTCGCCGGTGAAGATCAGATTGCCTACGGGAGTCCCTACGCAGAAGGCTACAGCATCTGCAATAGAGTGATTCACATGGATAAATTCCACGGTAAAGCATCCGGCCTTCACGATATCTCCGGGACGATGGCTCATAAGCTTACAACGGCGGAGCTCCTCATGCTCCTCCAACTTTAGCTTGATCAGCCCCAGAGTCAGTGGGGTGCCGTGGACAGGAGCGTTGGCCGCCTGAAGGATGTAGGGCAATCCGCCGATATGATCCTCATGTCCGTGGGTAATAAAATAGCCCTTCAGCTTGTTCTTATTCTGTACCAAATAGGTGATATCGGGGATCACCAGATCCACGCCGTACATATCATCCTCCGGGAAGCCCAGACCGCAGTCAATGACGATCATGTCCTTGCCGTATTCCAGCAGGGTCATATTCTTCCCGATCTCATTTAATCCCCCAAGGGGAATGATCTTTAATTTTTCAGCCAATGATTTTCATCTCCTTTGTAAAATCAGAATTGTCTAATCGTTTTTCCGAGACTCTGTCTTTCGAGTCTCGATCCATGCCGTTTTCTCAAAAAACGGCTCCTTGTCATGTATAACAGTGCTCCGAGCAGGGAGGCTTCCTGTGGGAGCGTTTTTTTAATTTCCTCTGTTGTCTATCCTTGTCCATTTTATATTATACCATATTTTTCACGGAATGTACACAATTTTTTCCAAAAGTAAAAAATATAGTGGAAAAAGTATGGATCTTCTGGTATAATGAAAGTGTATATCCATGAAAAGGAGGGTTTCTCCCATGAAGCGAAAGCTACGACGAGTCACCCAACCCAATATTGTATTTTTCTTCCCCGTACTGATCCTCTTTACCATTGCTACCCTTCTTTTGGGGGACTATATTCTGGGAATCTGCGAACTGCTGGTCACTACCGGTCTGTATGCCCTTCTCCGAGTACGAAGCATCCGAAGAAAGAGGGCTCTGACAGAATATCTCCGCACTCACAACGACATGCTCAAGCAACTGGGCGAAAAGGAAGTTCCCTTCCCCGTTGCCATGGTGCATCCGGACACCATGGAGTTGCACTGGTGCAACAAGTCCTTCAGCAAGCTTCTGCAACTTCGGGAGCAAATGGATCCCCATAATCTGCGAGATCTGATCCCCGATCTGGATCTGAATTGGCTGAAGGAAGGCATGACCGAGGCTCCTCAGGAGCTTCACTACCGTAACCGTCGCTTCCGCGTCCGCGGCAGTCTCCTGCACCATGTGGATACAAAGGGTGATCTGCTCTTTGGCATGATCTACCTCCAGGATCAGACAGAGCTGCTGCAGGTTCGGGATGAATACATTCGTTCCCGTCCTCTGGTAGGTCTTGTGGTGGTGGACAACTACGATGAGCTTGCAAACTCCGTTTCCGACGGAGAAACCGCCACCCTCAGTGCACAGATCAACAGTAAGATCAGCCAATGGGCAGATGCTCACAACGGCCTACTGTGTAAGCTGGAACGGAACCGCTTCCTCCTCCTCTTTGAGGCACGGGACTTAGGTGCTATGGCTGAACGGAAATTCGACCTTCTGGACAGCATCCGTTCCATCCAGACCTCCAATGGTCTGTCTCCTACCGTATCCATCGGTTTAGGCAAGGATGGTGTGGATTTCCGGGAGAATTACAAATTCGCCGCCCTTTCCATCGATATGGCACTGTCCCGAGGCGGTGATCAGGCGGTTCTGAAGAATCGAAACGATTTCTCCTTCTTCGGCGGCAGAAACAACCATTCCGACCGCCACAGCAAGGTTCGCTCCCGTACCGCCGCCAAGAATCTGGCAAGTCTCATTTCCGAAGCAGATCGGGTCTTCATCATGGGTCACAGAATGGCGGATCTGGATGCTTTAGGGGCCGCCACCGGCATTTACTGCCTGTGCAGAAAGTTAGGAAAAAAGGCTAACATCGTCATCGATACGGAAAACAACGCCGCTCACTCCCTGCTGGCTCGTCTGACCCCTCTGCCGGAATATGCCAACTGCTTCATCAGTGGATCCGATGCCTTGATCGAAGCCAGCCTGAAAAGCTTCCTGGTGGTAGTAGACACCAACCGTCCCGATCAGGTAGAATACAAGCCCCTGCTGGAATCCATGCGACGGGTGGCCATTATCGACCATCCCCGCAGAGCCGCCGATTATATCGAAGGCGCCACTCCCAATATGCATGAGCCCAGAGCTTCCTCCGCTTCGGAGCTGGTCAGCGAGATCCTGCAGTACACCGTAGAAGCAGACGACATCCTCCCGGAAGAAGCCATGGCTCTTCTGGCAGGTATCGCACTGGATACCAAACACTTCGGCGTCCGTACCAACAGCTACACCTTCGAAGCCGCCGCTTTCCTCCGTCGTTTGGGTGCGGATCCCGTAGAGGTGAAAAAGCTGTTCCAGAACGACCTGTCTTCTACCGTTGCTCGATACAAGATCATCCAGAACGCCAAGCAGTATCCCCACAACATCGCCATTGCGGCTCTGGATTACACCATTACCCGTCCCCTTGCGGCACAGGCCGCCGACGAATTGTTAGACATCTCCGGGATCGAAGCCTCCTTTGTCCTCTATCCCCAGGATGATCAAACCATTATTTCCGCCCGCTCTATCGGCGAGGCCAATGTACAAGTTATCTTAGAGGCTCTGGGAGGAGGCGGTAACGCCGCCACAGCCGGTGCACAGGTGAAAAACCGCAGTGTGTCCGCTACACTCCGAGACTTGACTCGTTCCATTGATAAACATTTTGAACCATAGGAGGATCATTCCATGAAAGTTATTTTATTACAGGATGTTAAGGGCAAAGGCAAAAAGGGCCAGATGTTAGAGGTCTCCGACGGCTATGCCAGAAACTTTATGCTGCCTCGGAAGCTGGCTGTAGAAGCTACCGCCGATGCAGTTAACACCATGCGCATGACCGATAAGGCCAACCAGGAAAAGCGTCAGAAGGAACGGGAGGAGGCTTTCGCCCTTTCCAACCAACTGAAAGCTATTACCGTTGTGGTCAAGGCCAAGGGCGGCGGTGCCGGCAGACTCTTCGGCTCCGTTACCACCCAGAACATTTCCGATGCTCTGAAAAAGGATCACGGCATCACTCTGGATAAGCACAAGATCGTCCTCAGCGACAACATCCGTACCGTAGGTAGCTACACCGCAAAGTGCAAGCTGGGCTACGAGATCACCGCTGACCTGAAGCTGAAGGTCGAAGAACTGTAAGAATTTTTTCGGAGGTGCCCCATGGAGGAGCTTCTTGCCCGTCAGGTCCCCCACTCCCCGGAAGCAGAGCAATCTGTTCTGGGTTCCATGCTGATCGACAGCCGTTGCGTCAACGATGTAGTCGGCATTCTCCGTCCCGCTGATTTCTTTATCCAAATCAATCGGGACATTTACGAAACCATATACGAAATGTTCAGCTTCTCTCAGACTATTGACCCTGTGACCGTGCTGAACAAAATGCGTGAGAGAGGCGTCTTCGACGACAAGACTACCTCCAAATACCTTATGGAGCTTATGGAGATCACTCCTACAGCTGCCAATGTGGTTCGCTACGCCCAGATCGTTCGGGATCAAGCTCTTCTGCGGAGCCTATCCACTGCCGCTGCCGAGATCACCGATATCGTCCGCGGAGGCAAAGGCACCGCTCAGGAGATCCTGGAAGCCGCGGAAAAGAAGATCTACGCCATCCGTCGGGGCAACACCAACGAATCTCTGGAGCATATCGGCACCATTATCCTAAAGGTCTTTGACCGCCTCACGGAACTCAGCGAATCCGACAGCGACATTGCAGGTCTGTCTACAGGCCTTGTGGATCTGGATAAGTTCCTTAACGGTCTGAACCGCTCGGATCTCATGATCCTTGCCGCCCGTCCCGCCATGGGTAAGACCTCTCTGGCTCTGAACATTGCCTTGAATGTTGCGAAAAAATACCCCAAGAAGACCGTCGCCTTCTTCTCCTTGGAAATGTCCAAGGAACAGTTGGTCACCAGACTTCTCTCCAACGAAAGCTTTGTTGATAACAAGAAGCTGACCACCGGTCAGTTGTCCATAGAGGAATGGACCAAGATCGGTATCGCCTCCTCCGCTCTGTCTCAGACAGACATTCGTGTAGACGACAACCCTTCTCTGTCCGTTGCGGAAATGAACGCCAAATGCCGACGGATCGACGATCTGGCACTGGTGGTCATCGACTATCTACAGCTTATGACCTCCGCCGGTACCAAAACCGCCTCCAATGAAAACCGTCAGCAGATCGTTACGGACATTTCCCGTTCCCTTAAGATCATGGCTAAGGAACTGAATGTTCCCATTCTCTGCCTGTCCCAGCTATCCCGTGCCAACGAGAGCCGTCAGGATAAGAGACCCATGATGTCCGACCTCCGCGAATCCGGTGCTATCGAGCAGGACGCCGACGAGGTTCTGTTCATCTACCGTGATGACTATTATAACAAGAACTCCCCTGAGCAAAATGTCGCAGAAGTGATCGTAGCAAAGAATCGTCACGGCGAAGTCGGTACCGTAAAGCTCCAGTGGCTGCCGCAGTTCACAACCTTCGCCGACAGAGAGTGGAAGCACAATGAAAGCTAAGCTGTCCGCCTATGCTAAGGCAGAAGCCTTGTTCTCCCCCGGAGATCGGGTGATCTGTGCTCTGTCCGGTGGCGGAGACTCCATGGCTCTGCTCCACTGTCTCCATGCCCTTCGGGAAGAGCTGGAGATCACTGTGGAAGCCGCCCATTTTAACCATATGCTCCGAGGGGAAGAATCCGATGGAGACGAAGCCTTTGTCATAGACTTTTGTCAAAAGTTGGGCATCCCCCTCCATTTGGGTCGGGAGGATGTGGCGGCCTATGCCCGTAGCCATCACTTAGGCACCGAGGAAGCCGCACGGCAGTGCCGTTACCGCTTCTTCCGCAGCTTAGACGGAAAGATTGCCACCGCTCACACCGCAGACGATAATTTAGAGACCGTCCTCATGCGGTGGATCCGTGGCACCGGTCTCCGTGGGCTCTGCGGGATCCCGCCTAAACGGGAGAATATCCTCCGTCCCCTTCTCCGCGTGACCAAAGAGGAGATCCTGGACTATTTAACAGAGGAGCAGATCCCCTATCGAGAGGACAGCTCCAACAAGAGCCTCGCCTATACCCGTAATCGGCTACGGCATCAGGTTCTTCCCTTGCTCCGCAAGGAAAACCCCGACCTTGCCCAAGGTGTCCTGCAACAAAGTCGCCTCCTGCGACAGGAGGATCAATTCCTGGACGACCTTGCAAAAAAGCTTGTACAACCCGACCCTGCAGGAGGGTTTTCTATCCTTCCCCTGCGGACTGCACCGGAGGTTCTCAGAAACCGGGCTCTGCGGATCATGGTAGGACAATACCTTTCTCAGGATGTGTCCCTAACACACATCGAAGGCCTAAAGTCTCTGATCGAGAACCCCTGCCCCTCGGCACAGCTCAACCTGCCCCAAGGTCTCGTAGCCTGTCGCCGATATGACAGCTTGACCTTCCGCTCTCAATCCGAGCATTCCTTTTCTCCCACGACCATGGTCATTCCGGGAGAAACCATCCTCCAAGACAGTCCTTGGAGGATCCGATGTGAAATTCAAAAAAATTTTTCCAAAATGACAATTTCCCCTTTCCATTTTGCCATAAAATATGATATGATAGGGGTTATGATGAAAGAGCCTCGGTATATCATCCGTCCCAGAGAGGTGGGAGATCGTCTGCAAATGGCCAACAGCCACAGCAAGTCCCTGAAAAAGCTGATGATCGAGAAAAAGATCCCCCGCGAAGAACGGGAGCTTCTTCCCGTTATTGCAGAAGGGGACTCTGTCCTCGCAGTTGGTGGTTTAGGGGTCAGCACCCATTGCCTCCCTCGGGAGGGAGAACCCGCTCTGATCATCCGCATTGTAAACACACAGATCTGAAAGACATAGAAGGGAGAATTACTATGCATAACATTATTGAAGAGGTCCTGGTCACCGAAGAACAACTCCGCACCCGTATTGCCGAATTGGGCAAAGAACTGGCTAAGGATTACGAGGGAAAGACCCCCATTTTTATCGGCGTTCTTAAGGGCGTCATCACCTTCTTCGCAGACATAGTTCGCGCCACCCCCATCCCCTGCGAATATGATTTCATGGCAGTCTCCTCCTATGGTGCCGCTACCATCTCCTCCGGTACCATCGATCTGGTCAAGGACATCCGCGCCGTCATCAAGGGTCGCCATGTTGGCATTCTGGAGGACATTCTGGATACCGGTCACACCCTCAGCTCCGTCACCAAGCTCCTGCTGGAAAGAGGCCCCGCCTC
>JAZOXB010000028.1:0-6198 GCA_045659585.1 Faecousia sp. | reverse complement strand
TTGCCGATGTCAGCCGCATCTATAAGGAAAACGGTAACTGCATTGTCGCTGTTTCCGAAGGCGTTCACTATGCAGACGGCACCTTCGTTTCCGAGGCTAAGACCTCCGGCACCGACGGCTTTGGTCATGCTCAGCTGGGCGGTCTGGCCGCTCGTCTGGCAGACGTTGTCAAGTCCGCTACCGGTGCCAAGGTTCGTGGCATCGAGCTGTCCCTCCTCCAGCGTTGCGCCGCTCACTGTGCTTCCGCAACGGACATCGAGGAATCCTTCAACTCCGGCAAGACCGCTGTTGAGGCCGCTATTGCAGGAGAGACCGGCAAGATGGTAGGCTTCAAGTGTGACCGTACCAATGGCTACAAGTGCGAGTATGTCCTCTTCGATCTGGAGAAGGTTGCAAACTTCGAACAGAAGGTTCCCGTAGAATGGATCACCGAGGACAAGTCCAACGTGACTCAGGACTTCATCAACTACTGCGCTCCCCTGATCCGCGGTGATCTGGTCATGCCCATGGAGAACGGCCTGCCTCGCTTTGCAAAGCTGAAGAAGGTTTTCGCTGAGTAATTCATGAACACTCTGCTTCATGTGTGCTGTGCTCCCTGTGCAAACCAGTGTATTGAGGTTTTACAGGGGGACGGGATTGAGGTTACGGGCTTCTGGTACAATCCCAACATCCATCCCTTTACGGAATATCGCTCCCGTCGGAATTGTTTGCGAGAGTATGCCGAGTCCATCGGCTTAAAGCTCTTGGAAAAGGATGAGTACGCTCTGCGACCCTTCGTCCGAGAGGTTGCGGAGGACTTAGCCGGTCGCTGTGTCAAATGCTACGAAATGCGTCTGTACACTGCGGCACAGACAGCGGCAGAGGGAGGCTTTGACAGCTTTACATCCTCTCTGTTCATCAGCCCCTACCAGAAGCACGAGCTTATGGCTGAGGTCGCGGAACGGGCGGCTAAGGAATTCGGTGTAAGTTTCCTGTATCGGGATTTCCGTCCCTACTTCCGTGCAGGACAGGAAAAGGCACGAGAATTGGGAATGTATATCCAGAAATACTGTGGCTGTGTATTCTCCGAGGAGGAACGATACCTGAAGCCCTCCAAGCGGATCCCGTAACAATTTCTTCGATATGAATAAAACCGTCGACTTCGGATTTTCTTTCGAGTCGACGGTTTTTTAGTGCAAAAAATGGGAATTGCAGAAAAAAGTGTTGCAATTTTATGTAAAAAGAAATATACTATGGGAGTATTCCCCTCTCAGAGGGGCATTCGTTTAAGAAAAGAAAGGATTGAGAATATGAAACGATACATTGCTTTGTTTTTGTCCCTTGTTCTTCTTTTGGGAGTCATGCCGGTCTTTGCCGCAGGGGATGCTATGGAAGAAGCCGATTTGCAGACAGTCCTCAACAGCGTGGAACTGAAGCCTCAGAGAACGGGCTATCCTCAGGTAGATGCTATCCTGGAAGAAATCATGTCCTCCTTTGAAGCAACAGACAATTATACCCTGCTGAAGGAAGTTTACAACTGGGTCACTATGGAGATCAACTATAGCTGGGGGCCCTATTCTCAGAACTGGGCACCTGCCTATGATTGCTTTGTGCCTCTGTACGACTTGGAATACGAAGAGGGTCTGGAAGAGGCTATGCCCTTTGAAGTTGTTAACCGTAGCTACCACGCTCTGGTGGAACGGGAAGGCATTTGCTACGACTACGGTGCATTGTTTGCGGTCATGGCTCGATATGTGGGCTTTGAAAGCTATGTCCATACAGGTGATTTTATTTTTGAGGAAGGCTTCGGCACCGGTTCCGGTCACCACGGCTGGGCAGAGGTTGAGATCGACGGCAAGTATTACATCTTTGATCCTCAGAGAGACTACCGTATGAGCGCCAATGCTACCGCTCCCAATCCCTATATGTATTTCGGCATTGACGAAGAACACGCATGGCGTTATGATCACGAGAGCGATGCCAATGAAGCACGAGATGCAGGCTTCCTGTCTGTTCATGCTCCTCGTAAGGGTCAACTGAATGTTCTCAAGACCGATGGCACGATCCTTGAGATTTCCGGTGCTTACCCCATTGGGGAGACTATCGCACTGGTTGCAGAGGGAGAAGAATCCTTCTGCGGTTGGTTTGATGAAGATGGATTCCTCCTTTCCAAGGAAAGAGAGTATTCCTTCCTGATGGAAAACGGTATGACCCTCTACTGTGTATATGATGGTGAATATTTCACCGATATTACAGCTCAGTGGTACGAAGCCGAAGCGATTGCGGCCTATGAGCTGGGCTTGGTAGACGGTGTAGGGCACTTCTTGTTCAACGGAGAAGGTACCATGAGCCGCGCCATGGCTCTGACGGTGCTCTATCGTCTGGCAGCTCCTGTAGATGAGGAGATCCCCACGGCATCTTATGTGGATGTGGTACAGGACACCTGGTATACCGATGCGATCAACTGGGGCACCTATGCAGGTGTTGTAGAGGGTGTTGGCGATGAACGCTTTAACCCCAACGGTGCTGTGACCCGTGAGCAGTTTATTACCATGATGATGCGCATCTGGGGCGGCGATGCTTATCCGGACCTGGCTCTGACCTATGACGATATTGATGAGATCAGCGAATATGCTTACGGACGGATCCAGCAGGCTCAGGTGTCTGGACTCCTCACCGGCTACGAGGATAATACCCTCCGCCCCAAGGAGACTTTGGATCGCGGCGAAGCTGTTGTACTGCTTATGCGTTTGGTTCGTTGGTTAGAGACCGAATAACCCATATAAACTACAGGTGCAAATAGCCTCATAACAAACAGGATCGATGGGGGGAGAGCCCCTGCCGATCCTGTTTTGCTTTTCCTATAGTGTATGATGGGTCTGTTAAGCGGATTTTCTGTATAAATTGGTTTTATTTTTTCATTTTGACACAAAGAGTACACACGGATGCCTTACTATACAGTCAGAGGTGGTAATACAATGGCAAAACGAATTCTAATTGCAGAAGATGAGCCAAAGCTATTGGAAGTGATCTGCGACTATTTTATCAGCAAGGGGGATGTGCCTATTCCGGCAAAGGACGGCATAGAAGCACTGGAATTGGCAGAAACCACCGAGTTTGACGGTGTTCTGCTGGACATCATGATGCCGGGACTGAACGGTCTTCAGGTCTGTCGGGCTTTGCGGAAAGCCAGTGATGTGCCGATCATTTTCCTCACGGCGCTGTCTGACGAAGAGGACAAGCTACTGGGCTATGAGCTTGGGGCAGATGACTACGTGACCAAGCCCTACTCTCTGGCTGTGCTCTATGCCAAAATTTCTGCCCTGATCAACCGAAGCAGAGGCAATGTAATGTCCGCAGACAAGCTTACCGTAGGAAATATCGTTCTGCACCTTTCCTCTCAGGAGGTGTTTGTGGAAGGCAAGGAGGTAGACCTGACACCGAAGGAATATGCTCTCCTCCTGTGCCTGATGCGGAATAAAAATACGGTCATGTCTCGGGAACAGCTTCTTGTGAAGTGCTGGGGCTATGACTACGAGGGAGATTCCCGGGCTGTGGATACCCACATCCGCCGATTGCGAAGCAAGCTGGGTACAGATGCAGACAGGATCAAGACGGTGATCAAGGCAGGCTACAAATTGGAGGGTTGAGTATGAAAAAGAGATCCGACAAAAAAACAAGAAAAGAGCCCATGGGCTTATATACCCGATTTGTTGTCCGGAACATTGCTTTCGGGCTTGCGGCGTGGCTGATCCTCTGTGGGCTGATGACTGAGATGCTGGCTTGGCAGTTTGTTCACTATATGGAGAAACGAGCCCATGGCTTTCAGGATGCCGCTATAAGTAGCATTTCCCTTAAAGATCCGATTCTCGGCTACGCAGCGGCCGAGGCGGAAAGCGAAATAGGATTTACGTTACATTGGAACCACGGATTTGGCAGTATACATCCCCTGCTGGGGTCTCACGACGTTCTCTCCGGCGTGACCCTTTCTGTTCATTCGGATGAAGATGAAAATGGTGTGATCCGCAGATCGATCTCTGATGTGGAAGAACGTCAGATTTTCGAGGAAGTGGCCTATGTCATTACGGAAGACGATGCCACCGTAACCGGCAGAAGTCATATGAGCTTTCCTTATGTATCTGCAGATAATTGGACGGCAGGAAATACTTACCCCAATGAATATGCTACGGTGTATATGGATATTCCATATTACTATAACGTGCATATGGAGTATTTCTCTACAAAGGGCTACGGCGAATATGTCTGGAAATCCCCTCACTACTGGGATGGCGATCTGTTACGGCTTACCGGCTATTTTGATACCGGCTGGAAAGATAAGAACGTTTTTCACCCTGTCTCCATTGAAAAAGCTGATTTCCCGGAGATCAAAGCAGAGGATATTTATGAGGTGAACCAAATCGACAGGGAAGGGGATACCTCGTGGGAAACTTTAGCGACCTATGATATTCCCCTTGATGGGAAAGAGGTTCAAACCATTTATGGGTGGAATATCAGCTCCGGCAATCATATGTATGAGCCATTCTCTATATCCGGTAGAGAATACACGGATCTGGTTCAACTGATAGAAGAGAACCGTTGGAAAGTGCCGGAGGAAGGCGTGCGAATTGGAACCTTGCTTGAAATGGTTGTGTTGACACGGGGAGAGGTTATGGATCTGTCCTGTACCATTGCCCTCCGTTTTAGACCCCTACAGTATGTACTGACCCATGGGTGGTATATTTATCTGATTTCTTTCCTTGTGATTGGGCTTTGCGTTTACCTTTCTCTGACCAAAATCAAACGAACTCTGGCACTTCCTCTGGAAGATACCATTTTACACCGGAAGCTATTCCGTTATCAAAAGAAGGAGAAAATCTCGCCGGAAGTTCTGAAAGTGCTCCAAATGATCCAAGACAGAGATCAAAAGCTGGCAGAAACCACTGCAGAGGTAAAACGGCTGAACACTGCGCTGAGCTATGCCGCCGATGCAGAGGAAAACCGCCGTCAGTTGGTATCTAATTTGACCCACGACTTAAAAACGCCTATCGCCATTATCCACAGCTATGCCGAGGGTCTGCAGGCAGGAATTGCTGCAGATAAGCAGGAACGTTACCTGTCCGTCATTATGGAGGAAACCGAACGGCTGGATGCTATGGTGCTGCAAATGCTGGATCTTTCCCGTTTGGAAGCAGGCAAGGTCAAACTGGCGACAGATCAATTTTCCCTACTGTCGGTTCTGCAGGATATTACCGAAAGATTCGCACCCCTGATGGAAGCAAAGGAGATTTCTCTCTTCTACAAAAAATCGGAAGACTTTATTGTTACCGCCGACGAGGCACGTATCCGGCAGGTGCTGACAAATCTGGTGGAAAATGCTATGAAGTATTGCCCTGTTCAGGGGCAGATCCAGCTTACGGTGGGGAAAAACAGCGATTCGGATCCCATGGCATATTTCCTGATCGAGAACCCCTCTGTGCCCCTATCTGTCGAAGCCTTAAAAAATGTATGGAACAATTTCTTCCGTACAGATCCTTCTCGGAAGGAGCCGGGCACCGGTTTGGGTCTTGCCATTGTTAAGAGCATCGTTGAGCTTCACGGAGGCACCTGCACTGTCCGCAACACCGAAACATTTGACGGTCAAAGTTGGAAAACAGGTGTGGAATTTGGATTTACCCTACCCTTACGCTAAAAAAAACGGGACTGACTCACAATACTGTGAGTCGGTCCCGCTTTTTAGGTGCACCCGGTGGGCACACATTCACGACCTGCTTTAGGAGGACACTTCACACCGTAGGTGCTTCAAAACCCATTATGGATTGCTAAACACCCACCGCAGGTGAGCACTTCACTCGTTCCACAGGAACGATAAACTGTGGTTTATATAGTAAAAAATCGCACAAGGGAGAATACTCTCTCTTGTACGATTTTTGCATTTATGGATCAATCTTCCTCGGGGCCTACATAGGTATTCTTTTCGAATCGGCCCTCTTGTCGTGTGCCGTCGGGGTGGATCAGCGTGCCTTTGCCGTGACGGAATTCTCGTTCGTGCTGTCCCTCATAGCGACTGCCGTCCGGGAGCGTCCACACGCCTATGCCATGGGGAACACCGTCATAGCTTAATTCTCCTTTATACACGCTTCCGTCAGGATAGTATTTTTCTCCTTTACCCTCAACGTTTCCCTTACACCAGGTGCAAATGAGCTTTTCTCCATTAGGCCA
>JAZOXB010000027.1:0-52510 GCA_045659585.1 Faecousia sp. | reverse complement strand
CCGTTGCTCTGCATCATCATGACACCATTGTGCATGGCAGGCATAAAGGTTTTTAGGATCCAGTCTACCTGATTATGCTTGTTGGAGGCATCTAATTCAAAGGCGGTCCCTGCCATTACATAATAGCTACCAATAATACGTTCTGCCAGATTCTGTACACCATAACAGCCTTCGTAGGCAAAGTAATCATGGGCAACATAAGAATCGTCTAACTGAACACCGTTTCCTCCGTCATTCTTAGCGAGGAAGTTCACCAGATTGGTACGGGTCTGTTCTATAAGTGCCGTGTCCTGCTTCAGAGCTGCGATCATGCCGCAGATCCGCAGACGGGTACGACGATAGCTGATGGTCGATTCATCTGTCTTTCCGTCATTATTGGGACGAATCGTATCGATCAAATACCGACAGGTTTCAATAATCTTATCCGCAGTGTTCTTCTCCGCAGTGGTCTTGTAGGGATACATGACCAAGAGGGTCTGTAGGATCTCATCCGGAGAGCCGAAAGCCCAATCCCACCAGTTATAGTAGGATGTAGCAGTACTGCTACTCTTCTGCTCAGACCAGCGAGTCTTGTTATAGAAGGAAGTTGCCTTTTCCAAACCATAGAAAATGGCATTACGAAGTTCCTGATTCTGGTACAGATCCATCGTAACCAGATTACCGCTACCGTCCTTATAGGTATAGACTGAGCCACGAGTGCCATAAGCCTTTGCCATATACATCAGGTAGACAAACTGCTTCCGCATGGTATCACTGGATACAGTAATGGTAATATTGATGCTGCCAAAAACACGGCCGGAATTGGAACGATTACTGTCCAAATCTCGCCAATATCTGCCTCCGTTATAGCTGATACCGGAGGTGGAAACGCCGGAGCTGTTGTATTGTCCTACGATCTTTTGGATCTCGGGGTCGGACCAATCTACAGTGTCATCACCGCAAATAGAAACCTTCCAGTTGTTCCGCAAAGCGTTCCAATCTGCAGTGGTGTAGGTAGCTCCCAATGCCTCAAAAGACATCACCGGAACCAAGGCCAGAAGCATTGCCACTAACAATAGCATACTCAAGAATCGTTTCAACATCATGTCATCCTTCTTTCTATAGTATATTCAACATAGCGGAGAGGAATATACCATTATTATTACATTCTACCGTTTCTTTGTCAATATAAAGCATCTAAAATTATACTAAAAAAGAGGCTCTGCCACAGAAAATAATCTTCGTAACAGAGCCGTTTTGATTAAATTGGGGGAACGGGTGTGGGTCTGTCGGGATCAAAGATCGCCGTTGCATCAAAGAGGTCATCCAGCAGTTCCGGATCGTACCACATACGGTAACCATCCAGATTCCGTCTACCCTGACGCACATAGTTGTTTCTGATATGCACCCAATACTCAGAGGAGTCTACATTACAATAGAAACGATAGCCTGCCTCATACATAGTATCGTACTTGGAACCGGAATAGTTCTCCACACCTGCAATATCACTGCCGTAGGGATAGATGAAAATATCCGTATCACCAACAACAGGCTGAACCTCCTCCTCCCAGCGGCTTACATCATGAGCCAGCTCTTCCCATGTCAAGGAACCGTATGAGGGATGTCCGTAGCTGTGACTTGCGATTTCCCAGCCATTGTCCTTGAGCCATTGGTTAACAGCCTTAGCTCCGTCGATCTCCTTCCGGAATTCTTCGGGAGTAAGTCGTTCCTTGCCATCCTTATCGGTACGATAGCCGTATACACCTTCATAACCTGTCAGTGCTACGATAGCCTTTGCTCCACGGTAGGAGAAATCAGGATGTTCTTCTACGAACCGCTCCAGAATAGGTACCAGATCATAGTCACCGTAAACCGTCTCCCCTTCTGCGGTCACATACTCACAGGTAATATCTCCGTGAGCATCCACCAACAGTTTACTTGCAAAGCCGTCGCCTCCGGCATCGGGAAGATGATCTCCGTCACTGTCGATCATATATTCATAGAAATTCACATCATCCTGAGAAATGACAATGGGCTTCTTTCCGGGAGGAAGATAAATATCCCCCTGTTCATAAACCTCGTTGCCGTTCTCGTCGGTGACACGTTTGGCAATATCATGGATACGGATCAGAACATAGTCTCTGGCATAAAGCTCTTCTAAGATAGCTTTAAATTCCGGGATCGTAGTCATATACTGGTTATAACCGTCTTCGGTATAGTCACCGTCAAAAGCTCTTGCATTATCCGCAACCAGAATATGGAAGAAAATGTGAGGGATGGTAGTTGTGTCCTCCCAGCGAACCGTTTGCAGTTTCAGCTGTTCGTACTTCTGAACTGCCTGGGTCAAGTCGGCACGAGTACCCCAGTTACTACCGAAGCTTTTGACAGTCTTGATCGCTGTATCATAGTCATACATGGCACTTTGCAGTTCTGCCTGCTCCAAAAGCTCCGCGGCAATGGCCTCATAGTCTACCGTAGTCGTAATAACAGTTTCCGAAGTAGAGCTTTCTTCCGCATCCCGATCTCCCTCTGCAGGAGAAATGATCCACATAAAGAAGCGAACCATACCGAATATAACGAGGATCGCAACAAGAGCCATGGCGATCAAGATCGCCAGTGCCTTATAATTGATCTGTGATCCCTGTTTTTTCTTTCTCGGGGGATTCCCTGTTTTCCGAGGCTGGGGGGGCATTCTATTGGTCTCTCCACCGCGAGAAGGCTCACGGGAGCGAGCAGACTCTCTCTTTGCCGTATCGGCTTCACGGGTGGGACGATGACTCCGCCCAAAAATCCCGGCCGAGGTAGCTCTGTTCTGAGGTTGAGCACGAGTGCTTCTTTCCTGTCTTGCAGTTTCTCTGTAAGACTTATCCGCAGGAGAAGGCTCTGAGTATACATCATCGGATAGGACATCTTGGGACATTTGGCTTTGCTTCAGCAAGCGGCCGTACATTTCACGCTCTACATCCCATTCTTCATCAAAATTGTACTGGAACAGATCTTTATTTCGATTTTCTGCCATGTAATCCACTCCTTTTTATATATGATATAGGAGATGATCAATACTCCTGCATTCTGCGTTTACGGGCAATGTTGATGGGACCGTCATTCATATTATCGACCCAGTCAATAGCCGCACCGCAACCATAAGCCACACAGGAATCCGCATCATCGGACAAGCTACAGGTCGTCATAAATTCGTTGGCTATCAACTGATCCATGCCCCAAATATGGCTACCGCCACCTGTGAGGGTCACACCATTTTTGATAACATCGGCGGCAAGCTCCGGAGTCAGATGATTGATAACATGAACAATAGCATCTATGATCTGCTTTACAAGAGGTTGCAGCGCAATGCGTACATCCTCGGAGGTAACTTCCAAATCAGTCAGATACTTTCCACGCTTATCGCTCCGTCCGGATACACGCATGGTCATAACACTGGTACGAGGCAGAACGCAACCAATGGTCATCTTGATCTCCTCGGCAGTATTTTCCCCTATGGTATAGCGATATTTATTCTGGACATAGTCAATGATTGCCTGATCAAAAGCCATGCCCGCTACCTTAACAGAGGTGGAATAAGCAACTTCGTTGGAAACCACTACACCTACATCCGTGGTACCGCCGCCGATATCCACAACCAAGTAGCCTGTAGGACGATTCATAGGCAACCGTGCTCCCAAAGCGGCAGCACGAACTTCTTCGATCAAATATACACGACGGGCACCGGCTTCCATAACAGCCTGAACAACAGCTCGTTCCTCAACCTCGGTAATACCGCTGGGGACACTGACGATCATATTGGGCTTGATGATCGCACCCTTAACGACCTTTTTGACCAACTCCGTGATCATCTTGGCAGTCAGCTCATAATCGGCGATAACACCGCCAACCACAGGATGAACTGCAGCAATATGTCCCGGAGTACGCCCCAGCATATTTCTTGCCGCAGATCCGACCTGTACAACATTGCCGGTATTTTTATCCATGGCAACAACGGAAGGTTCACGAAGGATCAGTCCCTTCCCTTCCTGATAAATGACAACATTGGATGTGCCCAAATCAATACCGATAGTACTGGATTTAAATATCATATCTTCACCTTCTACTCTTCTTGTTGAAGTCTAAACTGCAAACCGCAGTAACGATCATTTTTCCGATGATTCATGGTCATATTGGAAATGATCTGTTCCTTTCCAACTACGACCATAAGTTCCTTAGCTCGAGTCATAGCCGTATATAGCACGCCTCTGGTCAGAAGAGGAGGCGGTGCATCATAGGCTACATACACAACCGCAGGATATTCACAGCCCTGGCTCTTGTGTGCCGTAATGGCATAAGCAAGCTCCAAGTCCGGTAAAAGTTCATTATCATAATATACCCAACGATCATCAAACTGGATCAAAAGCTGATCCTCTTTATGATCGATCTTCACAACAGTGCCGCAGTCTCCGTTAAAGATCCCGAAGCCCTCTACGCCGTCTGTCCGTTGCCAGCCTAGATCATAATTATTGCGGATCTGCATAACGCGGTCTCCTTCTCGGAAGAGCCGTTCGCCACTGCGAACTTCTTTCTTCCCGGGCTGAGAGGGATTGAGTGCTTCCTGTAGAACTCGATTCAGATTCACGGTGCCTGTATCCCCTTTCCGAGAGGGGGAAATCACCTGGATATCTGCGGGAGACAGCTTTTGATATTTGGGTAATCTGTGAGCACAGAGCTCTGTAACGGTCTGTAAAAGCTCCTTGGGATCTCTACGGCGAATAAAGAAGAAATCTCCGTCTTTCCTATGGAGAACGGGAAGCTCTCCCCGATTGACTCCATGAGCGTTTGTAACGATGAGACTTTCCTGTGCCTGTCGGAAAATCTCCTTTAGGGCCACGGTCTCCACTCTTCCACTGGCGATCAGATCCTCGAAAACCTTACCGGGACCCACACTGGGCAGCTGATCCGGGTCACCTACCAGAACCAGGCCGGCTTTCTTAGGCAGTGCCTGCAAAACACTGTACATCAGAGGAAGGTCCACCATGGACATTTCGTCAATGATGAGGGTATCGCATTGCAGAGGCTCGTCCTCATTTCGAGCAAAATACATTTCACCTGTTTGAGGGGATATCTGTGCTTCAAGTAATCTATGAATGGTAGAGGCTTCACAGCCGGTGAGCTCCGATAAGCGTTTTGCAGCTCGACCGGTAGGTGCCGCCAAAAGGGTTTTCCTTTTCAGGATCTTGCATAGAGCAAGGATCCCTGCCAAAGTGGTGGTTTTTCCCGTTCCGGGACCTCCCGTGAGGATCATCAATTTCCGTTCTCCTGCGGAAATGATGGCCTTTCGTTGAAGCCCGGCATATTGAATATGATTGATTTCTTCGATAGCTTGAATAAATCGTTCCGGTTGAGGTAGTGGGTCTCTCGCTTTCCGAGCCATTCGGAGGAGTCTATGGGCAACCTCTGTCTCCGCCTCCAAATACTCAGGCAAATAATAGGCTCTGCTCCCCCATGCATCCTCTGAGCTGAGGAATCCCAGTGTCTCCAATCGAAGGATCCCCTCCCCCAGAGTCTCCCATTCCACACCCAGTAGATGAGCCGCCGCGGAAAAAAGCCTGTCCTCCGGAAGGAAGCAATGACCATTCTCACGTGAGGATCGCAGGAGCCACATGAGTCCTGCATCTACACGACGAGGATCATTCTCTTCGATCCCTAACTTTCTCCCCAAGGCATCTGTAACGCCGAAAGCTCCCGCAATCTCTGTGGTCGTCAGGATATAGGGATTTCTCCGAATCATTTCAAGGGCATTGTCTCCGTATTGCTTATAGGAGCGAATCGCCAGCTCCACAGGCAGATGATTGGTGGTCATGAATTCCATAAGTCTACGGACACCTACCTGATTACGGTAGTTTTCCCCCATTTCCTTTGCTTTAGCAAGGGAAATTCCACTGATCTCCGCCAAACGCTCCGGCTCAGTATCCAATATCGTCAGAGATTCGTCTCCGAACCGTGCTACGATCTTCTGGGCGGTTTTAGGTCCGATCCCCTTCACCGCCCGTGAAGATAAGTACTCTAAAATATCCTCTCTGGTATCCGGCAACAGCCGTTCCAGAAATTCCGCTTCAAACTGTTTACCATAGGAACTGTGAGAAGTCCAATGTCCGGTGACCATCAGTCGTTCTCCGGCTGTGGGCGCAGGGATCGTACCTACAACGGTTATATCTCCACAGCCCTCACCTTTTAAGCGAAGAACCGCATATCCGTTTTCCTTATTCTGATAGATCACACTTGTGACGGTTCCCCTAATCAATTCCTGTTCCAACATTGTTCTCCCATCTTAATTCCTCGCATATCTGCTCCGGTGCACATAGCTTGGCATAGCTACGACCTCTGAGCAGTAGCTCCACAGTCATCTGTCCTTCCGCATCCAAACCAAGATCTACAAAATACAGCTGTCCCTTAAGGGTATGAAGAGCCTTACGTACTCGATCTTCCACATAGGAAGCATCCCCGGTCAAGGGAATCACATGGTACACATCAATCAAGCCTGAGAAGCATATGGTTTCCAGCAACCCGCACAGGATCAATCCCAAGCCACACAAACCCAAAAGCACCGCAAAAAACTGTATTAGCATAACACCACCTCATGCCATTGTATGTCAAGACAGGGCATATGGTGTCCTACATTATATCATACTACAAAAATCATGAATTCGCAATCTTTTTTTTGCAAAAAAAGAACGGACTCTGTCGTAAAAGCAATTTTTACAACAGAGTCCGAAAACGCTTCCTTAGTCAAAGGGATCCAATATAAAATCAGAGACTTATCAGATGTCTCTGCGGCCTTGCAATGCACGAAGGAGGGTCACCTCATCGGCAAATTCAAGCTGACTTCCTACCGGGATCCCGTATGCCAAACGGGTCACGCGTACCTCCATAGGACGAAGCAAACGAGAAATGTACATCGCAGTAGCTTCACCCTCTGTATCGGGATTCGTTGCCATAATGACTTCACGAACATCCCCCCGTCCGATTCGGGTCAGAAGTTCCCGCACGCGGATATCATCGGGACCAACACGGTTTAGAGGTGAGATCACACCATGGAGAACATGGTACAAGCCGTTGTACTCTCTGGCTCGTTCCATAGCGATCACATCCTTAGGCTCTGCCACCACGCAGATGACATCCCGTTCTCTCCCTGCATCTTCACAGATGGGACAAACTTCACGATCCGTCAAGTTCTGGCAAATAGGACACAGATGGACTTTCTCTTTTGCTTCCACAATGGATGCGGCAAATTCTTCTGCCTGTTCCTTAGGCAAGCTGAGAAT
Source organism: Faecousia sp. (assembly GCA_045659585.1). Classification (GTDB taxonomy): domain Bacteria; phylum Bacillota; class Clostridia; order Oscillospirales; family Oscillospiraceae; genus JAZOXB01. Next base: position 45,218 of record JAZOXB010000027.1, on the reverse strand, counting down.
ATGGAATGCCAATCGCTGAGCTGTTTTCCCACCTACCCCGGGAAGTCTTGCAAACTGCTCCGTCAGCTTCTCTAAAGCAACCGGAAAAACTCTCATAGCTCCTTAGAACAGGCCATTCAGATTCAGGCCGCCGGTAAACTTAGACATATTCTGGGTAGCCTCTGCATCTGCCTTCCGCATAGCCTCGTTGACTGCACCGACGATCATATCCTGGAGCATTTCCACATCATCGGGATCCACTGCTTCGGGAGCGATGGTCAGATTCAGAACTTCATGCTTGCCGTTAACACGGGCAGTTACAACGCCGCCACCGGTGGAAGCTTCATATTCCTTGTTTTCCAGTTCTTCCTGCATTCTCAGCATGTCCTGTTGCATCTTCTGAGCCTGCTTGATCATGTTCATGTTCATACCGCCGCCCATACCGGGACGGAATCCGCCTTTTGCCATTTTATTATCTCCTTTAAAATTATAGATTTTGAATTTAAAATTGAAAGTAAAAGGAATCGAATGCGCCTTTATTCAATCACATCCACTGTTTCGCCGTGGGTTTGTCCGAAATGAACCAATTTATCAAAGTTTTCATTATTGGGAACATCTCCGTCTCCCACTTTCCCTACCCGTACTTGAGTAGGCCTTCCCAAAATTCCGGATGCACACTCCCGAACAATTTGAAGAACATCCTGTCTTGCAATCAGCTTTTCTGCGATCAGAGCCCGTGGCTCCAGATACAAAATTCCATTACTCAGCTTGCCGACAACGGGAGCATCCTCACTGACTACAAACATTGCAAGAGCCGGAGGACGGAGCATAGGTCTTACCTGCTCCACAAGCCGTGGCCAGAAGCCCACAGGAGCCTCGTCGCAAGGTGCAGGAGCTTGATTCTCCTTTTCCGGTGGAGGATCTGTGGGGATCGGAGGTCTCTCCTCTTCCCCGGTTTCCTCAGAGGCAGGAGCACTCTGCACCATGGCGACCAATCCGGAGGCAATTTTATTTTCCAAACGGGTGATCCTTGCATTCAGTGCTTGTGCATCCATTTCTGCCTCGGGCTCACACAGACGGATTAAACACAGCTCTGCATCGATCCTTCTGTTGGCACTGGTATTAAAACCATTGACCGTATCCCGAAGGATCTCTGTCATGCGGAGAAGCTCTCCGGGAGCGAAGAGAGGAAGCAATTCCTTAAGTTCCTGCTGAGTACAAACACCGGAGATCAGAGACGATCCGCTCTTTGGTATACTACGAAGGATCAAAAGGTCTCTGGATACTACACACAGTTCATCCAGCATCGCAGTCAAATCCTTACCCTCGGCATATTGTTGCTGGAACAGATCCAGAGTAGTTGCCGTATCATGTGCCGCTATAGCCCGTAAGATCTGTGCGGTTTGTCTTGTACCTGCCAATCCCAGGATCCGACAGACCTCATCTGCCGTAACTGCAGAAGCCGCCGCAGATGCACACTGATCCAACAAACTGACAGCATCACGAAGTCCACCATCTGCCAATCTTGCCAAAAAGGCCGAAGCCTCGGGCTCCAGATCGATATGCTCTCGATAAGCAATATAGTTCAATCGTTCAACGATATCCTCCGGCAGGATCCGACGGAAGGAAAAACGCTGACAACGAGACAGGATGGTAGCAGGAACCTTATGGAGTTCGGTTGTAGCAAGAATAAACACCAGGTGTTCCGGTGGCTCTTCGATGATTTTCAGAAGTGCATTAAAGGCACTCATAGACAGCATATGAACCTCGTCTATGATATACACACGCTTTTTGACCTCAGCCGGGAGATAGATGGCGTCGTCACGCAAGCCACGGACATTATCAACACCATTATTGGAAGCGGCGTCGATCTCCAGAACATCCACGCAGGCACCGGAATCGATACTGCGGCAAGCACTGCAATGATTGCAGGGATTACCGTCAATAGGTTCCAAGCAATTAACTGCTTTGGATAAGATCTTGGCACAGGTGGTCTTACCTGTACCGCGGGTACCGGTGAAAAGATAAGCATGGCTCAAGCGGCCATTCATAAGCTGATTTTTAAGGGTTTGGGTAACACTGTACTGCCCCACCACATCGTCAAAAGTCTGTGGTCTGTATTTCCGATATAGAGCCTGATAGCCTTCCATCCATCCTGCACCTCCTTCATAATACATATCGAATCTTATTATATACGATTTCCCCAAGAAAAGCAATGGGAACTTATAAAAAATCCACCGCTCCCCCAAAGGTCACTCTTCGGGGAAGCGGCTTCTTTTATACTACGGGATACTATTGAGCCTAAACTTTACTTTGCAAAGAAAGCCTTAGCACTGTCGCTGTAGGCAAAGAGTGCCTTACATACGTCGCCCAGCTTGCCGGTCTTGCCGTTGCCATAGGTATCGGCACAGTAGATCAGGTCGTTGGATACAGCACTATCCTTCACAAATACGGTTGCGGTAACTTCAGTACGGAGCTCAGCAGCCAGTAAGCCACTGAAGGTAAATGCGTACAGATTATCGGATGCACGATACAGCTCAGGTGCACCTACAACAACAGTACGATATACACCGTAAATATCGGTATAGGATACACGGAGAGTCAGATCGGCAATATCACCGGTGTAGTTGCTCAGATCAACGATATAGCGGATACCAACCTTGGAGTTCAGATCCAGAGCCTTACCTACCCAAACGACAGCGGGATTGGGATCAAAGCCCAGCTCCAGAGAAGTATTACCGAAGGTAACGGTGCTCAGATCGCTTAAATAGCTCTTATGGGTTGCAGTCATCTTAGCATCGGCAAATGCATCGGTACGATAGCCCTTGTAATCCTGAGCCTTTGCACCGTAGCGGAGAAGCTCGGCACACAGAGCCTTCAGAGATTCACTTGCATTGCTCTTATCAAGCTGAGAATATGCATACTTTGCAATAGAATAGATATCTACTGCAGAACTGTAATTCCGTCCGTCCTTGCGTCCATAGAATACAGCACGGAGCTCGTTGTTCATGTGTACAGCAGTCAAACCGTTCAAGGTGAAGTAGTAATAGCCGTTGTTTTCTTCACCGGTCAGACGGTAAACATCGCAACCGACCTTGGTATTTCCTTCGTACTTGTCAACTTCAACTTCCAGATATGCAGTATCCAGATCATATGCTCCCAGGAGAGACATGGAGATTGCATAGTTTACGGAAATATCGCTTGCCAGATTCAGGGTATGACCGATCTTCAGGCTAGCATCTGCAAGAACCTTGTCTTCTTCGCCGCAGATGCAGACACCATTGATAAACTCGTGAACCTGAAGCTCATTCATATTGCAATTTGCACAGGTGACGGTATGGCATTCTGCGTCATAATAGGTATAGATTTCGGTATGACCGGTAGCTTCGATAGCTTCAACTTTATACTCACCGCACAGACCGCAGGAGGATACCAATGCGCCGTTACGGGTGCAGGTTGCTTCAAGAGCCTCAACAGCGGTTCCCCAAGCATGATCGCAGCGCTCGGAGTAGGAGCTGTATGCACGGCTCTCGTTGGAAACGATGTAGATACGACCGATGGCGATTCTGCCATTGGGATCTACAGGCTTTCCGGTAAAGGTGATCCGCAGATCGCCCTCGGACAGAGCAGGCAGAACAGTACCGGAAATATCGGAGTAACCGAAGAGGATGTAGCTTCCGTCGGGAGCGATCTCAATGGGAGCCTCAGCGTTGAAGCCATTGATATACTCTGCACCGGTGAAGGTCACACCCTGAGCTGCCTCGATACGGAGCCAGTTAGCACCGCCGTTAGCATAGGTGTTGATAGCATGTACATCGATCTCACCTGCTGCCATGTCAGTTGCAAAGTTTACATAGCTGAACTGGCTGTGGCGGAAGTGTACGATACCAAGAACACCTTCCATGGGAAGGAGTGCGCGAGTTGCTTCGATTTCAGCCATGAGGTCTGCAGAAACAGAGGGATAGTAGGACTGAGTGCCCATAACGACACCGTTACCAACCTCTACAGCATACTTTGCAATACCTGCGAACCATGCAGGGCCGGTACCATAGCTTGCAGTATAAGCCATGGGAGCGATGTAGTCATAGATGCCTGCGGCATCGGTATAGTTCTGACCGTAGTGGAGGTCGCCAAATCCGGTATTTGCACTGCCTGCACTACCACCAACAACGCCACCTTCGGGCATAACAGCGGCAGAGAAAATCAGGTTGGGATTAATTGCCTTTGCAGTGTTTACGAGAAGCTCTGCAAAGTCAACGATGTTGTTACGACGGTACTGAGCCACCAGAGTTGCATCCTTATCGCCGTTAGCAAGGAGCTTAAAGATGTAGTTTGCATCTACAGATTCTCCTGCAGGGAGACGGTCTGCATAGAAGGTCTTGTCGATCATGTACTTAACATTGTCAACATCGGCACCCATTGCAGCCAGGTTTGCAAAGTCCACTTCACTCCAACCGTTACACAGGTGGTTGTAGCGGATGTAGTCCAGATGGAGACCGTCGATGTCATAGTTGGAAACCAGATCGGTGATCAGGTTGGACATATAGGTACGATAGCCTTCGTCATACGGATTGATGCGGTCATTGTCTCTGGCGCGGATGTAGTGATACATACCTGCTTCGGGGTTATTGGCCTTATAGTTGCTGTCCTCTACGGTAACGATCCAAGCATGGACACGGATGTTAGCGGCATGAGCAACATCTAAGCACTCCTGCAGAACGTCACGATCGGTTCTGGACAGAGCCTCGGTATAACGGGTGTTGAGGAAGCTGAGCTTACCGCCGGTACCCTTAACCAGGAGATACAGGTCGGTAACACCATTCTGTACAGCACGACCGATAACGGTCTCTGCGCCCAGGTTGTAAATATCTTCGCCCCATACCCATTCGCCTACGATCTCGAACTCCTTGGAGCCCAGAGCAACATAGGTAGCGGTAACGGTGATGTTCTCGGTAACTGCGTCGAAGCTCTTGTCCCAACCGGCGAAGGTGCAACCTTCCTTAGCGGGAGCCTCGGGAGCCCGAACGGTGCCGCCGGCATAGGTCTTCTTGCTTGCAAGAACGGTGCCGTCGGAATCCTTAAAGGTTACGGTGTACTGGGTATGGTCCTCGTAGGTGTTATATACACGGCTCTCGTTGGAGGTGATGTAAATACGAACCAGAGAGGGTCTTGCCTTTTCATCAACAGGCTTACCGGTAAAGTTGATGGTCAGCTTGCCGGACTTCAATGCACCGATAACGGTATTGGAAGCACCATCGGCATAGCCGAACTTCACAGAACGACCATCAGATGCAATGGAAACAGGAGCGCCGGAAGTAAAGCCGGATCCCAAAGTAGCCTTGGTGATCTTCATACCTTCGGGCACTTCCACAATAAGCCACTGGCAACCACCTGCAGAGGAAGCATTGAGGAAGTCAATGTCCATCTTGCCGGTGTTGTAGTCATATACAGCCTTGGAGTAGCTGAACTGAGAATGACGGAAGTGAGCAATACCCAGAACGCCTTCCATGGGAAGGAGTCCGCGAACGGCATTGATGTCACCCATCAGATTGACGGAAGTCAGGGGGTAGAAGGACTGCAGGCCCATAACGACCTTGTTGCCAACCTTTACAGAGTACTCGGCGATATCAGCCATCCACTGAGGCTCTGCTTCATAAGAATTGGAGTAAGCCATGGGGCAGATATAGTCGTAGATCTCAGCGGCATCGGTATAGTTCTGACCATAGTGGAGATCGCCGAAGGAAATGTCCTCGGTACCATAGGTCACGCCACCTTCGGGCATGAGAGCGCCGGTGAAGATGATGTCGGGATCAGCGGCCTTTGCAGTGTCACGGAGGAGCTTTGCAAAGTCGTTGATGTTGTCGCGACGGTACTGTGCAATCAGCAGAGCGGTGGGATCACCGTTCTTGTATGCATTGAAGATGTATCTGTCGTCCATGATATCACCTTCGGGAAGCTGATCCTGGTAGAAGGTCTTGTTGATCATGTACTTGACCTGTTCTACATCGGCACCCATAGCGGCAATTCTTGCGAAGTCCTGCTCACCCCAACCGTTTGCCAGATGGTTGTAGCGAATATAGTCCAGATGGACACCGTCAACATCGTATCCGGTAACAATTTCCTTAACAATGTTGCTCATGTATGTCCGATAGCCTGCATCGTAGGGGTTAATACGGTCATTGTCGGTACCGCGTACATAGTGGTAGACACCTGCTTCGGGGTGCTTGGACTTATAGTAAGCATCCTCTACGGTAACCAGCCAAGTATGAACACGGATTCCCTGCTTGTGAGCCTCGGTGATCAGTTCTTGGAGAACGTCACGGTCGGTTCTTGCACGAGCATCGGTATACTGGGTCTTCAGATAGCTCAGCTTACCACCGGTACCCTTCGCCAGCATGTACAGATCGGTAACGCCATACTTTACGCTACGATCCACAACGGTCTTTGCGCCCAAATTATAGACATCTTCGCCCCATACCCAGTCGCCAACGATCTCAAATTCGCCGGCAACCTGAATCTTTTCATACTGAGCAGTAACAGTCAGATCGCTGTTAACAACGTCAAATTCCTTATCCCAACCGGTAAAGACATAGCCATAGCGGAGAGGCTCAGAGGGAGCTTCTACAGAGCCACCGGGAACAACAGTCTTAGTAGCCAAAACAGTACCGTCATGGTCTACAAAGCTGACCTTAAAGTTGGTCTGATCTTCATAGACATTATAGACACGGGTCTCAGCTGTGCCGATGATGGCACGAACAAGAGAAGCACGAACGGATGCATCTGTAGGTCTGCCGGTAAACTGTACACGGAGCTTTCCTTCGCCCAGAGCACTCAGTACCGTGCTGGAAGAAGAGTTTGCATAGCCGATAGTTACAGTCTGACCGTTAGAAGAAACAGAGACAGGAGCAGAAGACTTAAATCCACTGACTACAGAAGCCTTGGTAATCTTCATACCTGCGGGGACGTCGATTTCAATTCGCTTCACACCGCTGGATTCGGATGCATTGATATACTCGATATCCATGGTTCCGGTATTGTAGTTATAGTTAGTCTTTGCATAGCTGAACTGGGTGTGGCGGAAGTGTGCAATACCCAGAACGCCTTCCATGGGAAGAAGGGCGCGAACTGCTTCGATATCAGCCATGAGACGAGTGGTAGTCAGGGGGCTGAAGGACTGCAGACCCATAACCACATCAACACCATTTTCTACGCAGTATGTTGCAATGTCAGCCATCCACTGAGGTTCAGCCTCATAGGAAGCGGAATATGCCATGGGGCAAACATAATCATAGATCTCGGCTGCATCCTTATAGTTCTGGCCATAATGGAGATCGCCGAATGCAATATCTTCTTTGCCGTAGGTAACGCCGCCTTCGGGCATAAGAGCGCCGGTAAAGAGAATGTCAGGATTCACAGCCTTTGCGGCATCACGGAGGATCTTTGCAAAGTCGTTAATGTTATCCCGACGGTACTGACCGATGAGCAGAGCGGTGGGATCACCGTTTCTGTAGGCATCAAACAGATAGTTCTCATCTACAGTATCCCCTGCGGGAAGCTTGTCCTGATAGAAGGTCTTGTTGATCATGTACTTGACCTGTTCTACATCAGCACCCATAGCTGCAATGCGAGCAAAGTCTTCTTCGCTCCAGCCGTTTGCTACGTGATTATAGCGGATATAGTCCAAATGGATGCCGTCAACATCGTAACCGGAAGCGATTTCCGTAACGATATTGGCCATATAAGTACGATAGCCTGCATCATAGGGGTTCACACGGTTATTGTCCCGCCCACGGACATAATGGTAAACACCGGCTTCAGGATGCTTGGACTTATAATATTCATCCTCAACAGTTACCAGCCAAGTATGAACACGGATCCCCTTTGCATGAGCGGCAGTGATCAGTTCCTGTAGAACGTCACGGTCGGTTCTGCTCAGAGCATCTTTGTACTGGGTCTTCAGGTAACTCAGCTTGCCGCCGGTACCCTTTGCCAGCATGTACAGATCCGTAACACCCATCTTGGCACTGCGATCAACGATCTTTGCAGCACCAAGGGTAGCTACGGTTTCTCCCCATACCCAGTCACCCACGATCTCAAACTCTTCCTGTACTGCATAGGTGGCCTTGGTATCGGCCTTTTTCTCTGCGGCGAAGGAAGGAAGAACAATCATGGACAGGATCATGGAGAGGCAGAGGATCAGGGATAAAGCTTTTTTCATCATAGCATTTCTCCTTTGCTTTTCCAAATTTTTCTATCATCACGCTCCCCGGGCAAGGGAGCGAAAGGATACGATTCGAATATTTTTTCTAGTATTCAGTTTACTTCATAATAAGAAATTTGTCAAATAAATTATCCAAATTACAGTTCGTACAATAAGGATTTTTCTTATTCGGGAGACACAGCCTCAAGGGCCTGCCAATTCAGTCTGCCATAGCACTTTGTCAGGTGGATCATTTCGGTCTCCAATTCACTGCTGTATTGCCCCGGCAGAAGTCTCCAGCCCCAGTTCTTCCCTACGGTACCGGGTGTATTGACACGGCAAGCTCCATCCAAACCCATCCAATCCTGAATGGGAACGATGCAGATCCGAGGGCAACTCATAAGGGCTAAGCGAAGGAGCTTCTTTCCAAGATTCTTTGCAGAAGCTCGACTATCCCCCAAATAGTTCAGAATATGGCTTTTTTCCTCTCCACTGAGAGAGGATACCCATCCAATGAGAGTATCATTGTCATGGGTGCCGGTATACACCACGGAATTGGGAAGATAGTAATTGGGAAGATGCTCATTACCCCACCCCTTATCTTTGGGATCAAAGGCAAATTGCAGTACCTTCATGTTAGGGAATCCGCTGTCACAAACCAAGGCACGAACAGAGTCTGTCATATAACCCAGATCCTCAGCAACGATATCCCGCTCTCCAAGCTGTCTGCGAAGCTCATTGAACAACTCCATCCCGGGGCCCTTTTCCCAACAGCCGGCTGTAGCCTTTTGGCTATCCGCAGGAATGGAAAAATATTCATCGAAGCCTCGGAAATGGTCGATCCGTACCACATCATAGAGTTGGAAGCTATACCACATCCGAGTGACCCACCAATGGTAATTATGTTCTTTGTGATATTCCCATCGGTACAAGGGATTTCCCCACACCTGCCCATCCTCACTGAACTGATCCGGAGGACAACCGGCAATTTGGGTAGGAATATTCTTTTCGTTCAGTTGGAACATTTCAGGGTGAGCCCATACATCCACACCGTCCAAAGACACATAAATGGGAATATCTCCTACAATACGAATGTGCTTCTCATTGGCATAGGCCTTCAACTTGCTCCACTGCTCATAGAATTTAAATTGCAGATACTTGTGGAACTCGATCTCAAAATACAGCTTTTCACGGTAATAATCCAGAGCATAACCGTAACGCATACGGATATCTTCCGGCCACTGAGCCCAACTCGCACCACCAAAGAAGGTTTTTACCGCCATAAAGAGCGCGTAATCATCCAACCACCAGTAATTCTTCCGTTCAAAGTCTACATAGGCCTGTATGGTGGTAACGGAGCTACGCTCATAAGCTTTCCGTAAAAGGGGCAAGCGATTTTGGAACAGGAGATCGTAATCCACTTTGGCAGGCTCGGAGCCAAAGTCCAAAGCATCACATTCCTCTTGTGTCAAAGTCCCCTCTCGGATCAATGCATCCAAGCTGATAAAATATGGGTTCCCTCCAAATGCCGAATAAGCTTGATAAGGTGAATCATATGCTCCCTCATGACTTGCAGAGCCTAAGGGCAGGATCTGCCAATAGCTTTGTCCAGTTCTTGCCAAAAAATCCACAAATTCATAAGCCGCTTCGTCAAAGCATCCGATTCCGTATTTTGAGGGCAAACTAAACACAGGTAGCAAGACACCTGCTTCTCTACCCATAGTACCCACTCCTCTCTCTCAATCGTCCTATACACAATAAGGCAGAATTAAATACAGTATACCCTATCCGGGAGAAATAGTCTATACCCAATTCTCTAATTTGTAAAATTTTATCTCAAACCTTGTTGTAGATCTATGGCAAACCGTTGTAAATTCATGAATCCTATGTTACAAATTAAAAAAACAATATTAGGAGGTATAAAAAATGTCAATGTGGAACAAAGCTCTTACATACTTACTCACTTTGGTCATGCTTTTATCTGCTTTCCCGATTTCCCCGGTAGAGGCAGCAAAAGTTCAGACTCAAGAAGAAACGATCGCAGCTGTTTCCGTCCCTGCCATTTCTTCTCCCTACACCACTCATCCCGTTGTCTTCATGGTAGAAGATACCTACCAGATTGCCTTTGCTACCAATGCTACCGGTTTGGCTTGGGTAGAGATCAATGGTGTAAAGTACAACGATTCTCAGAACGGTCTTATGCGATGGAACAGCAAGTACCATAAAGTCACCGTTCCTATGGATGCACTGGACAGCGCAAAGTCCTATAAAATCTGCTTTCAGTCCCTTTCCGCTCGTCCTGCCCTTTGAACTGACAGATAGCGAAATCGATCCCTCCGCCCTTATCTTAAAGATCAGCTACAATGACCGAAACGGAGCACATAAGGAAGCAACTGTTATTGGTGCCGAGGCCTATAGCTCGACCGCAGGGCGTTATGCATTCTCCTTCGCCGGTCTCTTGGCTGCCGAACTCCGGAATACTGTCACTGCCCGGATTTATTACGAAGGCACTCCGATCTCCGCAACCCTGTTCTTACAGTGCAGATACCTACTGCGCCAATAAGACCGGAAATCTCGGGATCCTTTGTAAAGCCCTGTTGGCATATAGCGACAGTGCCAAACTCTATTTCTTGGGATAACAGATAGATCCAAAATCACCTATAAACCGTAAAAACTGCCTTGTGATCGTAATGGTCACAAGGCAGTTTCTCTCTATACTGAGATAAAAACGATGCTACAAGAAAAAAATACTCTTGTAGCATCTATAACGAATATACGTTCCCAATCAGGAATTCAAGAAAATCTCGTAGATATTAAAGGTAGAATGAGGACCATGATAGCACACGGACTCATTATCGGGACCATCCCCAACCAAGTCTGTCTGGCAGTTGTAATAATTGAAAAACTCGCCACCGCCACCGTAGCCGTACTTACCGCCACCACTCAAGTCTACACTGCACTGGTAGGTAGTATTTCCGATAGGTACACTACACTTAACCGCAATAGCCGCATCTAACTGATAAGACTCAAATACAATTCTCGGGCAAGAATAAAGTCTTTTCATTATGGTATACACCTCTCCAATGTCATCCTCTAATAAAATCATTAGGCTGAAATTGCATTGAGCAAAATTCCTCAGAACACAATATGTAACGCAATAAGCCACCCATAATAATACATGTTGAATTATATACCAAAATGCAAGATTTTGCAAGCATTAATTTTAGTTTTATTAATAATTTTTGAACTTTTTAATTTTTAGACAAAACCGATTGGTTTGTAATGGCAATTTTATTAATTCTGCCAAAGATTTCGCAAAAAATTTATATTTTTGTTGACATTTTGTAATGATTATGATAGATTTTTATGCAAGGATCGTCGGTATACTGTATACCTCCCCGGTCTGTTCAGAATTTGATGCCGAAAGAGGTTGTAATAATGATAAAAATCGCAATCGTAGGTTACGGTAACCTTGCTAAGGGTGCCGAATCCGCCATTTCTCAAAATCCCGATATGGAGCTCGTTGCGGTATTTACCCGTAGAAATCCCGGATCCCTTAGAATCGCGTCTCCCAATGTTCCGGTAGTTCACCTTTCCCAAATCGAGCAGTGGAAGGATCGTATTCAGGTTCTCCTGCTCTGTGGCGGAAGCGCCTCAGATCTACCTACCATGACCCCGGAACTTGCAGAGCATTTCCATGTAATTGACAGCTTTGACACCCATGCCAAGATCCCCGAGCATTATGCCCGTGTAGAAGCCGTCGCCAAAGCCTCCAACCATATTGCCGTGATCTCCGGAGGTTGGGATCCCGGTCTCTTCTCTCTCAACAGGATCTACGCTTCCGCTATTCTTCCCCGGAGCACTACCTACACGTTCTGGGGTCGCGGTGTCAGCCAGGGACATTCCGACGCTGTCCGTAGAATTGAAGGTGTTGCCGATTGCAGACAGTATACAATCCCCATTCCCGAAGCATTGGATGCTGTTCGTAGTGGCAAGTCTCCTGCGCTTACTACACGGGAAAAGCACACTCGTCATTGCTTCGTAGTACCTCACGAAGGTGCAGATCTATCTCGTATTGAATCCGAGATCAAATCAATGCCCAACTACTTTGCCGACTACGATACAACAGTCACCTTTATCGCCCAAGAAGAGATGCTTCTGAATCACAGTGGGCTCCCCCACGGTGGTCATGTGATTTGTACAGGTGTAACCGGTCAGGATCGAGACCATATTCAGCGTATCGAATATACACTGTCTCTTGACTCCAATCCGGAGTTTACCGCATCGGTTCTGTTGGCCTGTGCTCGCGCCGCAATGCGTATGGCCGAACGGGGCTGTAGAGGTTGCTATACCATGTTTGATATTGTGCCCGCCGATCTCAGCCCTTATTCCCGAGAGGAGCTTTTGGCTCAATATCTGTAAGAAACGACAGATCCCCTTGCGGTTCTCATTCCGCAAGGGGATCCCTTTTTCTGCGATTACTTAGCCGCCGGATTCATATAGTAAATGTTCTTTCGGTTCAGATTTTCTCTCAACTTTTCCATTGCCTCACCGAAGCGCTGGAAATGAACGATTTCTCGTGCTCTCAGGAACTTGATCACATCGTTTACATCGGGGTCGTCGGAAAGCCTGAGTATATTGTCATAGGTGGTTCTCGCCTTTTGCTCCGCCCCCATATCCTCTGCCAGATCTGTAATAGGATCCCCTTTTACCTGCATCATTGCTGCCGACCAAGGCACACCTGCCGCTGCTTGAGGGTATACCGCCTGAGTATGATCCACAAAATAGGGGGCAAATCCGGCTTCCTTTCTTTGATCATCTGTCAGCTTTCTGGTAAGCTGGTGTACAATGGTGCCCACCATCTCTAAGTGCCCCAGTTCCTCGGTCCCAATGTCCGTTAATAACCCTTTCAACTCAGGATAAGGCATAGAATACCGCTGACTCAAATATCGCAAAGACGCACCTAATTCCCCATCGGGTCCGCCGTATTGACTGATCACAATACTCGCCAACTTAGGATTGCAGTTTGTGATCTTCACAGGGTATTGTAGTTTCTTTTCATATACAAACATACTCAGCCCTCCTTGTTTGCTTCGTAATCCCAGGGCCAGGGATCCTTAAGCCAGGTATAAGAATCTCGATCCGCCGTTTCTTTTTGAGTGAGGGGGCCATGCATGGACTCATATCGTGCTCTCCCCTCTTTATACATACGGACATAGTTTTGATACAGTCGGAAAACGTTCTTATCGCTGCTGTGAGTATCCAGATATTCTCCCAATTCCGTAATCGCAAATGATAATGTCTGCAATTCATGAAGATGTGTTAGAGACAAGGGTTCCTTGTTGATCATCCCTCTATACGGCAGATCCAGCCCGGGAAACAAAGTACCTCTAACTACGCCATTTCTTGGCTCGTAGGTAGGGGGATTTTCCCTCTGAAAGGGCACATAGGGATTCGCCAAGGGTGCCGTGGGAGGTAATACACCTTCCCGCCACATTTCATCATCCGATGGCATATCCATTCTCTTCATTACACCGTTATCGGATACGCGTTCCATAAATTCCCGATCATCTCCCGTAGTATTCTGTTTATCCCATCGGCTACAGGTACGATTCTGCACTCGCATTTCCAAATGAATTCCTCCTTTCGGGACCTACGCCCCGAACCATCCTATGCAAGGAATGATCCATCGGTTCGTCATTTCCTCAAAATACGCAATAAACCTGCAAGTCTTAATCCAATAAAGACTCGAAGGTAAGCATAAAATCTGATAGCGGTAGGCACGAATGATCGTAGTGCCTACCGCTATCAGATTTTCCGCTTACGGTATCGATTTAGGAACGCAATATTCTGTGTAATGAGCATAAGATATTTTAGCCGATCTTTTTGGCAACGATCACAAATCGGCCGTTATTATGGGTATATTCGCAGGTTGAGAGTGTCAAAAGACGATCTCCATAAGATACCTCAACTCCGGTATCGTAAAAACTGCGGCTTCGAATCTCGGAAATGAAATAGTCAAATCGTTCCTGATCCATGTTTACGAACTGAGAAAAATTAAAGTCCTCGGTTTTCACATCCATAGAAAAAGCCGCAATGATTTGGTATTCTCCAAAATCATCCATAGTGTCAAATAATACAATCGGGTGTTCTTTATAATAGGATTCTGATTGATAATTCACCAAAGCATGGAACATAGATCCATTTTTCATATTATGACCATAAATGATCAAATTATCACACTCTCCAAGCTTACACCGACTATCTAAAAAAGGTACTCCATAGTCACTGTAATTCTTATCAAAATCCCGTTTCAAGTAATATTCCGGGGTCTTGGGAGTATGCATAACAGGATAGTTTAATTTTGTGCCTTCAATCGAAATCCATCCTACAAAATCATTATTCAGCTCATAAATCGTATAATAAGCCTCATAAGCAAGGGACGCTTCGGGAGATTCCGTATGTTCTGTAGGTTCATTGATAGGTTCCTGATTCTCAATAACGCCATGAGAATACTCTTTTGATTCCTCTCGTTTACCGGATATATCTTCTGTAGCATCAGGAATTAAAATCGTTGTAGGGCGTACAATCAATTGCTCAAGATCCGAAAAATCAGATTCAGATTCGCTTGCCTGAAGAAAATACCGCATTACCATAATGCTTGAAACAAGTATTATAGCCACCAAAATAATAAGAATAGCCAAAATGAGTTTCTTCATAACGTACCGGTCCTTCGCAATTTTTTAAATAATTCTATCTAATACATCAAAGAAGACGATTCTTGATTATTGGGATTTTACGCAAGACAAATACAGTTCCCCATGAAACAGCGAATATGGCAATGGCAATCATCGGAATACTCACAAACGGATAATGCTGATAAGGATAAAAATGTAAAAGCTTAGTAATCAAATTGATAAAAACAGGATGAATCAAGTAAATACCAAAAGTGCATTTCGATACCGACTTTATCACAGCATTCTCACGATTGAAACATGGTGCTGCGGCGAAGAAGCAAAAGATAAAGACCGCTCCGAGGGTTACACATACATTTGATATAATGACAAGATTCCAGTCCAAAAGATGGTTCATAGAAAGGAGCACAGAGCTTCCAAGAAACGCACCTACAAAACACATAGATTGCTTGGAGCTGAATTTCCCCCTACTAACCAACCCGCCAATCATCAGGTAAAAGAAGGAGACTCTTTCAATTGGGAACTGGAAAGGAGCAAACCGTCCAAAACTTTCAAATGCAGACGGGATCAGCCGTGCAAACAGGAATATCACTGCCGTTGCAATGCAAACATTTTTCGTTGATTGAAAATCGAAAAAAGGTTTGATGAGAGGAAGAAGTAAATATAATCCGATAACAGAATACATATACCACATGTGATCCCACAGTTCTCCAGTAATCAAATCAAGGAAAGCTCGGATTATAAATCTAAACTCAAAAATGCGATATTCAAAAAATTGCTCCATCAAAGAGTAGGTAAATCCAAAAACCACAAGAGCAGTTACCAAACGAATGACATGCGGAAATACAATTCGGTAGGTGCATTCTTTCTCCTTGTTAAGCCAGATGTATCCGGTGATAATATAAAAAACAGGAACATGCCATTGTAGCAGCAACCGCAACAAATCAACCGTCTTATCAAAAGCCGGATCCGCGTTTGGATCATTCGTCCACATTCCGCCGATCACATGAAATAATACAACTGCAAATGCTGCAATATACCTTGCAAAATGAATAAATACAAATTCATTTTTCTTAGTATTTGTCTTCATAGTTTATAATTTTCCTCTCAAACCGAAACAAATTTCATCCCAAGCCTATTCCAATATCAAGCTGAATAGCAAAATCTGACTTTTCACTTTTTTACCATTCGTACACTAAACTCAGCATTTAAACAACTTATCGTTTTCTATCGAGGAATTTGCGTACTTTTGCTATTTCTGATTTATCTAAGCCAAAACAATAGATCAAAATTCCACTAATAATGACAAATGCAAATCCTCCCAAAACAAAAGCGAGAAGCGCATTGCTTACATAGGAACAGATAAGAGCACCGGCAATAGATCCTATGATCAAAAAGCTCAATATCCCGCGATATGCCTCTCTGTAGAGATAGCCTACCCGAATTCCTAAATGTTTTCTATAATAGATATTTACCAAGAACACAGGACCAAGCATTGTGCAAATTGCAGTAACTATAACAGCTCCCAATATGCCATATCGACCTATGACCAAAATAGTAAACAGGATGTTAAGTACTGTTGTTCCCAGTAGAATCAGGGAACGAACCATTCTCTTATTTAATACATTGAGGACATTTTGGACAGTACCAATTGTAAGGTTCAGATAGGACGGAATCATAAGAATAATCGTATAGTAATAAGCTAACTCATATCCCGGCCCATAAAGCAAACGAATAAATGGTTTTCCGACTGCCACAAAGCCAAATAGAATAATGCCCCCTATCATTCCGGACAAACGGCAAGGATATGACATCGTTCTGGTCAGCGCTTCTTCCTTCATCCCGTTTGAAATATCCTTGGAAACTTGGGGTAAATACATGCCTATAGGAATAATCGCCATAGATGCAAATATGCCGAAAATGTATTGCGCAATGGAATAAAGAGTAACGCTCTCCAAGGACAAACAGATACCAATAATAAACTTATCTACATTATTATTCGCTTGATTGACTACAGTCTGTAGCAGTAACGCTATGCAGAGAGGAGTTGCACCTTTAAGAATCGAAAAATCAAAACTTGAAATCCGAAAATGAACGCCGAATTTTATCTTAATGTAGCTCCAAGTCGTTGTAAACACTATAACTCCGAGAATTGCATCAACCACGGCAATAAGTACTGCTGATTTGCGGAAAGAAATCAAAACTAATAAAATTACAAGCTTAGAAATCGTTCTGATAATACTTATCGTCTTTGTGAAAGAGTAGTTTTCATAACCAAGAAGTAGTCCGTCTAAAACCTGAAGCAAGAAAGATAACACCAAATGCAAAGTAACGAAAATAAAAATCTTTTTCGCAACCTGAACTTGCGCCAAAGTCATAGAGTTTGAGTATATGTTCGCGATATTGCAGTAAAACGCAACTGAAACCAATGCAATGACTGCCGAAAGAAACAGACTCATATACCAAATAGTTGATACATGTTTTTTCAGTTCCTCTTCCGTTCCTTTCGCTCTGCAAACAGAAATATTGCGAGTCATTACCGTACCTACACCGAACTCGAATAGCACAAGATAATTAGCAAAAGACGAAATAGTCTGATATAAACCATATTCTGTATCCCCAAGCGTCCGAATTAGAAATGTAGACAGGACAATACCACATATCATAGTCAGAAACTTATTTATGTAGGATAACAGCACTCCAAACCCTCTTGAATGTTTCAATTGTGATCTCCTTTAAAGAAACAATAACATAAGAACAAAAATCGTCTATACGCTGCATTCAGCCGTATCTTAAATTTAAGCTTTGCCGAAGGTAATGTGAATTTATCCGCAGCAGCTGTAAGTCCATGCTCTGCAGAGCAATCCAAAAATTTCTGTCGTCGTTCCAATCTCTCAGGTTGGAACCGACGCTCACGCAAATCATAGGTCGCGTCTGTCAAGGAAAGTTCTTCGAAAACCAGCTGATCAGAAACCGATTGGAACAAAGAATTTCCTTTAGTGGAATTGCAAAGAATCAGAGATAACCCATCATACGACTTTTTCCATCGATTAGATATACTCCGATATTTCCAAAAATCTCCTAAAACAATATCGGAACAATGCTCCTTATTAAAGTGGCAGTTTGTGCAAGCATCTCTCACACTTAAATGCCCCCTTAAAAAGGAAGATAGATATGGGTCTAAACTCGCGGGTACGCTATATCGTTTCCCATTCTTAAAACCAATTTCAATATGGTAATGGGAACTCCACCCCGATCGTTTGCTACGAAAATCAATGCTCTCTACTTTCGCACCAAATTTCGACTCCATTTCAGAGATGTATTCCACATATAATTGATGTGAGGGTAGACCACCGCAAGCAAAGTCGCAAGTGTATAAGTTGGAGTATTCCCTTCCAAGATAGCTTTTTAGGCCGGCAACCTGGCAAGGCGTGCCGGAAAACAAAACAATTCTGCCAGAGGACAAGTGCTGTTTTATCTCTGCAAAGCTATTGCCGACAGTACTCTCAACATATTTACTTTTAAGCATTTTGCTCAAAGGAGCTTCATCCGTGCCACAGATTTTCACTGAACGAAAATCATCATCAAATACAGCACCGTAGACTATCCCTCCCTGATCAATGATCCATTTGGAAAATGTATAAAACAATCCCCCGGAAGAACTTTTGCGTAGGACTTCTATATCACGATTGCAGGCGCCATAAGCTACAAGAGGTTTATGATTCAAAGTATTTTCGTTAAGGGGACATACCTTCTCGCATAAGCCACAGTCTATGCACTTATCAGCATTTATAGTAGGAGAGTAAAACAAACCACTAGATTCAACCACAATTGCACCTAGATTGCAAGAATTATAGCATGCTCCGCAGTTTGTGCAAATATGTTGATCCACAATCATGGAAGAACCCCTTTCAAATAGTTAAAGCTTTTTGTTCTCTCTTCTTCAATTCGAGAATGAATGCTATCCCCGCAAACGCCATCGGAAGAAAGCAGTTGGGATATAGGTACATTCTCTACGCCAAGCAGTTCTAACAAAGAAGATATTCTTGACGGCATATTGGGGTTAATAACGGCAGAAAAACGTTTGCCCAGTAAAATAGACATCGCTACGCCATGGAAAGAGCTTGATATCACTGCTTCAGCATGATCAAACAACCATATAAATTGCTGTAAATCTGCATCATATATTTTTTTATTAGCATATACTTTACTGTAACCTTTACATATTGCAATAATTTGTATGCCGGATTCATTAGAAAGTTTTTCAAGCTGCAAATTGTAAACCGGATCCCAATAAAGTGCATATACAAGAATATACGGTCTATTAATGTTATATACTTTAGAAATACCACGCCAATATTCAGCATTGAGCAAAAATACCGGGTCGATATGAGTATGAATGTCAACATCGACAATTTTATCTAATAGCAATGCATTATCTTTTTCTCTGACAGAAATTGCATAAAAATCACTCAAATACTTCTCCAAAGCCTTTTTTCGTTCGGAATTTAAGCTCAAACTTCCCATGCTAGCTGCATAGCTAATCCGTTTAACATCTTTGGGAAGGAAATCCAGAAAGAAAAAGGGATTCATCAGTCCGGGATGCCACACTTGATCGCTTCCTGTAATATAGGCATCATACTCAGGTTCAGAATGTTTCAATTTCTCAAAGCTTATATGAGGAGCGATACGAATATGCTTGTGCATAAACTCTAATGTACCGGTATATCTACGACACAGCTCTCTCCGGTGTAAGAAGTAATGTAGATTCAGAGGAAGGTGCTTCATTCGCTTTTCTTTTTTATAAATACATTCCTTTGCAGATGACTGAATCGGATAGGGAGGCATAACATAGCCCTCATACCCCATCTGACCCAAAAAAGTTTGAAAAGCATGAGCTTGAAGCATAGAACCATAACTTCCAGGTTCACAATATGTTGTAACAAGAACTTTTTTCATATTTTGCTCCTATAGTTGGCTTAAATAAGCCTTATTCAAGAACATCGGTTTCAAAGCTACAGGGACCGGAACTATACGCATTCCTCGCAACAAGTTCATCAGATGGAAGCCTCTTTGCAAGGGAAAGAAGCCTATTGGCAGCAATCTCAGCGTTCCATTCCTCAATGATCGTTTTATAAGCATTTCTTCCAATACTGTTCTGAAAATCAAAATCATTCAACAATCGCTCAACATGTAGGTGCATCTCAGATTCTGACGAGTAGGATAATCCGTTCATAGATTCACCTATCAAATACGGAACAGAGCCGGCCTCTCGACAAGCAACTATCGCGCATCCGCTATTCATCGCTTCATTGAGAACGGCACCCCATCCTTCCCGTCGATTGCTCGTCATTAAAAAGATTCCTGCGCGTTCCATATGTTTCCGAACAGCATCAGGCTTCATCGATCCCAAACAATTTACATAACCACGCAAATTTTCTTCCTCAATACGTTGTTGAATTTGTGGTAAAAGTTCACCGGTACCAATCATATTCAAAACAAAGGAATATCCTTTGTTCTTAAGATAACGTGCTAAGGATATTGCAAATTCAGGTTGTTTCCAATCTATAAATCGAGCACACCAGAGTATTTCACTAAAATTTTTATTATTTCTAACATCATCATATAAAATTGTTTTCGGGAAATATCCCCAACGAAAAGCTCTTCCCTTAAACATTCCATAGCGCGAATAGTCTCCATAGGCATAGGCACTGGCACACAGTAAATATACCGGTTTACGTCGTGGATTCAAATAATGCCATTTCAACCAACGCAAGGGGTATTTATACCATTTTTCTCTGATTTTAAACGGTCTTTCTTGATACCGAAAACATATGATCCCTCGAAGTATGTATGGGCGAACGATACTTTCATCTACTGATCCACAAATTATCAACTCTGCATCATCTAAAAGCTTTTTACACAAATCTCTTTCTTTATTCCAATGACAGACATATTCCGGTATAGCATTTTCGCCATAACCTAAATCTATCCGCTCCTGGCGCATCTGTGAAGTCTCGATAAAAGCAAATTCCCCATTCGTTCCATTATAGAGTGCATGGCAAAGGGATCGCTGATGATGATTAAAATAGTTAGACAAAAAAACTGTTTTCATACGCTCCCCCTCTATTTACAGATAGTACGCAAAGAATTTGGATATACAAATCCAAATTCTTTGCCTACAATCTATGAACTGGTCCGCCACAGGCCGAAGCCTGTGGCGGAGAAAGGAATAAAATTATGCAGGAGGATTAACCATCTTGCCGTCTGCACCAAACTGGTATCTACCGGCGGGAAGTAATCCATTGGTCTTAGCTTCAGAAATTCCGTATGTAGTATTCTTTACAGCCTTCTTAGAGCTGTTAATGTAGTAGTAATTTCCATCTGCATCCTTAACCAAACCGGCATAAGTAGCAACACCATCGACATAGTAACGGATCTCGCCATCTTCGTCGACGATCAGGCCATTCTTAACCGCAGGAGCCTCAGGAGTCTCGGGCTCCTCAGTCTTCAGGATCATCTTGCCATCAGCACCAAACTGATATCTGCCTGCAGGCATAATACCATTCGCTCTTGCCTCGCTGATAGTATAGAAGGTATTCTTAACAGCCTTCTTGGTGCTGTTAATGTAATAGATGTTACCTTCTGCATCCTTGACAAGACCGGCATAGGTTGCAACGCCATCGACATAGTAGCGAATCTCGCCATCTTCGTCAACGACCAAACCATTCTTAACTGCAGGAGTTTCAGGAGTCTCGGGCTCTTCAGTTTCTACGATCATCTTGCCGTCGGGACCGAACTCATATTTACCGGCAGGCATAATGCCGTTAGTTCTAGCCGCGCTGATTGTGTAGAAAGTATTCTTAACAGCCTTCAGAGTGCTGTTGATATAGTAGATATTGCCCTCAGCATCCTTAACCATACCGGCATAAGTAGCAACACCATCAACATAGTAGCGAATCTCGCCGTCCTCATCAACAATCAGTCCGTTCTTGACTGCGGGAGTCTCGGGAGTCTCGGGAGTCTCAGGAGTCTCAGGAGTTTCGTTCTCAACAATCATCTTACCGTCGGGACCGAACTCGTATTTGCCGGCGGGCAGTAAGCCATTAGCTCTTGCCTCGCTGATGTTATAAGAAGTATTCTTAACAGCCTTAAATGTACTGTTAATGTAATAATAATTACCATCAGCATCCTGAACCAGACCGGCATAAATTGCAATACCGTTTTCGGCATAGTAGGTTTCCCCACCCCATGTATGCAGGCCATTCAAATCTTCAAGCCAAACACCATCATCGGTAAAGATATACAATCTCCATCCAAGATCGGTGGAAAGTGCTACCTTAGCAACACCAACATTTGCATAGATACCGGTAAAGAAATACTTGGATCCGTTGATCTCGGTCCAGCCACCCCTTTGCTGCTGGCCAGCCCACCAATAAGTCAGGCCGATTCCATCATTCTCCCATGCGCCCTTTACAAGCTTACTATTCTCAAACACATAGGTATGGCCATCAACTGCATATTCACCGTCTACAACATTAGCGGTAGAAGTGAAATAGTAATCAACGCCATCGATATTCTGCCAACCAGTCAGATCTGTTGCACTCTTAGAAGCACCGCATTCGCAACTCTTAATCGCACCATCAACAACCCAGTTATGTCCCGTCGCAGGAATAGTTCCCCATTCCACAATAGAATCACAAACATCGCAGAAGGTTCTTCCGGAATAACCGGGCTCAGTGCAGTTAGCCGCATGATCTTCAACTGCTACAGGAGTATGGACATGTGCAGTACCCCTCTCTGCTTTGAATGCAGCATTGGAGAAAGCAGTCTGAAGTTCAGTATCTACACTGAATTCCTCATTGGAGAATACACCGAGAACATCAGAAGTATAACCATCAACATAGGTGATTTCACCCATATCAACATCTACCTTGAGGTCAAAGGGCCAGAATGTGTAGTTATTCCAATAAGTAGCTGCAGTGTAGGCCTCGAGGTTGATATCGGTATCGTAATAGATTACTCGAATCGGGAGAGCCGCGAGAGTGGCTGCACCGGACTGAGTATTCACGCCTGTTCGGGAAATCTCAACGGTAGCCGTATTATTTTCTTCATCAATCGTATAAGTAGCAGTAAATCCGTCTGCTAATACCATATTATCGAGTTCAAAATGGTTGCCGTAGTTCAAATCAATAACTGCCTTCACAGACTGAATGGTTTCAATCTTATTGGCATTTACATTCATCCAATAAACGGAGCCACCGTAAAGGTTGTTAAGAGTAGGATCAGCGGGAACGAGCTGAACGGTAGAAGCATCTACACCGGAAACTACATTCACAAGTCTGACAACAACAGCCTTATTACCCGTATTATCACAGATCTCAAACTTGACACGATGAACACCATCTGCCACAGCGACATCGCTGATCATCATTCTACCGTTTGCGAAAGTAGCAGGAACTTCAACACCATCAATATATGCCTTAGCACTTGCAACATTCAAGCCGGTGGCATTCGTTTTTGCTGTATTTTCTTTCACATTTGCAATAATCGAGAGAAGATTGTTATTCGTAGTTGCAATACTATGCTTTTTCAGTTCAACGACAGATTCGATTTCAGCCATCTCCACCTTTTCAAAAATGGGGGCTTCTCTATCTTCAACTGCATCAGAATAGTCTACTGTAATCTCATCGATGTACACGGTTTGCAGACCGTTGAGAGTACCATATTCCTTCCACAGATTGTTAGTATTGGTATGCGGGAAGGAAATCTCGATAAAACGATAATTGCTTGCATTGGAAAGTCCGGAAGAATATGCGAAATTCGTTTTCGAATCTAATCCGGGAATAAAAATCTCGCTGTAGGCACTTACATCAACAGAGAAATATTTCCAACCGGATGCATCATAAGTGTCATACACTTCCGGTTGTTGCATTACATAAACAGAATTTTTCTTATCATATACGCCATCATTATTGGAATCGTACCAATACATTATACGAATTATGCAATGCACAAAGTCATCCGAAATATATGCCCAGAAGCCAAGAGATTTTGCATTTTCAATAACAACTCCATGGTCAAGATGTAAGCCTTCCTGACCATAACCGCCGCTTCCAACACCTTCTGCAGCTATAGGATTCAGCTCAACTCTCATGGAACCATTGCCGTGATGAACCTGCCCGTTGGTTGCATCAGCAAAAGCGAGATTATGATAGAATCCCTTATCATGCTTATTAACATCAGCTACATTCCACTCATCAATATCAGTAGGTTCTTCAAAGTCAAAGAGAATCTCAGAGCCTTTACCAAGGCTCAGGGAAGCTGTTGCAACAAGCGCAGTATTATGAACAAGGGTTGCAGTAAGAGTACTCTTCAAGTCGGCAGGTGCATTTTCTTCGCTAACAGAAGTAAACATGAAACCATTGAATATTCCCAAAGCAGAATTCGTAGTACTGAACACAACATCTTCAGCTTTGAGGACAACAGGGTTTAAGCCACCATTAATGGTAGCATTAAGCTCAATGGCAACCTCCTTGCCAAAAGGAACTGTCATCACCGACTGCATGAAGCTGAATTCCGTAGGAATTACAATTTCAACAGAAGCAGCGCCAACAACTTCACCATTAAAAACCATCTCCACAGTTGCGATGCCAACCTTACCGTTGGATACAAACACACCATCTTCTATTGTGCCCATAGAAGGGTCTGTAAGCTGCCAAGTAACATCCGTAGGAATATCCACAAGAGTACCAACAAGATCGGTACCAACTGCAGAGAACTCCACGGTACTACCGGGAGTATAATATTTGTTTTCAGCGCTAATAGTTGCACGAACAAATTCGCCCGTTGCAGGAGCAGTGGAAACAACAAGAATACCATGAGTTGTAGGGCGCTCTGCGCCGTCGGAAGGACTGCAGTTAATCTTTAGCTCCTCGCCGGGTCTCTGAGATAGGAATGCAGAAGAACCGCCGCCATCGCCATTAACAGCCTGAACACAGCCAAGAGAGAGCATAAACTCTGCCATCTCATAGTTATTAAAGCCAGCAGAATAGGGAGACTGACGGCCGTCATTCATAACCATAACAATGCTTCCATCTTCCTTGATACCTACAAAAGAACGAGAAGCAGGATCGCTGGTATGATTCTTGGAATACTGGTTTACGCCGTCCTTAAC
Organism: Faecousia sp.; assembly: GCA_045659585.1. Classification (GTDB taxonomy): domain Bacteria; phylum Bacillota; class Clostridia; order Oscillospirales; family Oscillospiraceae; genus JAZOXB01. Next base: position 20,167 of record JAZOXB010000027.1, on the reverse strand, counting down.
CAAGAAGCCAAAGTTAGCAGGGATAACCTGCTCTTCCCAACCGGTAATGGCAGAAGAAGTGGCACGAATCTCGGTCTTGGGCATATCAGCGGGACGAGCAACGCCATCCTTCTCGTCAAAGTTAATAACGAGACAGGTCTGCGCACCGGAAGTCTTGCCCTGGCTATTGGTATAAACCTGGCCATCAAGAACCATATACCCAAGAGGCTCGCCAACCAGTTCGGGATGAGCCGTGTAATAGGCGCTGTCATACCAGCTCAGGCTCAGATTCATGGCAGCAACAACATTGCCATAGCCGTTCTCTTCGGCAAACTTAGCCTGTTCAGACATGATCTGTACACCGTACTTGCCGGGGGTAGGAACCATTCCCTTATAGCTGGGAATGACCTTAGTATAGGGGTTGTTGATGTCGATCTCAACAACGTGTGCGACCTGACGATGAGATCCTGCATCGTTATTCAAAACGATTTCGGACTCATGAATGCCAGGTGCGAGTTCGTAGTCATCTTGAGAGATGACTTTGTAGTAATCATCTGCTCTATCTTCATAGTTTACTGCCGCAAAAACGCCAAAAGGCAAAATGCTAAACAGCATACACATGCAGATAACAAATGCTACTACTTTGGTAAACCGGTTTTTCATTTCATTTCCTCCATTTTTAAATTTATACACACTTCTAAGCGAAGTACATATACTAATTGCGGAATGCCTCTTCTGTTGCAAGATTATCAATTACATAATTAACTGCCTCTTGCATAGCACAGGCAAGCTCGTATATTTGACTATTGTTTAATACATTTTCTTCTAAATTTGCCCACGAAAAACCAATATCATAATATGACTCATTTTTATCGCCTATTATACCGATGGGATAGTCAAATTCGCCACCGATTGAGATCGTGAACAGAGGTGTCTCACACTGAGGCAATACTGCATAAAATATAATATCATCCGATATACCATTATCACTTATATCCACATACAGATAGTCTGCCCATTCAATAGGATAGTGCAGTGTAACATACCCTGCATCAATGCAGATATCTTCTTGAATATAAAATCCACGTTCTTCAGGAGGTGTCGTTTCCTCTATAATCAGAGATATTGACTCATCATAGGAAATGGGCTCTGTTTCCTCTGTAGGAATTGTATACCCGAAAGAATGTTCCGTAGACTGAGGAACCGTTTCCGGAACCGGATTTATAATATAAGGTTCGTCATCCGCATCGCAACCACACAGAGTGGAAAGAAGGAAGAAAATCAATATAATTAAGAATCCCCTCTTCAATCAAAAGCCCTCCTCCATATATTCCAAATAGGATCTATTACAATCGCAAACCGTATAATTATGATGTCCTCTTTGCTCAGAGACGGGTAAATCCTTCTTATAATCACCATATTTTTGGCGAAGGTACGCATCTGTCTGCTCCGGAATACGAACTACAATTCCTTCAAATTCAGAATCGATCCCTTCTCCGTAATGTTCTCGAGGTGCATATTCAAGCTTCCCCTGCCAGTTTCCATGATTACATATTAAACTTGATTGGTCGCAGTCATATTTCGAAACCATCTTGGTATATGCAGAAACGACCCGATTTGAGCGTCTTGATATCTTTCGCAACAAAAAGCTCTGGACACATTTCCATGGGCTTCTGTCGATATCAAGAAAGCTCAAGAGTTTTGCGTTCATGATTCTCTTTCGAAGTTCCAGAAAACACGAGCGCACTTTAGATTCGGGATAACCGTCTAAAGGAAAAATATCAATAAATATTCCATGGCAGATAGGAAGTTTGGCCGCAGTCTTTTCTATATAGGCTGTCCTGCAATCCCTTAACTTGGAATAGATCTGGGGAAACATTGGGTCAGTTTGGGAGTTCTGCAAGAAAATATGGTCCGGCAAATATTTCTTTGCCTCATTCAAAAATATATCATAATCTTTCCTAGGTAATGCTACATCAATATCATCATCCCACGGAATAAAACCATGATATTTTACGGCTCCCAATGCACTTCCACACACAAGATAATACCTAAGGTTAAGTTTATTGCAAATATCAATAAATGTAACAAGCAAATCGAGTTCTTTATTCTGCAAGGATGTCATTGTACAACTCCAAATATTTCTGAATGCATAAATTCTGATCAAATTGCGTAGGAATGGTGCTACACATTTTCTCATTCATATTGCAAATCCTACGTATCTCGTGTTCCATAGCTACTATATCATCTTTAGGTACGACAGTACCGCAACCGGGAAGAATACTCTCGGCACATCCTCCTATATCAAAACTAACTACAGGAGTGCCACACGCAATCGCTTCCATATGAACTGTAGGGAAATTCTCCTCCCTGGTAGGATTTACAAACACTTCCGCCGCAGAGTAAATACTTGCCAATTCCGATTGGTCCGTAGTTCTATGTACTGAAATAATATTGTCCGGAAGTTCTGCATCCACAGTATCATCTGTTCCGACAAGTATAATTCTATAGGCTTCTCCCAATCTTTTGGAAAGTTCAATAAACACATCTAGTCCCTTTTTATAATCCCAAGCATAGGAAACACCCAAAACGATCTTCTTCCCGGATGATTTTAGAGCATGCAAGGACGAGGGATATGTATCATTAGGATGAAAAACCGACAAATCAATTCCATTAGGAATGTGATAAACCTCATATTCTCTGAGAAACGAATCTCTAACAGCGCTTTTAATCCATTTAGATGGCGACACAATCGATAAATTATCTATACCTGTAAACCATCTGATTTTTTTCTCATACATCGTATGAGAACGATCAAAGAATGTGCCGGGATATTGTCGATATAAACTACAATTATCACAATGCGTTTTCCATTTCTCGCAACCAATTCCAATAAAATGAGGACAATGACCTGTAAAACTCCAACAATCGTGTAGTGTCCAAACAACAGGTATGCCACTTTTTTTTATATAAGAAAACAGCAGTGGAAAATTAAGATACCACCCATGAATATTATGCAAATGTATAATGTCCGGCTTAAAGGCTCTTAATCTTTTTATAAGTCGACGCGTCGCAATATTAGAATAACTTCCAATGTTTCCGAAAACTTTCGACATAAACATATGGTATGTTTTAGAAAGGAAACCACTTGTTACAAAATGGTCAGTTCGATTACACTTATTCCATGTAAATCCCGTAGTACACAATACCTCATGATCAGCAGATTTCAACGCATCGGCCAACTGGAACATGATACGTCCTGTACTACCGTATGAAACAGCATTAATCTGCGCAACCCTCATGTATCACACCTCAAACAGACTAAATATCGTATTATATTCTCCAAAAGACCGCCACATAGGATTATTAAAAAAGCTATAATATCGAAGTAAGTAAACAGCAAAGATCATCACAGGAAGAGCATATTTGTTTATGCAATTCCATATTAAAGAAATCTTACTCTGCTCTAATTCATTGCTAATACGAATTTGAATCGTTTTAGAAAATATACAAGGTAAAACAACAACTGAGAAAACATCAAAATACATCTGATAACGAGTTAGCATGGACAAACGGAAAGCCAAAATACCAAAAGCTAACCCTATACTGTACAGCTTTGCGTAAACGAGATACTTTCCTTCCAATTTTGAAATATTACCAATCACATATACAAAATATATAGAAGTTAACAAAGTAGCCCGTAAAGAATTCGTACGATCGGATGAAGCAAATATATTATATTCTTTATCACCAAAGATTGAAATCACTCTTGTGGTAAGTGCCGGGATCTCAGCGAAAATAACAAATGCTAACACAATGGAAGAAAAAATAATCCCCCATTTTAAAGACACTTTTTTCGGTGTAACAATAAAATATACCGGCAACAGAAGCCATGCACTTTTATGAAACAACGCACTAACCACAACTGCTAAGAAATATGGAATAAACTTCCTTTTATAAAGGAAATGACTGGCGACCAAAAATATGACAATCGCAATACTCTGACGAATTGCGGAAAGATTGATCAAAAAAATATAGGGATTTATGACAAAAATAAAAACTCCAATAAATAAATAATAGCGATTAAGGTGATGAGAAATAAATCGATAGAACCCAAAGGTAAAGAAACATGTGATTGCAGCGATCAGTAAATAAAAGGACGGAAATATATGGTTCAAAAAAGTAAATATATATTCGTAGTCATACGGGGAGTCTACCCCCTGCTGAATACGAGTATACCACATGGAATAATTATAGTAATCATTTCCATACATGTATCTTATAGAAAAGAATACAGCCAGCAAAGCAAAGGCAGCAAAGGTAAAAAGTTGCCTATGCCATCTGGCAAAATAAGCAAGTATTACCGCAGAAAGAAGTGCAAAATGAACCATTTTAGTTCCTCATTATAAACCAAGAATTCTCCTTGCTACAGACTCACAAGAAAGATTTCGAGACGCATATTCAATAAAATCACGATATTCCGTATTGCCATTACAGCTTGAACATGATTTAAGAGCATCCCTCAAAGCAGAAACGGATCCATCCGTTGGGACTCGGATAAAGTTTCGATAAATCTCAGGCATTCCGTCTAAATAGTAACCGGCAACAGCATTGCCCGAAAGCAAATACTCGATAGTTTTGGAAGGAAAAGAATATTTCGTGTATTCCTCTACGTTCTTACGTGGATTAACCAGAAGGTTCGCTCCACGAACCCATTCAGTCGCATGAGCGGGAGTAACCTGACCCATAAAAAGGATCCTTGGATCGGAACACTGTATCTCTCGAATATAATCCTCGCAATCCCCAGCTCCGCAAAGAACCAAACGATATTCAGAACCCTTCAACAAGGTAAACGCATCTATAAGGTCCTTTACACCAAAACGTGCATTCAATTTTCCGGTATAAACAATATATTTGGCATCTTTATCTTTACTAATGATATCGGTGCACCGATCTCTATCTCTACCAATAAGATCTCGACTATCGACGATACCTTCAACAATTGTATACGGACAATCACGAATATCAATCATATTTCGCATATGTTCTGTCAAAAGGACATAGGAATCTACGTATCGGTTCAGTTTGTTAAATTTTCGTATATCCCACTTTTTCGCGAATTTATAAATCCAACTTTGTTTTTCATTAAGATTCATAAACTGAGGCAAATCAGGTACAACAAGAACTATTTTGATCCTTGGGTCACAGCGTTTAGCATATACAGCGGCTTCAAGAAAAGGCGTATGCGGAGAATATACTATAATACGTTTGTCCTCATCATCTTGTTGAATGAAACTGCGGATGCTTCTCTTTAAAGAAACACTTCTGGAAATATTACGAATGCCCCAGACATTTAAAAAAGGAACAGTGTTGAAGTCCGATATATCCGTAGAAAACTTCCGGAATCTAAAAGTCTTAGATGTAATAGGATAGCTTCCAATAAAAGGTGCTGACAGAACCGAAACATCACAATCACAGTCTAATAAACCACGATATAGTCTCTGTTGAAATATATTGGCAGAAAATTCCACTCCATGCTTTGCTTGAGCAATCACTTCGCTTTCATGCTCTGCCAAAAACATGCCGCATAAAAATAATACCTTCATGATATATACCTATACTCACTAAGTTATAAAGCTTCTCCCTTAAACACCAATTCAGAAATAGGCATAGAATCCATCTCACTCACGGGAGTATTCTTTGATTTTCTTCTCATGACCATCTGGAATAACTTTGCCCCAATACATCTGGGCATCATCACGGAAGTAGCGAAATGCATCGGTACCTTCAGTACATACTGCATAAAAGATGTAACTCTGCACTTGCGCAGAAGCTTTTCGGTAACTAATGTAAGTTTAAAATATTCGATTCCTCGTCTTCTCCCATACATTGCACAGTTAACCCGTGCATAGGCAAGAACATCTTTCAAATTGGCAGCATAGAACCCAGCCGCCAACATGCGAATCCATAAATGATAGTCTTCACGAACGCGAAGGTTATTATAATTACCAACAGATAAAGCCGCAGACTTCCGAAACATAACTGTGATATTATTAATGGGAGAGCGTTTAGCCGCACATTTATATATCTCATCATGGGTTGTAGGAACAACTCTATAGGCATCGACCTTATCCGGCGAATCGGAAAACTCAGCCATTTGTCCACCTACAATACTAAGCTTCGGCTCCTTTTCAAAAGCAGCAAGAAGTTTTTCACAACGATCCGAAGCTGAGATATCATCTGCATCCATTCTGGCTACCAGCTCATTTTTGCACTGAATCAGTCCTTCTGCAGAAGCAATGCCGCTTCCGCTATTCTCTTTCAAACGTACAACATTGAACAGTCCGGGGTATGCCTCGGAGTAAAATGTAATTACCCGTTCCAATTCTTCTGTCAAGGGACCATCACATACAATCACAAAATCATCGGTTACCACCGTTTGGAAAAGCATGCTACGAATCGCCTGTTCAAAATCCAAAGGACTTTCATCATAGTAAACAGTCATCAGCACTGAATATGAATTTGTTCTGCTCGCTGATGTATTCATAGATTTCCTCCACGATTATGGGAAACTGTCTTTACTCTGTTCCCAATCTCTCTTCTATCTAGCATAGTCTCTGCCATCGTGCTTTACGCAGAATAGCAAAAATAAATTATATTGGGCAGATCATTTTTCTTTATAGAAAAGCTCTATAATCAGTCGATCCAGTTCAGAGGAATCAACATAAAACTCATAATACTGTTCCCCACGAACATACTCTCCCTCAGGTATAATGATCCTACCAACAGGATATTCCGAAAAATCAGCAAATAACTTAGATAACACCGTAGCTGAACAATCCGTTACAACATAATCAGAAAGCATATCAAACAACTGAACATAATAGGATTCATCCTTGTTAAAGCAATTTCTTGCAGAATCCACCAAGCCACCGATATATTCTTTCTGTCTATCCATACGGGAATCATTCAACTGATTGCCCACATTTTTACGACTGCGGATAAAGTTGTAGGCCTGTTCTCCGTTAAGGTGCATAGTCCCCTTCTGTATGGTGGGATCCACCTCAGAAAAATCGTCTACTACCTCAACATTAACACCACCGACGGCATCATTCAGAATGGGGATACCGTCCATGTGCAAAGAAATATAATAATCGATTTGCAGTCCATACAGGAAATCAGAAACCGCCTGACGGGTATTCTCACAGCTGTCTTCCATACCAGTCCCGTAATTATGGCTGGTCGCAAGTTGTCCATACACAGATCCTGCACGCTTTCCGCCAATACCGAGAACAGGAATATCCATCATGGTATCACGATTCAGACACAGCACATCGCAAACCTGACGCTCACGATTGAAAACCAGAAGACTAACCGCATCGGCAGACCCCTTATTATTATAGGACTCACTGGGTGCCGCTATGCCTTCCTGGTCAATACCCATCAAAAGAACAACAGTCATCTTCTGATTTGGATAATATTCAACGCCATTTCGTTCGATCGTCTTACTACTCACGGCAGCAGACTCTATTCCCTCTCCCATAACAACGGAATCCATAAGTCTGGCACCGCTGTAGAGAGCCACAAGTAAGAGAGTCAGTGCTAATACCGCAAATAGTATCTTATATCTCATCAAAATAACCTCTTATACGATCAGCAGTTAGAAAACTTCTTTCGATAAACAACGAGGACAACAACCAGTGCAACAACTGCGGTTCCCAAAATAGCAGCCCACATGATCATGCTATCGGTAGCAGTATCACCGGTTTGAGGGGGCAGAGCATTCTCGCGAACAGAGAATACTACGGGGCAAACAGAAGAGAAGAAACAAGTAACGGTTCCATCCCCGTTGTTGATCAGTTCAACATTGACCCACTGACCGTCTACATATACCATAGCCACTACAGTCTCTCCGGCAGAAACGCCCAGATCAAAAGTAACCTTCAGAGTATTTCCGTCAGCAAGCATCTGGGGATGTTCCTGGCAAAGGAAAGAGAGATCAAAGAGGTCGCGAATCACCATTTCGTCGGGGTTTACAGACGAATCATAAGGCAACTCCATAGAGCCGTTGCTAAGCTGTTCATAAACATCCAGCAGAGTCTCTCTTGCTTCTTCGGGGATCTCGGTAGAGGAGTTCGCCTCGGAAACAGGAGTCACAACCAAACAGCCTGTCTCTACATCATCTACAACAGTACCGTCAGGTGCAACGATCTGGCCAACAACATCCCCACCCACAGGAACGATCTCGGGATGATCCTTATCCCCGATACTGGGAACGAAATCGCTCGCAAAAGCGAAGGATGCCAAAAGAGAAATGCAAAGAGTCATAACGATCACAAGGGAAAGAACACGCTTCATAATACCATCTCCTAAAATAATTTTAATATTAAAAATATTTAATATTATTTAATGTTGTAATGTCCCTTCGGGACGGTAGCAGCATTAGGCTCTTTAAGGCCGTTTGCTGTCACTCTTGATGCTGTGGGCATCCTCGGGCTGATATCTACCCACAACACTGTTTTTGCCATACTTTTTATAGTAACCCTTATAGCCATAGCGACCGGTAGATTCGGAAGCACAGTTATAAACCACACCAAGAATCTTGGATTCGATGAATTCAAATTGGTTCACCGTCGCAAGCAATGCATTGCGATCACAGTAATCTTGACGAACTACCAGAAGCATACCATCTACCTGATTTGCAACAGCCAAAGCATCACTGACTTCACCCACAGGAGGAAGATCCAGTAAAATGTAATCATAAGATTTCCGCAAAAGAGCAAGGGTCTTCGCCATTTTTTCGGAGCTCAAAAGCTCCACAGGATTAGGAGGCGTCTGACCTGCAGAGATCACATCAAAGGTGCCCTTTTCATCATTGAGACTGCACCGCTGTAGAAGCTCGGAAATATTTTCCTGTCCCGTAAGCCAATTGGACAAACCCGGAGTCTTGCGAAGTTTCATTTTCTCTGCTAAGGTGGGGCGTCGCATATCACAGTCGATCAGGATCACTCTTTTATTCAGCTGAGCCATGGAATATGCAAGGTTTACCGCTGTCAAACTCTTACCCTCACCTGCCATAGCACTGGACAAGCCTAAAATACGGCAACCGCCGTCATCGGTAAAGGAGAACTGTAACTTCGTACGAAGGAGCTTATAGGCTTCCGACGCAACGAAACTAACCTGTTCACCAAGGAGGGCTTCTTTTTTCTTACCGGAAGCACTTTCCTTATTCTTGTTTCCATTATAGTAAGAATGATAACTACCCTTGGAATAGTATTTACCCTTTGAGGGTGCAAGCATATCGGGGACTGCAGCTAGAACGGGATAGGATGTAATTTGAGCCACAGTTTCTTCTGAACGAATGGTCGTATCAAAAAGAAGCTTCAGAACAATTACAGCAACTGTTCCCATCATAAAAATCAGAAATCCTACAACAACATTCTTGGAATAGCTGGGTGAACTGGGGTTTGTAGGCACGATAGCTGTATCAACAACTTTCGCCGAACTACCTTCCATGATGGTCTCGATTCGCTTGGGAAGAACATCTGTAATCGCCGTAGCGATCCGCTCCGCCTCATAAGGATCGGAACACGTAACCACAACCTCGAATATTTCCGTAGAGTTTACAGGTACTGCAGAAATCATTTTTCTTAATTCTGCGGGAGTTCTGGAAACCCCTGCGCGGTCGATAATGTCATTGAGAGTAGTACGAGCTTTCAGAATTGCAATGTGCGTATCAACAAGGCCTCTGGACGCAGAAATATCACTGGCAGAAAGACTCATAGTAACATCTCCCAGAGATACATTGTTATTATTAACATAGAGCATTGCAGAACTCTGATAGAGTGGCGTTACAAAATAATATGTGAAGCAAAAGGCCATTACAGCTCCCAAAACAGACATAACTACGATCAGCCAAAGCCTATTCATAAGTCGCTCTGCAATCCGCTTTAGATCAATCTCGAACACACCACCGGAGTCCGGCATTTTATCATTCATAGTCCATACCCTCCTTTTCAGTCGAGGACCGCCATAAATCGGACATAGTAATACACAGTACAAATGGATTATACCACAGTCATTCACAGAAGTCAACGCTCGGATTATAAAATGCTGAAACATGTTGTTTTTTTTTCAACAAACAAGCTCGTTTCACATTCTTTTCCACATTGCCTTTTCCGCCCCTCTGTGATAGAATATAAGTATGAGATCAACAGAAAGGAAACATATCCATGAAGCTTGTTCTGCTGACCGCCTTAGGCGTAGGCGGTTCTACCATGATCGGTTCCATCATAGGCTTTGCTTTTAAAAAGCTGTCCCACCGATTCTCCGATATTATTCTGTCCTTCGCCGCCGGTGTCATGCTGGCCGCTGCTGTTTTGGGTTTGATCCTCCCCTCTCTGGAATATGGCGGTACTTATGGACTTCCCATCGTAATTGCAGCGATCTTTATCGGTGCAATTTGTCTTAACGCAATGGATAAGCTTGTCCCCCACCTCCATAGGTTGGCAGGCACGGAAGATGAAGCCCATAATAATGCAAATCTCAGCAAAGTGCTCCTGTTCGTCAGTGCTATTGCCATCCATAATCTGCCGGAGGGCATTGCCGCAGGTGTAGGTTTCGGCTCCGGAGACACCGGAAGGGCATTTCTCATTGCAGGCGGCATTGCTCTGCAGAACATTCCCGAAGGCATGGTCATCATCGCTCCCCTGCTGGCTGCCGGAGTTTCCAAAAAGCGTACCCTGTTCTGCGCCCTTCTAACAGGCGTGGTAGAGGTTGTAGGAACTCTGATCGGATATTTTGCAGTGAGCTTCTCTTCTGCTATCCTCCCCTTTGCCCTTGCCTTTGCCGGAGGCACCATGCTTTACGTCATCAGTGACGAAATGATCCCGGAGACTCACGCCCACGGAAGTCAGAGAGGCGCCACCTATGCCCTCCTTGCCGGATTCTGTCTCATGCTTATCTCCGATGTTCTCTTAGGATAATAACATGGCTATCGGAACATATTATTTGAACGATCCAAAGGCTCCCAAGCCCAACAGCCCCACAAGAATCGGCACCAATGTCTATCTGGAATGGAACGGAAAACTCCTTCTGGAAAAGCGATGGGATTGTGAAATGTGGGGACTCCCCGGTGGGAGATTAAACAAAGGGGAAAGCTATACCCACGGAATTGCTCGAGAGGTATGGGAAGAAACCGGGATCCGCATACCGGAAGATTCCTTCCGTCAGATCCGTATCGTAGATGATCAGAGGATCGCCGCCTACGCAGACGGTACGGTTTGGCGTATGATCATTGTCCTGTTCGAAGTTGCATTGCAACAGGAACCGGTCTTCCGATGCAGCAAAGAGTCCGGAGCATTGCATTTCTTTTCCCCCCATGAAATACATGAGCTATCTCTGGTTCCAACCCACAATGATCTGATCCTGCAATGGGCGTGTAAACAAAATAAGAAATAGAAAATGGCTGTTTTGAAGATCTCTCAGGATCCTCAAAACAGCCTTTTATTCGCAGTATACAGTTTATGCCGTTGTATTACAGCTTGTTCTCCTTGTCCCGCTTTCTCTGAGCAGCACGCTCTCTTGCAGCAGCCTGAGCTTCTGCACGAGCCTTCTTAGCCTTCTCCGCTGCAGTATCATTGGAATGAACAGAGAACTTCTTCAGCTCCATACGAACACGATCCTTGCTGGTCTCGATCACGATGGAATCTCCGTCAACTTCAACGATCTTGCCGACGATACCGCCAATAGTGGTGATCTTGTCACCAATAGTCAGACCGTTGCGCATAGCTTCTTCTTCTTTCTTGCGCTTGTTCTCGGGTCTCCAAATAACGAGCCACATAAAGAGAACCATTGCAATCAGAACAACAAACATACTACCATAGCTTTCCATAGTTATATCCTCCAATTTTTAGCAATACATGCATTATACAAGATAAGATCCCGTTTTGCAAGTGTTTTTCAAATATTTCAAAGATTTTCTCAATCCTCTGCCTTTCGATCCAGACGAGCAGAGTATTTTCCTCGGAATTCATCGAAAGTACCTTGATCCAGTGCCTCACGGATCCGTTGAGTCAGCTTATTGTAGAAATACAGATTGTGCATAACGGAAAGACGCATAGCCAACATCTCCTCCGCCTTAAACAGATGGCGGATATATGCACGAGAATAGCGGCGGCAAACAGGGCAATCGCATTCCTCGTCAATGGGTCTGTCATCCCGTTCATACCGGGCATTCTTCAGATTGCGACTACCGCTCCATGTAAAGAGCTTTGCATGGCGGGCATTTCTGGCAGGCATTACGCAATCAAAGAAGTCCACGCCACGAGCTACCGCCTCGATGATATTGGAGGGAGTACCTACGCCCATAAGGTAACGGGTCTTTTCCTTGGGCATGTGAGGTTCCACAGCTTCGATGATATCATACATAACCTGTGTGGGCTCGCCTACCGCAAGGCCCCCGATGGCATAGCCGGGAAGATCCAATTCAGCGATCCGCTTCATATGCTCTACGCGAAGATCCCCATAGGTTCCACCCTGATTGATGCCCCAAAGCATCTGCTGAGGATTTACCGTATCAGGCAAGCTGTTAAGACGAGCATTCTCTTCTTTGCAACGAACCAACCAACGGTAAGTACGGTCAATAGACTTTTTGACATAATCATAAGGAGCAGGATTTTCGATGCATTCATCAAAAGCCATGCAAATATCGGAACCTAAATTAGACTGGATCTGCATGCTTTCTTCCGGTCCCATAAAGATCTTTCTACCGTCTAAATGGGAAGCAAAATAGACCCCCTCCTCTTTGATCTTACGGAGAGAAGACAGGGAGAACACCTGGAATCCGCCGGAGTCCGTCAGAATGGGACCATCCCATGTCATGAACTTATGGAGTCCACCCATATCTCGAACGACTTTGTCACCGGGACGAAGATGAAGATGATAGGTATTGGACAGCTCTACCTGACAGCCAATGTTCTTCAGATCCTCTGCACTGAGAGCCCCTTTAATGGCACCCTGGGTGCCGACATTCATAAAAACAGGCGTCTGTACCGTGCCATGAGCACAGGTAAACTCGCCGCGACGAGCAGAGCCTTCCGTCTTTAATACTTCAAACATACTTGTTACCTCGTTAAATCAGATTCGCTTAAATAATAAGCATGGCATCACCGAAGGAGAAGAAACGATATCTTTCCTTCACCGCTTCCTCGTAAGCCTGCATAACATGGTCATAGCCCGCAAAAGCAGATACCAGCATGATCAGTGTGCTCTCGGGAAGATGGAAATTGGTGATCAGTCCGTTCATGGCCTTGAAGCGATAACCGGGATAAATAAAGATCTCGGTCCATGCAGAGCTCTCTGCAAAGGTGCCGTCTTCCCGTGCCAAGGATTCCAAGGTTCTGCAGGAAGTGGTTCCCACGCATATGATACGACCACCCTTGGCCTTGGTATCGTTGAGGATGTCAGCGGTCTCTCGAGAGATCATACAGAATTCCGAATGCATATGATGGTTGGTCACGTCATCCACCTTTACGGGGCGGAAGGTTCCCAAACCTACATGGAGTGTCACAAAGGCAAGTCTGATACCCTTGGCTTCCGCCTGCTGTAAAAGCTCCTTGGTAAAATGGAGTCCCGCAGTAGGAGCCGCCGCAGAGCCGTTGATCTTGGAATAAACGGTCTGGTACCGTTCGCCGTCTTCCAGTTCCTCCTTAATGTAGGGAGGCAAGGGCATTTTCCCCAACCGTTCCAATTGCTCCAGAAAGATCCCTTCATAGAAGAATTCCACCAGGCGGTTACCGGTCTCTGTCTCACCAACGATCTTGGCAGTCAAGGCTCCGTCGCCGAAGATGACCTCTGCCCCTTCCTTCAGCTTTCTGCCCGGTTTGGCGAGGCATTCCCAAACATTCCCTTCCTTCTGTGTCAGGAGGAGGATCTCCACCGCACCGCCGGTAGGTCTGTGTCCTAACAACCGCGCAGGTAAAACGCGAGAGTCGTTCATTACAAGGCAATCTCCCGGTTGCAGATAATCCAGCACAGAGAAAAACTGCTTATGGTTCAAACCGCCGGTTTCCTTGTCCATGACAAGCAAACGAGAGCTGTCTCGTTGCTGTAAGGGAGTCTGGGCAATCAACTCCGGAGGTAAGTCATAATAAAAATCACTGGTTTTCAATCTATTTCCACCTTTCGCTCCTTTGGGGCTAAGAATCGATCACTTATATGTTTATATCCAATTCATTATACCCTATATTTTCAAATAATGCAACAGAAATATTCACTGTTCTCCAAAAGCTTCCATATGATATATGGGAGGTGTTTTTATGAAAGAGCCTGTATTTTACGGAACTGCCACAGCCCTTGTAACCCCCTTTGATCAAGACGGGATCGATTTTAAAAGTCTGGATCTGCTTCTGAAAAAGCAACTGGATGCCAAGATCCCGGCAATTGTCCTATGCGGAACCACGGGAGAAGGCAGTACCCTATCCAAAGAGGAAAAAGCCCAAATTTGGATGCACTGCGTCCACTATGTAGACGGAACCTGCAAAATAATTGCAGGCATAGGGTCCAACAGTACCCAAACTGCCGCCGATCTGGCTCAAACTGCTGAGCGGTGCGGTGTGGATGCCCTCCTGGCAGTGACTCCCTATTATAATAAATGTACCCAAGACGGGTTGGTAGAGCATTACAGAACCATTGCCCAAAGCAGTACCCTGCCGGTCATCACTTATAACGTTCCCTCCCGAACCGGTCTATCCATGAGTACAGAAACCTGTCGCAGGCTTTCCACTCACCCTCGGATCAATGGCATAAAAGACGCAGGAGGAAATATCAGCCAAACAGCCCAATTGTGCGCATTGCCTAACTCCTTCCTATGGTCGGGAAACGATGATCAGATTGTTCCCATCATGTCTCTGGGAGGATGCGGTGTCATATCCGTATTATCCAATCTCTGTCCGGAAACAGTAAAAGCCATGACTGATCTATGTTTTGCAGGGCAATATAAAAGAGCTGCACAACTGCAGCTCCAATATTTACCCCTAATAGAGGCTCTGTTCTGCGAAGTGAATCCCATTCCGATCAAAGGGGCACTGGCCTCTCAGGGATTGTGCAAGGAATTTCTCAGGCTCCCCCTGACTCCCCTGTCAACTGAAGGAAGAAAGAAACTCTTTGCCGCTATGGAACGGTGTATGATTTAACCCCCCGTGGCGGCAAAGGTTCCGCAAACAATAGATTCGGCCCCGGCTTCGGACAGGATCTTGCTACATTCGTCAAGGGTCGCACCACTGGTAATGACATCGTCGATCAGCAGGATCCTGCCTCCGCACACCTTACCGGGATCGATCACCTTGTAAACATTGGCAACATTCGCTCTCCGCTGTCTGTGATCTCCTATCTGAGCCTGTGCAGAATTGTGGCGAACCTTGCACAAGAGTCCTTTCACAGGGATCCCCAATTCACGACCTACCGCTTTGGCGATCTCTTCTGCCTGATCATAGCCACGTTTTCTCTTCCGCTTTCGGCTTACGGGAACCCATGTGATCATGTCCGCTGATACACGCTCCTCCAAGAGTTTCATGGCCAAAAGTCTTCCAAAGGCATCAGCGTAAAGCTGTTTTCCGGAAAATTTCAGTTTTTTCACCGCGGATGCAACATCTTTCTTGTAATAGAAAACGCTATAGCAGTACCCAAAATGTTTCCCACGAGACACAGCATGTGGAACTCGCTGTGTTTCCATGTGACACTTTGTGCAAAGATCGGTTTCGTTTCGAGAAAGGATCTTCGTGCAAAGGACACATTTCCGCGGATACAAAAGTTCTAATATGCTATTCCAAAGGTACTTGATCACAGGTCACTGCTCCCTCCAAGTTGCAATATTTCCGATTCTACAAAGTGCTCAAAATGTAAAGTTTCTATTGTTTTTACAGGTCTTACCGAATAGTCGTTGATTACATGGAATCCCTTGACGCAGATCAGTCCGTCCGCTCCAAGACTAATATGATTCACCGTATAATCTGTATGTCCCCCTGTAAAAACCTTGTCGGAGAAGCGCTCTTTAACCTCAAGTGTCTCCGCCTCGATCAGATCCCACTTGCGATGGCCGGCAATCAAATATCGATGATCTATGGCAGTGAAACCCCAAACACCGTAAGGTCGTTTTTCTTTCAGAACCTCTCCTGTTTCCATAGACAGGAGCATCATACCATAATCATGTAGTTGTACTGTAAGGGTATCCTCCCCTACAAAAATATTCGTAACACCCCGGCGGGATTTGGTACGCCAGAGTCTCTCCCCTGTTCGGGCAGAAAAGCAGAACAGTCCGGTTTCCCAGGTCTGTAGAAACACCTTTTCACCATCAGGAGATACCGAGATCCCAAACTGACCGATATAAGAAGTTATATACTTGCTTCCCCAAGTGTATTCCTCTCCGGAGCGATATCGAATGATCATACTACGAGGGTCTGTCTCGTAATCAAAACGAATCGTCTCTATAGGGGTACCGGAGTATTCACAGCACCAAGGATCCTCCGGGCCACGCCAACGGGCAGTATAGTGTTTATGATAGTACAGCTCATTTTTACTCATAGGAATGGACCTCCTTATGGGAAAGAAATATTATCTTAAAAACCATCCCAACATCCGACGGAGTCGGATTTCATCACATAGTGATTTCATCCGCCGCAGGTGGATTTATTCCGTCCGCAAGGACGGATTTCGCTGAAAAAAACCGCCGTTGCAGAGCAACAGCGGTTTTCCTGGTGGAGACTGCTGGACTCGAACCAGTGACCTCCTGCGTGTGAAGCAGGCGCTCTAACCAGCTGAGCTAAGCCTCCATGCGTAGATATTATAGCATAGATTTTTCAAAAATCAAGTATTATTTTGACAATAAGAAAAAATCCGGGAATCCCTTTAGAGATCCCCGGATGAGGTAAGGTCATTCCTTCATCGATCATCCTTCTTAGATTTGAGCACCAGTTTCAGATCCAAAAAAGAGATTGATCGATTTTTGCCTCCCAATAACATCTTGAAGATCCGATGGATCCACAAAACAGGATAAAGGAATCTACACCGATTTAAAATAGGATAATGATCCAACATAATATCATCACCGGGAAACATCTTAGACAAAATATATTTTATTTTGGTTCCCAAAGTGAAAGGACGATCTTCCTGTAGTCTCGTCAGCCTGCTATGAATAAAATTCTCACGAGTCCCGTGAAGTCCGGCTTCCGTAACAAACCGACTCATACGCTCTGTAGTGTCAGAATACACACACTCCCCAAACCATTGTTGAGCAAGCAGTGAAATCTCCTCGGCAAAGGAAAGAAGTTCCGCCTTTCTCAAACAAGCATCAATGGGTTCCCGGTAGATTTTATTTCCGAAATCTTTATCAAGGAAATACATATCCAATATGCGTCGTATCCCACAACCTCCGCAGAAGTAATGCTTTGCAGTATGAAGGACATTATACAGGTACAACTCATTCAGCTGATCCTGCTCCGTTATTTCCCCCGTATCAAAAGGCTTCCCCATGCTCCCATAGAAATCAGAGTCCTTTGGAAAGTAGTCCGTATGAAGCTCAACACAAATCAAAGGCTTTCGCTTACCAACGATCTCAAAATCGCCATAATTAGTACATTGGTATCCCAAGTTAGAAAGGATCCGACCACACTCTGCCAAGCGGGACTTTTCTACGATAAAATCAATATCCGACATGGTGCGGTATTCCGGTCTTGGGTAGAGCTTTTTCAGGACGGTTCCCTGAAGCTCTTTGTAAGGGATCCCCCGCTCTTCAAACGCACTGACAATCTCTTCTCTGGCAAAGTCTTGATTCATATCTCGCACAAGAGCAAGATCCCTGCGACGGCTCCACATGGCATATAGCTCGTCATCCGGTTTGCGATTCAATTTCTCCACAGCATAGAATGCCAAATTCGCCACATCATGTTCCATAGCATAGTCATAGACCTTTTGAAAAGACATTCCCTCAGGCAGTTCCTCGGGAATGTCTCTATGGATCGCACAACGAAGCAAGTGGATCAAATAATGGTACTCGTTCCCTTGTAAAAGGGTGGCCTGCTCTTTACCACTCATCATCGGGAAGGATAATCGGACCGTTACCACTGGTAGTCACAATGTCCTGCTCCGGAAAGATCAGAATCTGAGCAGAGGGAGAATCATAGTTCAGTTTTTCAATCATTTCGTTCATACGCATACCTCCATCTTATTTTCCGCCACATTATACCACGAATAACCCTAATATGCAAGTAAAAATCACACTTTTTCTAAAACATTTTTTGTCTCAAAACCGATCAGTTCCATATTTCTGACACTGGGATAGTACAAAGGAAAGTTTTCCCGCTCCGTCCTCACCAATCGTTCCTCCAGCATCTCAGGTACGATCGGCCGATCGCTCTTATTATACAGACTAAAAAACCGCAAGGCGTCATCCATAGTGCGGAAGGGTTGCCCCAATTCCAAAGAAATATTACGTGAGAAATACGGGATCCCCTTTTCCTCCAGAACTGCAGTCAGCTCATTGATACTATGATCCTTTCGCTGTACCGCGGAAGCAGAGAAGCTATGGACACCGCAATCCCGTCGCACTACAAGAATCTTTTGGGTTCGTCCCAAGGAAGCCAGGCGAAGGATCTCTTTTGTCTTTCCGAAATAGCAGAAGACCATAGCATCGTACCGATCTTCCATGGCGAAAATATCTCCCTGCAACACACAGAGATTATCCGGAAGCTCTCGGGACAAGATGCCACGCAAGGCATCGGCGGATGCATCTACCGCAGTAACCGCTCTGCATTCCTTAGCCAGTTCCAAAGCCAAATGTCCCAAACCACAGCCCGCATCACAAATGTGACCGTCAACAGGCAAATAGTTTAAAAGAATATCGGCCAGTTCTTTATGATAATTTCCGTAACTTGATGCATCCTCCATAAAACGGATGGTATCTTCACTCCAACGCTGCATCATGGATTCTGAGAGCGGTGGAGGATCATCTCCGCGGCAATGCAAATAGCGATCTCCGCAGGAGTTTGTGCTCCGATAGGAAGGCCAATGGGAGAATGAACGCTCTTGATCCGCTCCTCGGAGATTCCCGCCTCCCGAAGCATAGCCTGAGTCCGTGCGATCTTATAGCGAGATCCGATACAGCCCACATAGGAAGTCTCGCAACGAAGCACCTGCTCCAAAAGGGCATAGTCCGACTCATGTCCCGGAGTCATGATCACAACATAATCCGAGGGCTTTAAGGTGACTTTATCAAAAATACTCTCGTAATCCCCGTAAATGACCTCTTCCGCACTGGGAAAATGTTCCTTGGTGGCAAGCTCCTTCCGCTTATCATACACGGTCACACGGAAATCTACTCCTGCCAGTACCGGAACCAAGGCCTGTCCTACATGACCGCCGCCGAAGATATAAACTCGCCCGGCACGCATAAGAGGTTCATAATATTCTACAAGATCCCCTTCTACAAGAACAGCCTTGGTAGCAAAGTGTTTAGGATCCCGCAAAGCTTCCTCTCCGGATACAACACGGAATGTCTCTACCCTACCTTCTCTGATCCGCAAATAAATCCATGCATTCTCATCGGTAGACAGCGCTTTTTCCATATCCAGCAATACAGGAAGTTCCGCAACTGTAAGGAGCTGATAATAGATGGTAACCTTTCCACCGCAAATCATACCGATAGAGGCCACCTGTGCAGGAGCAAGATCAAAAGAACGGATAGCGGTATTTCCGCTTTCCATAACCTCCATGGCTTCTTGTGATGCCAAAAACTCTACCTGTCCACCGCCTACGGTACCCATAGTCGTACCGTCTGCAAAAACAGCCATACGGGCCCCGGCGCCTCGCGGAGAAGAGCCGGAAGAAGCAAGAATGGTACATAGTACCACAGACTGACCTTCCCGAATCTTTTGTATGATTGCTTGTGTCATGCTTTTCATAATTCCATCCTCCATAGCACCCTTAAAAAGGAAGCAGTGTATAGAAAAAGCACCCTGCAAGCAGGGTGCTTTGAAGACAAAGCGATGAGGGATAATTAGAAACCTCTTCTCTTGTTCTTACGAGCTGCCTCGGACTTCTGCTTACGCTTCAGACTGGGGCTGACATAATGCTCTCTCTTCTTAACTTCAGCGATCACGCCATCCTTCTGGCAGGATCTCTTAAAGCGCTTCAG
>JAZOXB010000026.1:0-9818 GCA_045659585.1 Faecousia sp. | reverse complement strand
CAATTCCTTTGAGCGATGCTTTTAAAAATGCCGACGTGATCACCAATATTGGATTCCGCTTCCAGAATATCTATAGCAACTCCGACGTAAAGCTCACGATAGATTATATCTATTTTGGTAAGGAACGTGCAGTTCCATTGTTCTTTGATTTTACAGCAGATGCATCCTCTCGATTACGCTACGCAGATCCCGTATATACCTATCATAATTTTGATGCGGCCAATACGACTACGTGGGCGACACATTATAACGGATCTGCAGACGGCTATACCGTTGATAATAAGGCAGGTGTTATAGAACTCAATGTGACAGAGGGACACAGTGGAACGGCGGCAAATGGGAATGTGATTTATGGCCCGTGGCTGAAAACCACAAAATACTATAATACCATAACATTGAAGGATACCTATGATTTCTTCCCCTTAATGTATTGCCCCACATCCACGGATTATTTCCAAATTCGATTTAAGACAACAGGCTGTGTGGCAGATTCGGGGAAAACGCCGCAAGCGGTCTTTGAATACTATTACATAGACAATGGTGTACGGAATTATGCAAATGATATTCGTGCCACTTGGACAGTCAAGGACGGACAGTATGTGACCCTTACGGTACCTGCCGGTAGTAAATTCCGATCCGTAGACATGGTGGAGAATTTTGGTATTCGATTCCAAAATGTGAAAAGCAGTACCGGCGGAAAGCTTATCATAGACTATATTTATATAGGTCCGAGGGATCAAATTCCCAATACAGATTATCATGTAAAATTCTGCAATTGGGATGGGCAGATCTTGCAGACGGTGGGAGTATTGAAGGGAGAAACAGCCTCTTATACGGGCGTTACTCCCATAAAGGACTATGATGCCAACTATCACTATAGTTTCAAGGGCTGGGAAAAGGCTCTGACAAATATTACTGCTGATATGATAGTTACGGCTCAGTTTACAGCTGCCCCTCACAGCTATGAATATTCTATAGGGAACGTCTCTGAACACGAGAGCCTTTGCACCTGTGGTTACAGAAGGAGGGAAGCACACAGCTATATAGATGGTATCTGTGTCTGTGGCGAGAAGGAAATCAAGGAACCTGTCCTCATGGAGGAATGGAAGCTGGGACATAGTCTGAATTTGGCGAGTGATATTTCTGTAAACCTTGCAATTTCGAAAGAAAGTTTTGCGGGATTTGACATGGAAACAGTATATGCAGAAACATTTGTAGAGACCTATACGGGCAATGAAAAAACAGGGGGGAAACGGATCCGTTTAACGCCTGTGGATAAGGGCGACTACTATTACTTTACTGTTGAAGGGCTGACAGCGGTTCGTATGAATGATGAAATCAGTACGACCCTTTACGGAGTAAAGGATGGACAGCCATATTATTCGTCTGTGGATGAATACAGCATTGCAACCTATGCATATGCCCAGATGAATCACGCCGGCAGACCGGAAAAGCTGAAAATGCTCTGCGCAGAACTTCTGCGCTATGGTGCAAAGGCTCAGATTTTTAAGAACTATCGGACAGATGCTCTTGCAGATAAGGGAATGACCCAGAATCATAGACTGCTCTTGTCTGATTTAGAAACGGTTACCTTTGGGAACACCAATCGAGTTTTGAACGATTTGGAAACTCCGACCATTCATTGGGAAGGAAAGGCCTTGGATTTGGCTACGAAGGTTGCGGTAAAATTTATCTTCTCAATGGATGAGTCTGTGGGAGAAGTGTCAGAACTGACCCTCCGTGTCAGCTATGAGGATGTGAAGGGGGAAAGGAAACAGCTGTCTCTTACAAATGGAGAGTTATATCATTCCGATCATGGATTTTATGCATTCACTTTGGACAGTCTCTTAGCCGCAGAACTGCGGTCTGTTGTTTCGGCACAGATTTATGCAGGGGAAGTACCTGTGTCCTGTACCTTAGAGTATGGGGCGGATACCTACGGCAACAACAAAACGGGCAATCTGCTGGAACTATGCAAGGCTCTCTTTGCCTATTCCGACAGCGCCAAGGCATATTTTATGGAATAAACCCCATTTTTTGATATGAAAGGATGAAACCAATGATGAAGAAAATCCTATCCATGCTCCTGCTTTTGACCCTTGTTCTGTCCCTCATGCCTGTGCCTAAAACCCATGCAAAAGCGGCGGCGCAGGACACCGCCAACTCTGACATCCGTGTTATGAGTGCCAATGTTCTTGCAGAATTTGCCAGCTGGTCAGGGGACGGGGTGGCGCCTCCTGCCACATCCACCCGTGTAGTAAAGCTGGAACAAATGCTCAATGAGAACAACCCCATGGTTGTGGGAACCCAAGAAATGAGCCCCTCTTGGTACACGGCTTTTAAAAAGCTGGACTCTACCAAATGGGGTTGGCTGGAGGAGTCCGATGTAGCGGGCTATTCTTACTACGACTATGTGCCCAACAAGGGTCTAGCCCTGAACAGCATCCTGTACCGTAAGGATCTGCTGACCCTGAACGCTCATGGTGTAGAGGCTTATTCCAGTCGCAGCAATGGCCAATGTATCGTTTGGGCGGTGTTTACCCTTCTGAGTAACGGCAAACAGTTTGTTTTTATCAGCACCCACTGGACACCCGGCGCCAATAAGGCCAACGAGCGTTTGGCTCAAGCAGAACAGCTTGCCAAGAAGGTCAACAGCCTTCGCAATACCTATGGGGACACCGTCATTTGCACCGGTGACTTCAACTGCAACGACCAGACCCAGGAATACCGCAGATTCTTGATCAATTCTAATTCTCTTGACAGCCGTGGAGCCGCTGCAAAGCGTGGAGATCACCTGCTGAAGATCGACCATGTTACGGCAACTGCAGATGCAAGCTTCTCCTATCATACCATTTGCTATGAGGCAAACAATGCCTATGCGATTTCCGACCATCCCTTTGCTGTGGCAGATATTAAGCTTGGCTCTGCATTGATTTTTGAATTTACGGATGATACCAACTCCCGTGCCCACTATAAACAGCAGAACTACCGTTACAATGCCTATGACTACCATGCGGCCTATTGGAACTATGATTCTGCACTGGTATCCAATCGTACTATCAACAAGACCGACGGCACCCTGACCTTTAGTGCAAGTGCTACCGGTAACCCCTATCTGGTGATCGGTACAAACAGTTCCACGGATCCCAAGACGGCCTATGGTCTCAGCTTCCGGACCAAGGAGGCTCAAATCGCCAGAATTAAGTTTAAGCTTAGCGGAAACTCTTTGATCGACAGCTCTACCGGCCCTTCTGTTACGGTAGGTGTTGCAAATCGTTCCTCCGGCGTATGGGCGACCAATAAGAAGACCTATACCTTGGACAAGGCACTCTCGGGCTATGTAACACTGGATATTCCACTGACAGACAGCGGTGTTCGCAGTGTGGCTACCATAGATTCCCTCCGCCTGACCTTTGACAACATTAAGAACGGCACCGTTACCATTGACTCTATCTATATGGGAAAGAGTAAAACCACTCCGCTGAGTCAGAGTCTGTTCTTCGATTATTCCAACACCTCTACAGACCAGAGTCGATATGGTGGCACTTCCTACGGTGGATATCAGTTTGACAAGGCTTCCGGTGGTTACTGGGCAACTAAGGAGACCTCTACCACCAGCAGCTCCGTCTATTCCGACTATTCCATCAGCAATTCTACAGGTATCCTGTCTTTAAAGGTTGCACAGGGTCTGGCCTATAACACCGCCAACGGCAAGTACGGCCCCTGGCTCACTACAACCAAGAGCTACGGTACCTATCCCGGCGCTACGGCTTCTTCTCAGCATCCTTTACAGTATAATCCCAAGAATGCGGAATTTGTTCAGGTTGCCTTTAAACTCCAGAATTGTACTTTGGCAGCGGGCTCCAATCCCCAGGTAGTGGTTGTCTATGACTATGTTACGGCAGACGGCACCACTGCCCGCGGTGACTACACTATGATCGGGGATTATACCCTGAGTAACGGCACTTATACCATTGTGACCATTCCGGTTTCACAGCAGTTTAAGACCGCAAGTAAGATCACCACCTTTGGTATGCGGTTCTGGCATATTAAGGGCACCTCCTCAAGCGCCAAGGTAGAGATCGACTACATCTATGTTGGGACGGAAAGCGGTCTGCCTACCAAGCACGTCTATGACCACAGCACTACCAAGGCGACTTGTACCGAACAGGGCTACACGACCCATACTTGCAGAACCTGTGGCTATAAATCCAAGGATTCTTATATCCCTGCAACAGGACACAGCTTTGGTAGCGGAACGGTTACAACGGAGCCTACCTGCACCAAAGATGGGGTAAAATCCTTTACCTGCACGGTTTGCGGCACCGGAAAAACGGAGACGATTCCGGCTAAGGGCCATGAGTACAAAGGAGAAATAAGGGAACCTTCCTGCACGGAGGAGGGCTATACCACCTATACCTGTGTATATTGTTCTGATAGCTATACAGAAGCAAAAACCGAGGCAACAGGTCATACATTGGTGTACTGTCCTGCAGACGAAGGGGTTCACAACATTACCTGCGAGAAATGTGATTATGAAGAGGTAGAGGCTCACAGCTATACTGATGGACTATGTGTCTGTGGACAGATAGAGGCAAAGGAGCCTGTGTTACAGCCGCAATGGAAGATGGGTCATAGCTTGAATCTGGCAAGTGATATCTCTGTAAACCTTGCTGTAAGCAAGACACTGCTGTCCGGATTTGACATGGATACGGTTTATGTATTGTCGGAAATGGATGTCTATCAAGGAAATACCAAGACCGGAACCAAGACGGTGAAACTTCTGCCTGTAGAGCAAGGGAATTACTATTACTTTACCTTGGACGGACTCACGGCTGTTCATATGAATGACAGTATTCGCTCCACGCTCTATGGAACAAAGGACAGACAGCCCTATTATTCAGCTGTAGACGACTACAGTATTTCTGCTTATGCCTATTCTCAGATGAGCAAGTCTGCTTCCTCCGAAACATTGCGCACTCTCTGCGCAGATCTCCTCCGATATGGCACCTATGCCCAAATTTACAAAGGCTATCGTACCGATACTAAGGCCGATGATCGGATGACAGATGTACAAAGAGGGTATTTGTCGGATATGGAGGCGGTTACCTTTGGGAACACCAATGTGGAACATAATGACTTGGAAAACGCCCCCATCGTTTGGGCAGGAAAGGCACTAAACTTAGGATCTAAGGTTGCGCTGAAATTAGCCTTTGATCCCCAAAACTACACCGGCGACCTATCTGCACTGACCCTGCGGGTAAGATACCGAGATATAGAGGGGAAGGAAAAGAATCTGCTTCTGTCCAATCCCGAAATCTATAGCGTAAGCCGTGGCTATTATGCCTTCACCTTAGACGCAATGTTGGCGGCAGAATTGCGGTCTGTTGTTTCTGCACAGATTTATGCAGGGGATACGCCTGTGTCCTGCACATTGGAATATGCAGCAGATGCCTATGGAAACAACAAAACGGGAAATCTGTTACAGCTATGCAAGGCACTTTTTGCCTATTCCGACAGCGCAAAAGCCTATTTTGTCAGTTAAAATGATTTGGAGGTTGTTATGAGTCATTTTGTGAAAAGAATGGTTGCGGCACTGATGGCTGTTTTGCTCCTATGCTCCTACGGCCTTTCGTGTGGTGGAATGTACGTTTCAGCAGAGGAACAGCCTTCTTCTGCAACGAGAAGCACCATATCCTCTGAAAAAAAGTATTCCTTGCTTGCGGGCGTGACGGAGTCTACAGTGACTCTGGACGGAGGAAAACCGGGATATATGCTTCAGATTGCGCCCACCGCAGAGGCAAAGTGGAAGGTTTCCTACAGTAATTATTTTACAGAAGGCAGTTCTAAGGCAACACGCACAAGTGCCTTAAGCAAGTTCAAGTATTCCTTTACGAGGCCTACGGTTCAAGCCACAGCTTACGAAAAAGCCACGTCTCGGAATGTGGTTTTCGCTATGAATGGCAATTTTGCTTTTGATAACGGGGAACCTATGGGACTCATTAAGGTAGAGGGCAATGTGCTCCACCCCTCAGAAGTGAATGGCAGCTGCTATTTTGCAATTTTGAAGGATGGAAGCTATGCTTTCCGTACCTACACAGAGGATCATAGCGATGTGGTAGAGGCTGTTGCAGGCAGACAATGGCTGGTGCGGAACGGAAGACAAGTCAAACAAAACAACGAAGTTCTTTCTGCACGTACGGCCATTGGACAGAAGGCAGACGGAACCCTCGTTGCCTTTGTAGCCAACGGTAAGACCAATTCCCACGGAGTTACTATCAATGATATGTCTGAGCTGATGTTCTCTCTGGGCTGTGTCAATGCTATCAACTTAGATGGAGGCGGATCTTCTCTCTTTGCAACCCAACGAGAAGGAAATTCGGATCTCGTGATTCGCAATACCCCTGCAGATTCCACAGGAGAACGGGCGGTTTCTTCTACTTTGCTTCTCGTGACGGAGCCTGAGTCCGATCATCTGTATTTTGATTTCACCAACGATGCGGAAGCAAAAAGACGATACGATGCAGACGTGTACGGTGGTAAGAATTTTGATATTGGGAACTGGCACTACACCCACACCTACTCCACTGCACCGGAGTTCGACAATACGGCAGGAACGGTGTCCTTCTCCACTGCTGCAGAATATCCTATTGGTCGGCATATTCATCCCATGATCACATCCTTGAATACCAGCTATACAGGGGGGCACCCACTGACCTTCATTCCCACGGGAAACGATTATTTTAAGGTCAGGATGAAAATTGAAGGATCCACGGATACGGCAGCGAATTTCCGTCTGATGTATGGAACGGACGATGGGGATGAAAGTACGGCAGTTGCCTATTCCTGTGCCCTTCCCGCAGGGTTTAGTAGTGGCGAGTATTTCACGTTGGAAGGAAAGTTGAACTTCAACGAAGTAGATGCTGTGACAGCCATTCGGCCGGAGGTCTATAATCTCCTGATTGACGATCCTGCCAAAACAACGGTGAAATTCACCTATGACTATATTTATGTAGGGCCGGAAAAGGGTGCTAACACAGACGATTATTTGTTGTTCGACTTTGCCGATGATGGGGCAGCACGTAGCCGCTATGAGTCCATACCCTATGGCTTTATGAATTTTGATCAGGCGAAAGAAGGCTATTGGGCAACCATATACAATGGATCCAACAGTGCGTTTTCTATCGATCCTGCAGCGGGGCTCCTCCGTGTGGATGTGACCGATGGATACAGCGGAACGGAAGAAGCGGGGAATCTGACCTACGGCCCGTGGATCAAGACCACCAATTCCTATGGGAAACCAACG
Source organism: Faecousia sp. (assembly GCA_045659585.1). Taxonomy (GTDB): domain Bacteria; phylum Bacillota; class Clostridia; order Oscillospirales; family Oscillospiraceae; genus JAZOXB01. The sequence continues at coordinate 2,512 of JAZOXB010000026.1, read as the reverse complement.
GGCAGGACGACATATTCCTATTTCCCTCTGAGCTTTGTGCCGAAAAACAGCGATGTTCTGCAGATCCGGTTCAAAACCGAGAACTGTGTGGTTCCCGAGGGGAAAAAACCGACCCTTGTTATGGAGTATTATTATACCGAAAAGGACGTCCATAATACGAAAAACGATATTCGCCAAAGTTATTCCTTGTCCAATGGAGCATTCCAAACCCTGACGATCCCGGTTTCTGCAACATTCCAAAATGCAGATATTATCAAATGTCTGGGCTTCCGCTTCCAAAATCTCAAGGGGAATGCCGGTGGAGCCATTGCTATTGACTACATCTATATCGGAAGAGCTTGTGATGCGCCCAATGGGATCCATAGTTGGAACGAGAGTGTCGTAACCGTATCGCCAACATGTACAGAAGATGGCATTAAGACTTACACCTGCAATGTGTGCAAGGCAACAAAGACGGAAGCGATCGACCCCGTTGGACACGCTTACGGATATGCACCTTTATCAGAAACATTACATAAAGCGACATGTGACCGTTGCGGTGCTTCTCAAGATCTGCCCCACGATTATACAGACGGCCTCTGCATTTGCGGAGCAAGGGAGATCAAAGAACCCGTGCTGAAGACGGAATGGAAGCTGGGACATAGTCTGAATTTGGCAAGTGATATTTCTGTGAACTTTGCAATTTCGAAAGAAAGTTTTGCGGGATTTGACATGGAAACAGTTTATGCAGAAGCATTTGTAGAGAACTATACGGGCAATGAAAAAACAGGGGAGAAACGGATCCTTTTGAATCCCATAGACAAGGGGAACTACTATTACTTTATAATCGAGGGGTTAACGGCAGTTCATATGAATGACCGAATCCTTACAACTTTGCATGGAGTAAAGGATGGACAAGCTTATGTTTCTCCCGTAGATGAGTACAGCATTATTACCTATGCATATTCTCAGCTGAACAATAACAGAAGTTCCGAAACGCTGAAATCCCTGTGTGCGGAGCTTCTGCGGTATGGAGCAAAGGCGCAGGTTTTCAAGAACTACCGTACAGATACTCTTGCTGATATGGGAATGACGGAGACACACAGATCTTTCCTGTCCGATATGGATACGGTTATATTTGGAAACAATAATCGAGTTTTGGATGACTTGGAAAACCCGATTGTTCGCTGGGAAGGTAAGTCTCTGGATCTGGCTTCTAAGGTATGCGTAAAATTCATATTCTCCATAGGCAGTGATTCCTCAGATGTTGCGGATTTGACCCTCCGAGTCAGCTATGAGGATGTGAAGGGGGAGAAGAAACAGCTGTCTCTTACAAATGGAGAGTTATATAATACTTCCTATGGATTCTATGCTTTTACATTAGACAGTCTCTTAGCTGCAGAACTGCGGTCTGTGGTTTCTGTACAGGTATACGAGGGGGATAGACCTGTGTCCTGCACCTTGGAATATGGAGCAGATACTTACGGTAATAACAAGACCGGGAATCTGCTGGAATTGTGTAAGGCACTCTTTGCATACTCCGACAGTGCCAAGGCCTATTTTATCCATTAAGTCGTTTTAAAAGATCAAACGCACTCCGACAAAAAATCGGAGTGCGTTCTTTCTTTAGGGTAGCTTACTTCATGTTGCGCTCGTAAGCCTCGATCATCTTCTTGAACATGTGACCCGTACGACCTGCGAGTTTCTCGAAGTATCTTTGGGTACTTTCACCGGTGAAAATCCGAACATCTAAACGCATAATTCCCTCATTTTCCGGTGTAACAAAGATTTTATCAATAAATTCGTTGATAAATTCTGTGGTAATGGCTCCTGTGGATGCAGCCAGTTCCATGGCCTCCATAGTAGCTTGCATGGACTCGATCTGCTTGCGGAATTCCTCCTTGGAGTACAGTTCCTGCTCCAGCTCACGGATCCTTGCTTCTGCGGCGGCGATCTCTCGGGAGCATTGGCTGTTCATGGCGATAAAGTCTGCATCGCTGATGGCGCCGGTCACATTGAATTCCAAAAGCTTGGCCTTTTTCTTCTCTGCCAGCTCTCTGAGCTGTTTTTGCTCCTCGATTTGCTTCGGGATCAGATTATCTTGGTCAATCGCTTGGAACCGTGCAGTATATTCATCTATGAGTGCTTGGGTACTGACTCGGGTATCTTGTGCAATGTCCAAAAGAATGGGTTTGATCTCATCCTCGTAAATGGCAACAGAGGGACAGCTATCTGCGCCGTTCTTGATTTTTCCCGAACAGACCCAACGGCTGTTTTTGTTGCCTTGTTTGTCCTTGGATTCCCGGCGGTAGTAGGCGGCACCGCAATGGGTGCAGAATAGCTTTCCTGTGAGCAAATTGGCATGATTACAGATGCCCTGACGGGATTTCACATCGTCGCTCCGCCGTTTCAGAATGGCGTTGGCGCCATCCCACAGCTCCTCGGAAACAATGGCAGGAACGATCTCGCCACTCTCATCCTTGAACATGACCCATTCCTCAGGGGGAAGGAATTTTTGCTTCTTGGTGAACAT
>JAZOXB010000025.1:0-10293 GCA_045659585.1 Faecousia sp. | reverse complement strand
TCTGACAGTCCACCGGACTGTCATTCACTACCGCGACACCGCTACGCTAACCCTTTACACAAGGGAGCCTTTGGTCTGTGCAAACTCTTGCCTCTCCAATGGGAGAGGTGGCACAAGGTGCCGGAGAGGGCAGTAGGGATTTCCCTAAAAGTAGAGAGTTCGTAGCATGATAGGCACCAAATTGGTTCTTGCTACGATAATTTGTTCTTAATTTTATCCCCTACTGCCCTCTCCGCCCCATTCGGGACACCTCTCCCATTGGAGAGGCAAGGGTCTTTACCAACTTGGGAAAGCAGTTCGACAAACGGGAATTTGAAGACATAACAGAAGAAAATATCAGGGCAGGGAGGATTACTCAGAGCTGTCTCCCCAAGAGATATAGAGCTCCTCTGCATCCCACAGAGTCTTCTGCAGTAGCCCCTTGGCATAGAGAGAATTTTCAGGCTTTTCCAAAAGATCCAAAGCCTCGGAAATCCCGGCGCACAATTTTGCATACATTATACGATAAAGTTCTTCATGCATAGATTCCAACCTCCTTTTATTGCAAATACTATCATTTAGCACCAATTATACTCAGTCATTGAGTAAATGTCAATACTCAGATCTTGAGCATGGTAGGATTGTAGCAGGAAGTATGATGTAGAAAGGATTGATTCCTATAACATACCGAGAGCGTTTGCGTAATCTGCGTGAAGACCGGGATCTGACACAGGCCCAAGTAGCCGCCGTTATCAACAAATCTCAGCAAGGTTACAGCCATATCGAATCCGGGCGAGCCGAACTGAAAATTGACGACCTCATTACCCTGTGCCAATTCTACGGTGTATCCGCCGACTATATGATCGGTCTGAAGGACCGACCCTGAATCCCCAATGATACCGACAAACAGCACCTGGATCCGAAATGGATCCGAGTGCTGTTCTTTTTTATAGTATTAGGGAGGATCGGCTATGCTCTTTTGAGGCATATCCGATCCCCCCTGTTCTATGGAAAGAAAGAACTGCTGCAAAGGGGATTCTGTAACCGTTCCTTCGCCATATACGATACATAAATATGAATCCTTATCTGTTTCTGTGGGGATATTTTCCGTTCTTTCTGTATTATATGACGATTCGTCATATTTGTCAAGAGATTTTATGACAAAATATCATATAGTACTATTGAGGAGCTGGTAGACATGGATAACAATCTACGAAAACTACGGAAACAGAAAAACCTAACCCAAATCGCTCTGCAGATGCAGACCGGGATCGAACAAGCCCTACTCTCCAAATACGAAACGGGAGACCGCATCCCTCCTACGGAAAATCTCATAATATTGGCGGATTTTTATAATGTAAGCATAGACTATATCCTATGCCGTACCGATAATCCTAAAATCAATAAATCCAATTAAAATCACAGTTTGTCGCTCTGGTGGAGCGAATGATATATCTTCGAGATGATATACCCTTCGGGTATGATATCTGCAATGCAGATGATATACGCTACGCGGATGTCGGGGTGGCTACGCCACAAATTAAAATAATGGGCTTTAGCCCATTTTATAATCTGTGCCCTTTAGGGCACACATTCATGCCCCGCCGTGGCGGGGTATATCATACCGCAGGTATACATGCCGCAGGTATATCATTCCCCACGGCTGTGGGGAATATCATTCGCCCCAACGGGGCGCTGAACGGGGGGAGGGGACATTTGGAACATTTCGGATCACAGGTATGGGCAATGAGAAAAACCCATAATAGTTAGAAATATCACTTTTTCTCTTTGACTACCAAAAGTTTTTATGATATAATATGGGGTAAAGGAGTGATGTTATGGATCTGATCCCGGAAATCGGCGGAGAAAGAATCGATGTTTTTCTGGCAAGGGAGCTTCCCGATTTGACACGGAGTGCTGTGCAGAAGCTTCTGGAACAGGGACAAGTTCTCCTCCGGGGAACTCCTATGAAAAAGAACGGCAAAACCGAGGCAGGTGCTGTTTATACCGTGACCCTGCCTGAGGTCAAGGAGATCCCTCTGGTAGCACAGGACATCCCCTTGGATGTGGTCTACGAGGATGGGGATCTGCTGGTGATCAACAAGCCCAAGGGTATGGTAGTTCACCCTGCGGCGGGACATGAGGACGGCACCTTGGTCAATGCTCTGATGCACCACTGCGGAGACTCTCTCTCCGGCATCAACGGGGAGAAACGCCCCGGTATTGTCCACCGTATCGATATGGATACCACAGGGCTCCTGATCGTTGCAAAGAACGACTTTGCCCACAGGCATTTATCAGACCAGCTAAAGGATCACAGCCTCAGCCGTACCTACGAGTGCATCGTCCGTGGTGGCTTCCGACAGGAGGAAGGCACCGTAGATGCTCCCATCGGTCGTCATCCCACCGACCGAAAGCGGATGGCGGTCACGGACAAAAACAGCCGTGAGGCAGTGACTCACTGGAAGGTACTGTGTGCCTACGGACAGTACACCCATGTGCAGTGCCGTCTGGAAACCGGTCGTACCCACCAGATCCGCGTCCACATGGCACATATCGGTCATCCCATTGCGGGAGATCCCGTGTACGGCATCAAGAAATCGGAACTGGGATTGTCGTCCCAATGCCTCCATGCAAGGAAGCTTCGCTTCATCCATCCTCGTACAGAGGAGCCTGTGGAGGTCAGCTGTCCTCTCCCTGAGGAATTCGAAAAAGCACTGCAAAAATTAAAACATAATCTATAATCTATCATATTATTTTATTTGGAGGAATTTAAAATGACCGCTTACGAAAAACTGCAAAATTGCTTAGCTTGTGTCCGTGAGAAGACGGACTTCGTTCCCGATGTTGCTCTGATCCTCGGCTCCGGTCTGGGCGCTCTGGCAGACGAGATCGAAACCGTTGCTACCGTTGACTATCATGAGATCGAGGGCTTCCCCGTATCTACTGTTGTAGGACATAAGGGCCGCTTTGTATTCGGCTATTTCGGCAACACCAAGGTAGTTATCATGCAGGGCAGAGTCCACTACTACGAAGGCTACAGCCGTGAAGATGTTCTCCTTCCCACCCGCCTCATGGTTCTCATGGGTGCAAAGGTTCTGTTCCTCACCAATGCCGCCGGCGGTGTCAACAAGAGCTTTAACGCAGGTGACTTCATGCTCATTACCGACCATATCATGAGCCTGTTCCCCAACCCCCTCATTGGTGCGAACATGGACGAGATCGGCCCCCGTTTCCCCGATATGTCCAAGGTTTACGACGAAGAACTGTGCCAGACCATTCGCGCCACCGCTTCCCGTCTGAATATCCAGCTGAGAGAGGGCGTTTACACCCAGCTCACCGGCCCCACCTTCGAGACCCCCGCTGAGGTTCGTATGCTGACCGTGCTGGGTACCGATGCTGTCGGTATGTCCACCGCTTGTGAGGCTGTTGCCGCCCGTCATGCAGGTATCCGTGTTTGCGGTATTTCCTGCATCACCAATCAGGCCGCAGGCATTTCTCCCGTTCCCCTGAGCCATGAGGAAGTATTCGAGACCGGCAACCGTGTTGCTCCTCTCTTCCGTGCTCTGGTTAAGGAGAGCATTATGGCTATGGGAGAGACCTTATGAGTTTAGAGGCTGTTACGCATGCCGTGAATGTCCGTCGGGAAGGCAATGTTCTGGTGACTCTGGATCAGACCCTCCTTCCCAATGTTACCAAATATCTGGATCTGACCACTGCCGAGGAAATGTGGGAGGCTATTTATTCCCTCCGTGTCCGTGGGGCGCCTGCGATCGGCATCTTTGCCGCTTATGCCATGGCCATTCTGGCTAAGCAGATCCCCGCTCCCGATTTTGATACCTTCTATAAGGAATATACCCGTCTGTCCGATTATCTCAATTCTTCCCGTCCCACAGCGGTGAACCTGTCCTGCATGCTCCGCAGAATGGACGGCATCGTTCTGGCTAACCGCGAAAAGTCCCATGATGCGCTTCTGGAAGCTCTGGACGCAGAGGCAAAGGCCATCCATGAGGAGGACATTGCCATGTGTCGGAAGATCTCCGAGTACGGTCTGTCCCTGCTGAAGGACGGCGACGGCGTCATTACCCACTGCAATGCAGGCCCCATTGCCACCTCTCGTTATGGCACTGCTCAAGGCCCCTTCTACCTGTCTAAGGAGAAGGGCGTGAACATCCATGTGTTCGTGGACGAGACCCGTCCCTTGCTTCAGGGTGCCCGTCTGACCTCCTATGAGCTGACCAAGGCAGGGGTTCCCTGCACCCTGATTTGCGATAATATGGCAAGTCTGGTTATGAAGCAGGGTAAGGTACAGGCTGTATTCTTCGGCTGTGACCGCGTTGCCCGTAACGGTGACGTTGCCAACAAGATCGGCTCTTCCGGCCTTGCTATCATTGCCAATCACTATGGGATCCCTGTATACTCTCTGGGGCCCTCTACTACCATTGACTTTGAATGCCCCACAGGGGAGCAGATCCCCATTGAGGAACGCCCCCCTGCTGAGATCAAGGAGCTGTTCTACGAAAAGCCCATGGCTCTGCCTGAGGTACAGTGCTATAACCCTGCCTTTGATGTAACGGATCACAGCCTCCTTGCAGGCATCGTTACGGAAAGGGGCATTGCATATCCTCCCTTTGCAGAGAGCTTTGCCAAACTCTTCCCCGAAAAAATGGATCCGGAGGGCAAGGGAAATGTATAAGAACTCCTCCGAAGCAAAGAAAGCCATTGTGGAGGCGGGAAAGCGACTGTATCATTTTGCCTATGTTGCCGCCAATGACGGCAATATTACCGCCCGTATGGAAGACGGCACCATATGGTGTACTCCTACCGGAGTCTCCAAGGGTGCTATGACCGAGGATATGCTGGTTCGCGTAGACGAAGACGGCAAGGTGCTGGAAGGCACCCGTCAGGTCTCCAGCGAGATCCAGCTCCATTTGGCCATTTACCGTGAGAATCCCAATTTAGGCGGTATCGTTCATGCCCATGGCCCCGGAGCAACTGCTTGGGCGGCATGCGGTAAGCCTTGGGAGCTTGCCATTTCCCTGGACTCTGCTCTCCACTTAGGCGTGGTTCCCTGTGCACCATTTGCCGTTACCGGCTCCCGTGAGCTGGCTAAATCCGCCGCACCCTTCTGCAGACAGCACACCGCTGTGTTCCTGGAGCATCATGGCTCTGTGACTTGGGGCAAGGATGTGAAGGAAGCCCTATTCCGCACCGAGGTCTTAGAGCAGAACTTTAAGATCTATGGCAATATGAAGACCTTCGGCACCATTCGCCTCCTGTCCAATCGACAGTTGGACGAGGTAGAAGCAGTTAAGAAAAAACTCGGCATTCGTTGCCCCCGTGCCATAGGAAGGGAGCGATAAGATGGGAAAGATCAAAACCGTACTTTTTGACTTAGACGGCACGCTCCTCCCTATGGATCAAGATCAATTCGTAGGGGCGTACTTTAAGCTTCTGGCAAAAAAGCTGGCACCCTTGGGCTATGATCCCCAAAAGCTGGTAGAGGGAATTTGGGGCGGTACATCGGCAATGGTTGCCAATGATGGCACAAAGCCCAATGAGGAAGCCTTCTGGCAGTACTTCTGCAGTCGGTTCGGAGAACAGGCCCGTGAGGACGAGCCTACCTTTGCGGCATTCTACAGAGAGGAATTTCAGCAGGTGCAACAGGTCTGCGGCTTCCGTAAGGAAGCAAAGCAGGTCATTGACCTCCTACGGGAAAAGGGGTTGCGGATCATTCTGGCAACCAATCCGATTTTCCCCGCAATTGCCACAGAGAGCCGAATCCGCTGGGCAGGACTGGAAACCACAGATTTTGCCCACTATACCACCTATGAAAATTCCCGATTCTGTAAGCCCAATTTAGACTATTACAGAGATATTCTGGAGAAGTTCGATTTACAGCCCCAAGAATGTCTCATGGTAGGAAACGACGTGGGAGAGGATATGGTGGCACGGGAACTGGGCATGGAGGTCTTCCTCCTGACGGATTGCCTTATCAATAAGAAAAACGCAGATCTCAACCAATACCCCCACGGCGGCTTCCCGGAACTGCTCCAAAGATTGGAAACTCTATGAGAAATTGAATATCTCTAATGCTTTTAGTTGAAAGTTTATCCATTTGAAAGCGTAACTTAAATGCAAAGTCCCTCTTGCGGAAGAACATCTTCTGCAAGGGGGACTTTCTACAACTGATCAGAATATAAGGAGATCAACAAATTTTCGTTTGTCGGTTTGTTTCTTGCACAACTTACTGCATCTGTTTGTAGGGGAGACCTGTGGTCTCCCGGTGCAGGAACTCGAAATTTGAACATTCTACCGTTGAAAATCACCGTTTTCTCGTCAAAACAGGCGGGCGACCACAGGTCGCCCCTACCGCGAGATGCGATGTTTTGTGCATCAAACAGAGCGATAAACTGTGATTTGCAGTTCAATAACTATGGGCGTTAGCCCATGATTTCCAATCCGGGTGGAGTCACACTGTGGATCGTTAATATCCCACGGATACGCCGAAGAGGAGGATCCCCATGGTCAGCAGGAAAACCATAATCTGCAGCTTCCATGTCCATTTGACCCATTTTCCATAGGAAACATTGGCCATAGACAGGCCGATGAGAAGGACGGGATTGGTGGGGATAATGGCATCGGAGAAACCGTCAGCCATGCAATAGGTCAGGATCACAAGGGAAGGGGAGATCCCCAGAGCCGTAGCAATGGGCATGACAATGGGCATGACCAGTACGATCTTTGCGGAGGCGGAGCCAATAAAGATCTGCAGGAACAGGATCAGACCATAGATCAGCAGGATCACAAGGAATTTACTCTTGCCCTCCAACAGCTCCAAGGCAAAATGCATGACCGTGTCTAAGATCCCGCTTTCCACCATGACCAGCTTCACAGAGGATGCCAGTGCGATCATGACTACGGCAGGGAGCATAGCGGAAGCACCTTGTAAAAAGGGCTTGAAAACTTCGGAGGCCTTTTTGCAGACCAGAAGTCCTGCAAGGATGCCGAAAATCAGGAAGCTTGCCGCCAAAATGGGAATGGCAAGACCTGAAATGGAACGAATGGTGGCGACGGCAAGGAGAACACAGATCTGAATGGCGAAAAAGGCACCGTAAATGCGGAAGCTCCGTGCTTCTTGGGGATTCAGTTCACGATCCTCTACGGAAACGGAGGCTCGCTTCTCCTGATCTGCCTCATAGCTCAGGGAACGGGTGGGATCCTTTTCCACCTTCCGCTTATAGCGGCGGAGGAACAGGCACAGAGTCACATAGATCAGAGCGAAGAAAACCAGACGGAGCCACAGCCCGTCGGAGGGGCTGACTCCCATGTATTGAGAGGCAAGACCTACGGAGAAGGGGTTGGTAATGGCGGCGGAGAAGCCGAAGCAGGCCGCCAGCAAGCAGGTGCCTAAGCCCAGCATGGTGTCCAGACCCAGTGACAGCATAAACAGGATCATAATGGGGAGGAGAGTCACCAGCTCCTCAAACATGCCGAAGAAGCTACCGAAAAGCATAAAGATCAGAACGGTGCTGTAGATCACCGGTTCTGTCCGTCCCTTTAGCCTGCGGATGATCTGAGAAATAAAGATCCGAATGCCGTCGGTTTTCTCCAACAGGTTAAAAATACCGCTCATGATCAGCAGGAACAGGCTGATCATAATAATGGTCAGACCATCCTCCGAGGCAAAGACCCGTCCGGGAGCGGTCACCACTCGCCACAGAGGGATCCCTGCGGTTTTCCCTTGGACATAGGTATCTGTCAGGATCACCCCGTTTGCATCTCGGGTAAAGGTGCCTTGAGGGATCAAATTTGTAAGGATCGCCGAAATGGCAAGGATAGAAATCAGTACCAGTACCACAGTGAGAAAGGATCTGACACTGATGTTGGAAAAAGCCTCTTTCTTTTTGGTTTTCTGTTGTGTTTTTTCCATAAGATTTCTCCTGTAGATTTATTATGCACCGGTTTTCTTCCGATGAGTATCTTGATACTCGTTGGAGGGGTACACATTATTTACAATGGTCGTGGAGGATCATAGAGGCCATGTACCATTCCACACAGGAACGGGGCTCCTCCGGGACAAAATAGAAGATCTCGCTACCCTGATAGGTCTCAAAGTTTTCTCCGGCACCGAACAAGAGCCGATAGATCTTGTCAATGGGGAAGAATTTTTCACAAGGCTCTCCGTCAATGATCCCCTTATAGGTCAGACCCTTTCGATCCAGACGGCAGGTGCCTGTGCCTGCCTTACGGGTCAGGGATTTACCATTGTCAGAGGGGAGCCGCAGGGAAACGGGAGATTCCAGCACATAGTCGGGATCGGACAGGATCTCTTCCTTTAGGGTCTTTAGCTGTGCTTCGTACCATTTACCCGGGTGGGCATAGAGGAAGTCTCCTGCAAAGTGATAGCGATCATCTATGGTAGCAATGACACCGCAGTGATCACAGCACAGGGTGTTTTTCTTCCCTCGAAGGGAGAACTTTTGACCGCATTTGGGGCAGGTGGTAAGGATGTTTTCCAGACCTTCTGCCAGATTCTTGGAGCGGTAATGGATCTTAGGCTTGGACTCCAGCCACTGATGCTCGTCGTAGTAAAGACGGCTTTCTACAGCGTCACGGATCTCTTCCGTGGACAGGGCTTTCAGTTCCTCTGCCGTGAAGAGGATATCCAGTTCTGCTTCCACAACAGAGCCGCGGCGCATGCCCTTGCCCCATTTGGGATTGGCTAAGTAATCACCGCTGAGTTTGATGGTATATACAGGGACGGCGGATTTCTTTAAGAAGGCGTAAGTGCCTTCTTGGATATCCTCGAAGCGGCCGGCAGTGGACAACCGCGCTTCCGGCATCATGGCCAGAACGTCTCCGTTTTTCAGCACGCGGAGGCAGTTTTTGGTACTTTCCAGATCCAGAGCGAACATACTCTTGGGGAAACAGCCCAAACGGCGGAGAAGCCCCCCTAAAAGCTTGTGATAAAAGTAAAGCCGTGCTACCACAAAGTTGGGGGTGACATCCAACAGCAGGCTTTCGGCGAAGAGAAAGTCAATAAAAGAGCCGTGGTTGCACAGGACGATAGAGGGCTTTTCCGGGGCCTTTCCGATTTTATTTACGGAACGGAGTCGAATGCCCTTGAGGCGGAAATAGAAACGGATCCCGTAATACAGGGGGTACAGGAGCCATTTGTTGACAGGCTGTACCGTGGTCTTAGAGGAATAAGGGGGCTTGGCTGCAAAGGCATTGACCTTGGCAAAGAGCCATTCCCGTTTCACGGACAGGAAGATCAGCAAGCCGATCAGCACGAGGAAGACACACAGAGAGAAGATCCAAGATGTAGTCAGTGCCATATTTCCCAAGCCTACGCCGATGCAGACGGAAGGAATGGCACCTAAAAGGGTAACAATGATGTACCGATGGTATTTCATTCCCACCCCTGCGGCAAAGAAGCAGATCATGCCGTAGGGAATCGCCGGGAGGAAATATAGCAAGAAAATTACCGCTGTAATGCGCACAGAGTTTGCCGCTTTTTCAAAGTCGAAGGAAAGATTCTTCACAAAATAATTCCGAAACCGATTACCGAAGGCGGAATACAGGGCGTAAATCACCGTGTTTCCCAGAAAAACGCCGATCACACAGCATACCAGACCGATGGGGAAGCCGAAGGCTAAGCCTGCAAGAACCTGAATGGGTTCTGCGGGGATAAAGGTACATATGACTTGGAGCATAGACAGAACCCCGATGGTGATGTATCCGCCGAAGCCCAGATCCATCAGCTCATCCCGAAGCTCGTCGTTGTCCATGGTGCCTGTGAAAAGCTCCTTTAGAATTTTCAGATTGTCTCCCGATAGGAGAAAGAACAGAAATAACAGGGCAGCAAAGAAAAGTACAGACAGGAAAACCTTCCGCCCGGATAATTTTTTTAACATAAATAATCCCCTTGATTATGGTGTATTACAATCTATTATATCATAAATCGACGAGATAGCAAGTAAGTTTTCACTCTCAGGGAGATTTCCTTAGAGAATACAGCGGAAAACGACCCTTTCGCCTCTCCGAATCACAGTTTATCGAGCAGTTTGAAATTTCAATTTGAGGCAAAGTGACGCAAATAAAACGATCTGAAACAAGGAAACGATAGTGGGACGCACCGCCGGGAGGGGGGCGGGGGAGGGCGGTTTCTCATCCGGCGAAAAAGGAAACGACACCACCGGGGTAACGAGCCGGTGAAACCCTCAGCGCCTCCCCCGGTTTGCTTCTTTGGTTCGTTTCTTGTCAAATAACAAGAAATGAACGCCCCCGGCAGGGAGCAAACCAATACCG
>JAZOXB010000024.1:0-1895 GCA_045659585.1 Faecousia sp. | reverse complement strand
CTCCGCTCACGGCACCAACCCTGCCACAGCGGCTATGTGCGGATATACCATCGTTAATATTCCTTCTGCACCCAATGGGTGTGTGGATCTGGAAGCACTGAAAAAGGTGCTGGGCGAGGATACCGCAGGCTTGATGCTGACCAACCCCAATACTGTGGGTATTTTTGACGAAAATATTCTGGAGATCACCCGTCTTGTACACGAGGCAGGCGGTCTGTGCTACTACGACGGTGCCAACCTGAACGCTGTTATGGGCGTGGTTCGTCCCGGCGATATGGGCTTTGACTGCATCCACCTGAATCTCCACAAGACCTTTGCAACCCCTCACGGCGGTGGTGGCCCCGGTGCAGGTGCTGTAGGTTGCAAGGCACATCTGGCAGAATATCTCCCCAAATCCGCTATGATGGATGAGCCGGGACATATTCAGGTCAAGGCCTTTGCAGGTAACTTCCTGGTTGTGGTCAAGGCGATGACTTATATCCTGACTCTGGGTAAGGAAGGGATCCCCGAGGCTTCCAAGAATGCGGTTCTCAATGCCAACTATCTGCAAGAGCGGATCAAGGGCACCTTTGAACCTGCATTTGATCGTATTTGTATGCATGAGTTTGTTCTGGATCTGAGCAAGTTTAAGAAGGAGACCGGTGTCTCCGCTCTGGATGTTGCAAAGAGCCTGATTGACAACGGTATGCATCCTCCCACAATGTACTTCCCCCTGATCGTTCACGAGGCTCTGATGCTGGAGCCTACGGAGACGGAGTCTAAGGATACCTTGGATTGGGCGGCAGAGGTTTTCCGCAACCTGTATGAGTTGGGTTACAAGGATCCTGAATATATGCACGGTGCACCTCACAACGCCCAGATCGCCCGTCCTGACGAAGTTCAGGCCGCAAGAAATCCCATTCTTCGTTATCAGCCATGATTCGATCCATTGCGCTGTACGAAGGAACCGGGTTTGACCCCCATCACAACTTAGCTGTAGAACAGTATCTTCTGGAATCCGTAAAGGATCGTTGCATCCTGTATCTGTGGCAGAACGAAAACACGGTGGTCATTGGGCGCAATCAGAATCCCTGGAAAGAATGCAGAACCACCCTCCTGTCTGAGGAGGGTGGCCGTTTGGCTCGCCGTCTGTCCGGCGGTGGGGCGGTTTTTCATGATTTAGGGAATCTGAATTTTACATTTTTGCTCCCTCAGGAGGACTACGATGTGGATCGCCAGCTTTCTGTGATCCAAAAGGCGGTTAGTGCTCTGGGGATCTCCGCAGAAAAGTCGGGACGGAATGATGTTCTGGCAGAGGGACGGAAGTTTTCCGGGAATGCCTTTTATAAGAACGGTCGGCAAGCCTACCACCACGGTACCCTCTTGGTAGATGTGGATATGGAAAAGCTGGGGCGGTATCTGTCTCCGTCTAAGGCCAAACTGCAAGCCAAAGGGGTAGATTCTGTCCGTAGTCGTGTGGTGAATCTGAAGGAGCTGAATCCCAATGTGGATATCTCTTCCTTAAAGGAAGCTATGGCACAGGCTTTTACACAGGTATACGGTATGCCCCTTGAGAGAATAACTGCGGAGGATTTGGATCCTGTTGCTATCGAGGCACTTGCCACACGCAACCGCAGTTGGGAATGGAATTTCGGACATAAAATGCCCTTTACTTGTGAACAGACCGGACGCTTCCCTTGGGGAGAAGTCCAGATTTGCCTTGACATCAACGAAGGGCGGATCCAATGGGCGAAAGTCTATTCCGATTCCATGGATTGCCATTGGGTGGCGGAGGCAGAGCAGGCACTTGCGGGCTGTCAATTTGACCGCCAAACCGTGGAAAAGGCTTTGGAACAGATTCCGGTTCGAGAAGAACTTCTGCAATTGCTTTGTGAAGATGCCCCATAATACCCGAA
>JAZOXB010000023.1:0-5264 GCA_045659585.1 Faecousia sp. | reverse complement strand
AAAGCCCGGTAAGATCTTCTAAACTTTCCTGCTACCCTAAAGCCCCTACTGCCCTCTCCGCCGCAGTCGCGGCACCTCTCCCATTGGAGAGGCAAGGGTCTTGGCTCTGCCTACTACGAAATCGGTACAAAATCGGGAATCCCTACTGCCCTCTCCGCCCCATTCGGGGCACCTCTCCCATTGGAGAGGCAAGGGTCTTGAGCAAACTTGCAACAGGCCGATAAACTGTGATTTTCGCAGGTTTTTTACGGTGTGCTTGACATTGGAGAAGAAAAGAACTACAATGGGTTTATACATAATAGGGCAGATTTTCTGCCGGAAATGAGGTACGACATATGGTAAAAAAAGTCTTAGCGTTCATTATGGTCTTAGGGATCCTATGTGGGCTGTTCCCCACCGGGGTCATGGCGGAGAACAGCACTGCCACACAGGATCTCAGTACCCTTGCAGGGGAACTGGCAAGCCGGATCCAAGGTCTGACCCTCCCGGTGAATCAACTGAAAACCGTGAACTACGGCAACTCCCATGAGCTGGAGGGTACTTATTTTGTGGCGGTGAAATCCGGCAGCACCTACTATGCCCTGAATCACACCGCTTCCGTGAACACCACCGGTGTTCTCCACCGTGCCAAGGACAGCACCACCAACCGCCCCCAAACCGCCTTTGCTCCCCTTGCACTGACGGTTTCGGGCAATCAAGTCACGGGGCAGACCTCCCTGCAGAACACTGTAACTCTGGATTACTGGCGGGAGCCTATTGAGTATTACTATGCCGATGCAGAGAATACCTACTACTCCTACACCCTTTCCGAGTGGAAGACCAACAGCAAGACCTCTACCACCGACGGTAGCAGAGTCTATACCATTCCTATTCCCGCTGCGGATGCGGCATACACCCTGCAATTCGCAAACGGAAGCTATCTCATTCCCAATGGTCACGGTGAAGCACTGAGAACAGCAACCTCTTCCTACCCCTTTATGATCCAAGCAAATTCCAACGGCACCTTGACCGCCTATAAGCTCCATATCTACGGTGTCAACCAGTTTACCTACTGGCTGGGCAGGGATACCAAGGACAGTAACCGCGATACTTTGGCTACCCGTGCACAGATGCGCCGAAACGATGGGAGCAAGGGCTTCCTCATTGAGCTGACCCTGTTCCGGCTGTCCCCCGTAACCACAGAACTGTACAAGGCTCTGCAGGCTGTCCTTCCCTATGTGCAGGGTGGCATTGCAGGCTATAGTGCCGAAAGCTACAGTGCCTTCCTTACCACAGTAGAGGAGGCGGTTGCCCTCTATACCGCCAATGCACAAGTCTATGAGAATACCGCCCTCCAAGAAACCCTGAATGCCAAGGCAGAGGATCTCAAGGTAGCGGTGAAGGAACTGACCTACGGTAAGGAAGGAGAGACCTTGGCACTGGCGGCAGAGGTTGCCGCACAGCTCAAGAACCTCTACATCCCTGTTGCAAAGCATAAGGCAGTGACTTCCTCCAACCGAGGCTCTCTCAACGGAACCTACTTTATGATGGTCAGCTCCGGCGGCACCTACTATGCCATTAACCCCAACAGCCCCGTTACTACAAACGGTATCCTCCATCGTGCCTCCGGCAGTACCACCAATGCGCCTCAGAGCGGTTTTGCCCCTGTTGCCATTGGGATCTCCAACAGTGCTGTCCGCACCCAAACTTCCCTACAGTATACGGTACAGCTGAAGAAATGGTCAGGTTCCATTACTTATTACAACAAGGATGGCACCACCTACGCAAGCTACACGGAAAGTGAATGGAAGAATAACAGCAAGGATCCCTCCACAGATACCACCCAAGGATACCGTATTTATACCAAGCCCGACCCCTCCAAGGATCCCGCTTATACCATCCAATTCGGCAACGGCTCCTACCTGTCCCCCAAGGGGAATAAAGAGGGCTTGCAGGTTGGCTCTTCTACCTATCCCTACTTCTTCCAAGCCAACTCCAACGGAACTGCCACCCTTTACAAAATGGCGATCAACGGTGTCAACCAGTTTACCTACTGGTTAGGCTCCGATACGGATAACAGCAAGAATTTCACCACCGCCACCCGTCCCCAGATGCGACGGAACGATGCGGATCGGGACTTTGTCATTGCTTTCTACCTGTTCCAAGTTTCCGATGTCTCTCTGGAACTGTACAAGGCTCTGAAAGAAATGCTCCCCTATGTAGAAAAGGGCAATCAAGGCTACACCGACGGAAGCTATGCCCACTTTGTGGAATATCTGGCGGAAACCTTGGAACTGTACCAAAAGAGCCGTGCCGTTTTTGACAATTCCCTCTTGCAGAAGACTCTGGAAGCCCGTGCCGTAGAGCTCCGCGCCGCCGCGGCCAATTTGGAGATCGGCTTGGCACAGGCCATGCCCGGTGTTACCACCCTCCACCAGCTTCCTGTTATGACAGACAACTCCTCTTACCCGGGGGAACAGGCACAGAACATGGCATATATCATGCAGACCGCTAAGGGCAAGATCATCGTCATTGACGGTGGCAGACGGGGCAACGAGGCTCTGTACCTCCTGTCCTATTTGCGGAATCTCACAGGACAGGCAGTACCCCATGTAGATGCTTGGATCCACACCCATGCCCACAGCGACCATGTCTATGCTTATCTGGATATTGCACAGAAGTACCCCAATTCCATTACCTTGGATCGGCTGTACTGCAACTATCCCACCAACAGTGAACTGCAGACTTACTGTGCAGACAACAACCCCGACAGTGTCAATTCTGCCATCGAAGCAGTTTACAGTGCCACCAAGAACCTGAAAAACGCACAGGGCGGTGCTGTAGAGGTCCTGGAGCTGAACTCCCGACACACGGGGAAGTGTAATTCTTCCTTTGATATTGACGATGTCCATTTTGATGTGCTCTTGACCTTCGACGATATGATCGCCGCTACCAAGACCCTCACAGGCACCTACACCTGCACCATGGCCACCCACAACACCAACTATGACAAGAAGACCCTGAAACAGATCATTTCCAACACCACCAACAACACCACCATGGTTTGCCGTGCCACTGTAGGCGGTAAGACCATCCTGTTCTTAGGCGATGCCGCCGCAGGTTGCAGTATCGTTCTGGAATCCTACCACAAGACAAACAAATCCGACACCACCAAGTATTTCTCCCTGAAATCCGATGTTGTTCAGATGGCACACCACGGTGGCAGAAACGGGCAGTCCAAGGCTTCCTATCAGGCCATTGATCCCGATGTCAGCCTGTGGCCCTGCACCGGCGTTACCCATGAAGCCGCCGGCGGCAGTGCTTCCAGCTCCACCAACTCCAAGGCATGGCTTACAGCACTGGGAGCAGAGATCCACCCTGCCTATAAGGGACCTCAGATCTTCTACTTCGGCACTGTGAGAAGTGCCGCTACGGTCTCCATTCCCGAAAAGGTAAAGAACTATGTCTTTGACGCAGAGTACTACGCAGACCGCTACCCGGAACTGAAGGCGGTTTACGGCACCGATGGAGACAAGCTCTATGCGCATTTCGTGACCTACGGCATTTCCGAGGGTCGGTGTGCAAGCCCCTACTTCGATGTGGTCTACTACGCAAATCACAACAATATTAACCTGACGGAGTATGTTAAGGGCGATTACGAAAAGGCAATGACCCATTTTATCAACCATATGGACAATGCCACAGAGCTTAGCACTGCCGCCAAGAAATTGTCTGTAAACTTTGACCCCGGGTACTATAAGAGCATATATCCCGATCTGTCCCACATGACCACGGAATTCCAGCTCTTAGAGCACTTTGCCACCTATGGTAATTATGAAAACAGAACAGCTACCCGATCCGCTGTATCGGAAAACGGAGTCAACTACCATCATAGCTGTACCTTTACACAGGTAGACGACCGGACCCACAGTGTCAAGTGCACCTCCTGCGGTGCAAGCTATACACAGGTTCATACCTATGTTTACGGTCTGTGTGCCTGTGGAAAAATCGAGGTCAAGGAGCCCGTAGAGGAAAGCACCTGGAAGCTGGGACACAGCCTCAACTTAGCAAGTGATATTTCTGTTAACTATGCCATCCAAAGAACAGCCTTGGAAGGCTATGATTTGGATTCTGTCTACATTCAGGCTGAGATCGACAGCTACAAGGAAGGAACCTACTCCGTTAAGGAAGTGAAACTCCTCCCCGTAGAAAACGGCAGCTATTACTACTTTACTCTGACGGGTCTGACCGCTGTTAATATGAATGACGAGATCCGCGCCGTCCTCTACGGAACCAAGGACGGACAGATCCACTATTCTCCCGTGGATACTTACAGTGTAGCGACTTATGCTTATGCTCAGCTCCCCAAGGCTTCCGCACCTCAAAAGTTAAAAGTCCTCTGTGCAGAGCTTCTCCGCTACGGTGCCAAGGCACAGATGTTTAAGTCCTACCGCTTGGATGCCCTTGTAGATGCCAAGATGACGGAAGAACAGAAAGCCCTCCTCAGTGACATGGAAGCCGTTACCTTCGGCAACATGAACCTGACGGAGAACATCCCCGCAACCAATGCAGTACAGTGGCTGGGCAAGTCCTTGGATCTGGCCTCCAAGGTCAGTGTCAAGTTCATCTTCTCTCTCGGTTCTTACACAGGTAGCACCGAGGATCTGACCATGAAGGTCACCTATAAAGATATAAACGGCAAGGACAAGGAAAAGATCATCACCGATCTCGAGGTCTATAACGCAAGCCGTGGCTACTACGCTTTCACTCTGGATTCCCTCCTTGCGGCAGAGCTTCGCTCCGTACTGACGGTACAGATCCTTTCCGGTGAGACCGTAGTATCCGGCACCCTGCAATACAGCCCCGATACCTACGGCAACGGGAAAGAGGGCGTACTTCTGGAGCTGTGCAAGGCTCTGTGTGCCTACTCGGACAGTGCGAAAGTATTTTTCCTGAATTAAAAGGAGAAAAATCATGAGAAAAATAACACAAAGGATCATAGGCGGTCTTTTACTGCTGTTTCTTCTGTCCTCTTTCCTGATGATCCCTGTAGGGGCGACGGAAAGCACCGTTGCCCCCCGGGGACAGGGGATCAAGATCATGACCTACAATGTCATGGACGATTGCAGTGCCAACAGTAACGGTGTATTCCCCTATGATTCCCCTGCCAACCGAGAGGACGCCATTGTTCAAATGCTGGGGAATTATGATCCCGACATTATCGGCATGCAAGAGGCCGGTGACGGTGGTGCCAGTGGTATCTTAGACTGGTGCTCCGCTCTGAA
>JAZOXB010000022.1:0-4889 GCA_045659585.1 Faecousia sp. | reverse complement strand
AAGGGCACGGATTATAAAATGGGCTAAAGCCCATTATTTTAATTTGTGGCGTAGCCATACCGACATACGCGTAGCGTATATCATCTGCATAGCAGATATCATACCCGAAGGGTATATCATATCGAAGATATATCATTCGCTCCACCAGAGCGACAAACTGTGATTTAGCGTGGTATCAGTCGTTCTTTAGGACGGAGCCGGCGGTGATGTCGGTGGCTCTGCCACGGTGGAGAGCAATTTGACCGGCTACGAAAACATATTCCATACCGGTGGAGAACTGTCGAGGCTCCATAAAGGTACTGTTTTCTTGCAGATCCTCCGGGCGGAAAACGGCCACATCTGCATCAAAGCCCGGCTGCAACAGACCTTTTCCTCGTAGCCCCATAGCTTTGGCGGGGAGAGCGGTTGCTTTCCGTACCGCTTCTTCTAAGGTCAGCACCTTCTTATCCAGTACATACCGCTGTATAAGTCGTGGATAGGTGCCGTAGACTCTGGGGTGGGGGAGCCCTTTTGCGGGATAGGTAGCATCGGAGATCACGGAGCTGTAGGGATCCCGCAAGATGGTGCAAATATCTTCTTCACTGTTGATCTTGTCGATCATGGTAACGGCACACCGTTCATCTGCCAGAAGCTTACACAGGCAAGCCGTCGGATCCATGGATAGGATCTCGGAGATCTCCGTCATGGTTTTGCCGATGACCCCTTGATATTCCGCAGAAGGCAGGGAACTGACAATAATATTATCCCATCCGATCATCTGAGCGATATTATCAAAATCCCGTCCCGTTGCAATGCGGTGGCGGAGCTCTTCGATCTTTTCGGGACGGCGGAGCCGATCTACAATGGCATCCACACCACCTGCCAGATAGTCGGGGGGTAGCAGATGCAATAACTGCGTAGACCCTGCCTCATACAAGTACACATCACAGCTCACATCTACCCCATCTTGCCTTGCCCGGTCCATGATCCCAAGGGCAGTGGGGATCTTGTTACCCCAGTTTCGCATGCCCATGGCCTTCAGATGGCTGATACGGAGGGGGCAGTTCAGTGCCTTTGCTACGGTGACCATTTCTTCTATGGCTTCGCAGACCATGTCTCCTTCTTCTCTCATGTGGACGGCAATGGGATACTTGCTGTCTTTTAGGGGAGTTAGGGCGCGGATCAGGGAATCTGTGGAATAGAAGCACTCCGGGGCATAGCCCAAGCCCAGAGAAACCCCCAAGGCACCCTGTGCCAAAGCATCTTCGATCCGTTTATGGATGGGGGCATAGTCAGTGGGATCCTCCGGTACATAACCGCAGACATCACTGCGGACAGTGCCTCCGCCTACCATCATGCCCACATTTATGGGGAGATTTTTCAGTGCGCCCAAATACTCTGCCATAGATCCCGTGGGAATGTTGGGATCCAATTCTCCCGTAACGGGCTGTAAATATCGCAAGAGGGCATCCCGATGGGTATCCCCGAAAGGTGCCAGAGACAGACCGCAAACACCGTTGACAATAGAGGTCAGCCCCTGTGCCAACTCCAATTCTCCGAAACCGGGACGGAACACCTCTGCATCTCCGTGGCGGTGAATATCAATAAAACCGGGGGTTACGGTGTAGCCTGTCACGGACAGCTCTTCCCGACCCTGTAGACCATGGCCGATTGCGGCGATTTTTCCTTTTTCAAAGGCGATATCTGCAACATACTCTGCCTTGCCGGTGCCATCGATGATGGTGCCACCCTTTAAAACTCGCTCGAACATATGAGAGCCCTCCTTCTTCTGTACACCATGTATCTTACCACCTTTTCGGCAAAATGCAAGAGGAAGGCGGCGGAAAACTCGGAATTTCTACATCCTGTGACTTGATTTTTCTCTTGACCTTGGTTATAATAATAAAAAAACACAAGGAGGTCACATCATGGCTGTTAAGATCGAAAAGGATACCATCATCGGTAGCGTTCTGGATATCGCTCCCCAGACTGCTCCTCTGTTCCAGGCTATCGGTATGCACTGCCTGGGCTGCCCCTCTGCTCGTGCAGAGACCGTTGAGGAAGCTTGCATGGTTCACGGCGTAGATTGCGAAGCATTCCTGAAGCAGGTCAACCGCTTCATCGAAGCTTGTGAGGCAAACCAGTAATCACTGATTTTATCGTTGCTGATCAATTACAGAACATGGGACTGTCCCACTTAGGATTTCTTTAGGTGTGGCAGTCCTTTTTGTAGACTTAAGGGAGATTTTAGTATGAAACTACCCATTTCCAAACGACTCCTTGCTTGTATCGCACAGGTGCCTCAGGGAGCCCGTGTGGCAGACATCGGGGCAGACCACGGCTATTTGTCCATAGAATTGTTGCAAAGTGGCAGGGCTTCCTTTGTCCATGCCTCCGAGTTACGGGAACAGCCTTTGCAGAAGGCAAAGGATAACGCCCAAAAATACGGTGTGTGGGATCGGATGCGATTTTCTCAGGCCGACGGCTTAGCCGCCGTAGATCCCGCACAGGTGGATACCATTGTCTGTGCCGGTATGGGTGGCGACCTGATCGGACGGATCCTTGAGGCCTGCCCGTGGATCCGAGATCCGAAATATACCCTGATCCTACAGCCTCAGGCCTCCGGTAACGATCTGCGGCGCCGGTTGGGGGAAATGGGCTTCGGGATCGAGCAAGAGACTTTGGTAGAAGACGGAGCTTTCCTCTATCAAGTCCTGCGTTGCCGTTTCGGTATTCCTATGGAGTTGAGCCCGGGACAGCAGTATGTTTCCCCTGCACTGCTTCGTAGCGACGATCCCTTGCTCCCTGCCTACTTAGATCGGATCGTCCAATCCCTGACTCAGGCTGTGGAGGGCATTTCAAAGGCCACCACTCCCAGACCCCATCTGGCTTATTATCAAACCGCACTGGAACAGGTGCGAGAAATGAGGGACAATTATGGTAACGGTACAGACCATTCATGAGTTTTTAAAGACCCTTGCTCCGGAGCATATGGCATACGAATGGGATCATGTGGGACTCCTTTGTGGCCGTTCCGATCGTGAGGTTCAGAAGATCCTTGTGGCATTAGACCCCTTTACCCCTGTGTGTATGGAAGCAAAGGAACTGGGCTGTCAACTGATTGTGACCCATCACCCCATTTTGTGGAAGCTCGATACCGTAAACGATTCCACCATTACGGGACGGGATATGATCTATCTCATTGAAAACGGCATTTCCGCTCTCAACGCCCATACCAATTTAGATTGTGCTCCCGGCGGTGTCAACGACTGTCTTGCTGAAGCACTGTATTTGGATGAGGTGCAGGTCATTGATCCTATAGGTACCGACGAACAGGGCAGACCCTACGGCCTCCTCCGTGGGGGCGTGATCCCTGCTACAGAGCCGGAAGATTTCGTCCGGGGTGTAAAGGAAGCACTGCGGTGTGAGGGTGTTCGCTTTGTTGCCGGTTCTCGCCCTGTTACCAAGGTAGCTGTTGGCGGCGGTAGTTGTGGAGACTCCCTCTATCGGATCCGGGAACTGGGCTATGATGCCTTAGTGACTGCCGATTGCAAATATAACCAGTTTGCAGATGCCTATGAATACGGCATTACCCTCGTTGACGCAGGCCATTTCCAGACGGAAAATCCCGTCTGTGCCTATGTGGCGGAAAAACTGCGGGAGGCTTTCCCGGCACTGGAAGTCATAGAATCCAAGGTTCATAAGGATCATATCCGATTCGCATAAAAGGAAAATAATATGAGAAAATGGGAGAAAACAGTTGTTTTTCTCATTTCTCTGTGATATAATACTCTAAGAAATTTATCCACGAAGGGAAGTAATACTATGTCCGGACATTCCAAATGGCATAACATTCAGAAAACCAAGGGTGCACAGGACGCCAAGCGCGCCGCCGCATTCACCAAGATCGCTAAGGAAATGTACGTAGCCGTTAAGGAAGGCGGCGGTTCTACCGACCCCAACTACAATTCCCGTCTGGCTACCGTTATCACCAAGGCTAAGGCCGCCAACATGCCCAACGACAACATCAAGCGCGTTCTGGACAAGGCAGGCAACGCAGGCTCCGGTGATTCCTACGAATCCATCGTATACGAAGGCTACGGCCCCAACGGCATCGCTGTGATCGTCGAGACCATGACCGACAGCCGTAACCGTACCGCTGGCAACGTTCGCCACCACTTCGACAAGTACGGCGGAAAGCTGGGCGCATCCGGCTGTGTTTCCTGGAACTTCAGCAAGAAGGGCGTTCTCGTTATCGACAATGAGGACGAGGATTACGAAGAAGATACCGTCATGATGGACGCTATGGATTGCGGCGCAGACGACTTCGAGGCCGAAGAAGGCTGCTTCACTATCTACACCGAGCCCGATGATTTCAACGCTGTTGCTAAGGCTCTGGGTGACAAGGGCTACACCTTCGTCTCCGCTCAGATCGAACAGGTTCCCGGCGAATACAAGAAGCTGGATTCCGAGGACGACATCAAGATGATGGAAAAGATGATCGACGCTTTCGAAGACGACGACGATGTCCAGAACGTCTGGCACAACTGGGAAAGAGACTGATCTGATCCCTAAATAACATACAAAAAGCACTTCCTTTCAAAATCCGAAAGGAAGTGCTTTTGTATTTTTATAATATACGCCCACAAGCAGCATTTTGTTCTTCAAATTCCCGTTTAGCGCACCGTTGGTGCGAATGATATATCTACGATATGATATACCCCACGGCTGTGGGGCATGATATACCTACGGTATGATATACCTCGCCAAGGCGAGGCATGAATGTGTGCCCCAAGGGGCACCGATTAAAATATGGGTTAAAGCCCATTATTTATTTAATTGAGTGGCGTAAGCCACACCGACATACGCGTAGCGTATATCATCTGCGACGCAGATATCATACCCATAGG
>JAZOXB010000021.1:0-13945 GCA_045659585.1 Faecousia sp. | reverse complement strand
CCCCTCCCGGCGGTGCGTCCCACTATCGTTTCCTTGTTTCAGATCGTTTTATTTGCGTCACTTTGCCACAAATTGAAATTTCAAACTGAGCGATAAACTGTGATTTGCAGTACAAATTTTTGTTTTCGGATATTGTCGGTTATGGGTGGAAATGAAAAAACTTTAAAAAGACAGATTTCGACTTTACAAACGGGATATCCCCTGTTAAAATAAATGTAGAAATGTAAAGTAAAGAGGAGGATAATTCATGGCGAGACAATCATTGGGACCGAAAAACTTTCTTACAGAAGAAGAAAAGCAAAACATGCCCAAGGTAACGAAAAAGCTCCTTCAGCGGATCCTTTCCTACTTAAAGCCCTATTGGATCCAATTTATTTTTGTTTTCGTTGCCATTCTCTTGTCGGCGACGGTGGGATTGCTCCCGTCCATCATTACCGGTCGGATCGTAGATCAGGCACTGGTTGGGGAGGATCTGGCACTGCTGATCCGTTTGCTCCTTATGGCCTTCTGCGCCCTGACCGTCAGCCAGATGATCGGTGTGCTGGAAAGTTATATCAATTCCTGGATCTCCCAACGGATCATCTTTGATATGAAAAATCAGATGTACCGCCATCTGCAATATATGCCCCATTCCTTCTTCACCACGGAGAAGCAGGGTGATATCATTACCCGTATGAATACGGATATCAGCGGTGTCAGCACGGTGATCAGCGGAACTCTGTCCAGCATCGTCAGCAATACCGCTACGGTCATTACCACTCTGGTTGCACTGTTCTCCATGAGCTGGCAGTTGGCGCTGGTGGGCATTGCGGTGATCCCCCTTCTGATCATCCCTACCCGTAGCGCAGGTAAGAACCGTTGGAAGCTTCTGACGGAGAGCCAAGCCAAGAATGACGAAATGAATCAGGTCATTAACGAGACCCTGTCTGTCAGCGGTTCCATGTTGGTCAAGATCTTTACCCGCGAAGAAAAGGAATACGAAAAATTCGTCAAGGTTAATGGGGAAGCCACGGAGATAGCCCTGAAAGAACGGCGAAGCGGCAAGTGGTTCATGGTGGTCATGGGAATCTTCAGCCAGCTTGGTCCCCTGCTGATCTACTTTATCGGTGGCCTTTTGATCATCAAAAACTGGGATCCCACCCTGTCTGTTGGTACCATTACCGCTACGGTGGCTCTCATCAACCGTTTGTACAGACCGGTGGAATCTCTGCTGAATTTGCAGGTGGACTTCACCAGATCTTTGGCACTGTTTACCCGTATTTTCGATTACTTTGATCGGGAAAATACCATTGTTTCTCCGAAGAATGGTCAAAAGCCTGAAGTTTTTATGGAAGCCATCGAATACAATCATGTGGAATTCAGTTATGATCCTTCCAAGCCTCTGCTGACAGATGTGAATTTCGTCGTTCCCGGTGGCAAGATGTATGCCATCGTTGGCCCTTCCGGCTCCGGCAAGTCTACTGTAGTCAACATGATCCCCCGTCTGTATGATGTTCTGGGCGGTAGTGTTACCATTGCCGGTGTGGATGTGCGAGACTTTGACCTCCAATACCTCCGTCAATGTGTAGGTGTGGTAACGCAGGAAACTTACTTGTTCAACGGAACGATTTTGGAAAACCTCCGTTATGCCAAAGAAGATGCCACTATGGAAGAGATTGAAGCCGCTTGCCGCATTGCCAACATCCATGATTTCATTACCAAACAGCCTAAGGGCTACGATACGGAAGTTGGCAACCGCGGTCTGAAGCTGTCCGGTGGTGAAAAGCAGAGAATTTCTCTGGCCCGTGTGATCCTGAAGAATCCCAAGATCCTGATTTTGGACGAGGCCACCAGTGCCTTGGATTCTATTTCCGAAAATGCCATTCAGGATGCACTGGAAGCTATGATGAAGGGCAGAACCAGTATCGTCATTGCCCATCGTCTGTCTACGATTTTGAAAGCGGATCAGATCCTTGTGGTCAAGGACGGCGTGATTGCCGAGCAGGGTACCCATGACGAGCTGTTGGCACTGGGCGGTACGTACCGAGAACTCTTTGAGACCCAGTTCCGTCAGGCCATTGACTATGAGACCAAATCGGATCTGGATATTGATTCCCTCAGCACCTCTCATGAGGTACGGCGGCTGACGGAGTCGGATATTTCTGATATTTATGATCTGTGCAAGTCCAATCGAGCCTATTACGAATGCACCAATTCCGCACCGACCGTAGAGAGCCTGACGGAGATCATCAGTCGGATCCCCGCCGGAGTGGATCGGAGCAGTAAGCACTTTGTAGGCTTCTACGAAAAGGATAAGCTGGTTGCTCTGTTGGATCTGATCACCGGATTCCCGGAAAAGGACGATGCCTTTATCGGGTGGTTTATGGTAGACGGTCAGCGACAGAGACAGGGGATCGGTTCCCAGATCTTTGCGGATGTTCGTGCCGCCATGGCAGGACAAGGCTATGACTATATGGCACTGTCCTGTGAAAAGGCTAATCAGGAGGCTATTGCTTTCTGGAAATCTCAGGGCTTCAAGGCTACCAAGGAAGATGGGATTCGTACAGCCTTTGAAAGAGAGATCTAAGTAGATCTGCATAAAAACAACTCGCACAAGGGAGAAAGGACTCTCTTGTGCGAGTTGCTATATTTAACCGACTTCTTCGATTACGGTATGTTCGGAAACTGCGGGCAGGAACTCAAAGGCATCACTGACGATTCGGATGCCGTTGCGGATGTCGGCTTTGACAGCTTCGTATTCTTCCATGGTGAAGTTTTGGAATCTAAAGGCTTCCTCTGTTGTGGGTAGACCGACAAAGTCGCCGTCTTGCAGAGTCAAATTGATGAATTGACCGCCTAATTCAGCCTCCCAACGACCTTCATAAAGACCGGTTAGGGCGAATTCTACGGAGTTTTTCAGCTCTTTTTTAGCAGAGGTCAGAATCGTGGGAGAAATATGGGACATATCTGTATCGGGAGCAACGATTTGAGCATTCAAATCCTTGGCATATCTGGGAGCTTTGTCCCCACAGGGGAAAATGATTTCGATACCGCTTTCTTCCCACTGTTTCATTTTGCCCAAGAGCTCCGAATAACCGTCGCAGCAGAACTGACCCTCATATGAATATTTGATACAGATATCCACATCCATTTCGGAAGCGGCGGCATCGGCACCCTGAATAAAACCGTAACCGTAGCGGGCCACAGGGGGAATTGCCGCACCCCCGGAGAAGCCCAATTGGGTATAACCTTCCTTCACGGCGGCATAGCCTGCCAAATAACCTGCCTGTTCTTCGGCAAAGGTCATACAGACCGTGTTGTCCGTTGGCCCATAGTAAGTAACATAGTCGCAGGTCATATCCCCGGAACCAACATCAACAGCAATAAAGTAAATGTCGGGATAAGTTTCTTGTATTTCGAACAAGAGGCTTCCAAAAATATAGCCGGGAAGAACAATGACATTGGCACCTTCTTCTACAGCCTGATCAACAGACAGAACACGGGCATCAGTGGAATCTTCTGCGGGCTGATAATAGGCATATTCCATATCCATAGCGTTGCACCAGGATCTTACCCCTTCCCAACAGGATTGATTATACCCTTGATCGTCAATGTCCGCAAAATCTGTGATCATGGCAACCTTCTGAACCGTGGGGACATCTTGCTCTATGGAAGGCTCTTGTTCTGCGGAAATCGGAGGGATAGAAGAGTCCTCCGCGGGATCTACCCGGCATCCGGTGAATAAGGAGAGGATCATGGCAATAGCCAATAGAAGGAATGAAATTTTTTTCATACAGTGAAACCTCCTGTCTATGATAAGAAGAGAAGAACCTCTCTACCTACAAAGACGGAAGAAAAAGGGAAGGATTACAAGAGATTTTAAAAAACTTTCAGATCTTCCAATCACAGTTTGTCGCTCTGTTAGAGCAAAAGAATAAAGAATAAAGGCGGAGTGGCTACGCCACAAAATAAAATAATGGGCTTTAGCCCATTTTATAATCCGTGCCCTTTAGGGCACACATTCATACCCCGCCATGGCGGGGTATATCATGCCGTAGGCACATCATGACCCACATCAGTGGGTCGCGTCATGGCCACCGAAGGTGGGTGCATCACTCGCACCAACGGTGCGAAAAGAGGAGAGCCGGTGGGCTCTCCTCTTTGAGAATTATGCTTTGCTACTACGAGCTTTCTGCAGCAACAGGAACAGTGCGGCACCGCACAGGAGGATCAGACCGCTGATGGTGTAGATCTCGGTACCGATACCGCCGGTGCTGGGCAGGAGGGATCCTGCGGCGTTTTCAATAATGATGGTGTTATCTTCCAGATGGCTGTTTTCGTCAATGGTGATCTTTACGCCTTCCAGAGGCAGGGTATAGCCGGAAGGAGCTTGGATCTCGCGGAGATAGTATGTACCGTAAGCCAGACCGTAGAGGATGATCTTGCCGTCCTCATCGGAAACAGCGGTGGTGACCTTTTCTCCCGCCAGAGCCTTGTTATCAAAGAAGGAAACCTTGATCATGGGAGCATCGAAGCCGATGACGGTGTGGAGATTTTCACCTGCGGTGACTTCCTCGGCAGTTGCTGTACGGTAAACCTCAAAGATCGCACCGGAAAGGATCTTGGAATGGTCTGCGGCATCGGCCTTCAGCAGGTTTGCACCGCCGGTGTAGACAACGGGCTTATCGGACTTACTGGAGAAGTCGAAGTTGACGGAGTTGGTATAGTACAGATATGCTTCGTTGGGGATCTCCGTTGCCAAAGTGGCGTTGGCATTGATCTGTGCATCAAAGTAAACACGGAGCATATAGTCATCGAAGCTGTTTTCTCCAACGGCGGCGGCAACCTTAGCCATACCGGCCTTGGTCAGAGCCATGGAGAAGCTGTCGGAGGGATTGCCGGGGGACAGGGAGTTTACATCTGTAACAGCCAGAGTGTAGTCGGCACCTTCTTGCAGCTCAACCATAACGGTGGTACCGTCAAGAGTTTCTACTCGAACCTTCATGTTACCGATATAATCCAGACGGGAATCCAGGGAGTCGGTGATCACAAAGGACTTACCTTCTGCAATATCCTCGGGGATGTTGGTGCCGATGATCCATGTGTGGTTGGAGTAGGCATTGACAGAAGCACTGTCGTTGCCCAGGGTGATAACATCCTTTTCGATCTTAACGATGCCCTTGAGCTCGTTCTTGGGCTGGACGGTTACATCATAGATATGACCGGTGCCGTCGGGAGTGGTGGCGGGCATGGTAACATAGAAGGGATCAACAGGAGCCTTGATAGCGATATGTTCTCTTTCCACTACCAGATAGACACCCTGAGGCATGCCCTCTTCGGTGAGATTGACGGTTGCCATACCATCGGTTCCCGTAACCAGAGTGAAGTCCGGTGTTTCGGGATATTGGTAGTCAACTGCATCGGGAAGAACGACCTTACCTGTAGCAACATCGGTCAAGGTTGCCACAAAGTAAATATCAAATACGATACCTTCCAGGGGATAGGTGTCGTAGTTATCCATACCGTTGGGGATCACGGTGGTCTTGTAGAAGCTGAGGATCAGTTCCTGCTCTGCATCGGGAGGAACTACGGGAGTTCCGGGAGGAGTGGAGGGATCTTCGTCTTCTTCGATAAAGCCTTCGGTGGGTCTGTCGGTGGTGACAGAGGCGTAAACGGGCAATCTGCCGTCTGCCATGCCGACCATGGACTGGGAGGTGCCTCTGTCGCCCTCGGCGTCAAAGAGGTAAACATCGGAGCCAGATTGGAGACCGGTGATCTCCAGAAGGACCTTTTCACGCTTCATAGCATCGGGGAGATCCTCGAAAGTCAGAGTAATGGTCTGACTGCCGTTGGAAAGAGGAGCGGAAGCGGTGTAAGTACCGTTCTTCAGAGAAGCGGTAAGGGCCAGGCTGTCGCCGGCTTCCATCCGTACATTAACGGTTACGGTGACCGTCATGTCGATGGTACCGTCACTGTTCTTGTAGAAGACGGGAGCTTCTACATTGGTGAAGGAAGCGGAGGAGACGATAACATCCTGGGGAGCCATGGGTTCCAGAGCCATGAGATAGTCAAAGACTGCCTCGATACGATCACCCAGTTCCTCGTCATTTTTGTCGGTGAGGTCGAAAAGCTCACCGGTGGTTCCGGTATATACCAGGTGACCGTTCCAGCGTTCTTCGTCACAGATGTCATAATGCTGGACGGTGTCGGAAATGTCGGTCTTATATGCGGAGTACATCAGGTCGGTGTAGGTCAGGGAAGTTCCGTGGGTAGCCTGCCAAACAGCTGCCTGAGTACCTGCGATGGCTTCGCCAATGGTGAGATCCTCTACACCGACCAGAGCGCCCAGTCGTGCCACTTCCTGTTCCACACGGACAGCGTGGGCGGCTTCGGACTCGCCCTTGATGGGGATCAGGTAGAAGCCTTGGTTTACGATGGCACGGATCAAACCTGCGGCACTTGCGGCATAGGTGGAGTCTTCCAGATTGATCCGCCGATAGACGAAGTTGGACTCAGCCAAGGTGTCGATATCGGAGCAGTAGACGGGGATGACAGTATCATCTACTGTATTGTACAGGGAGAAAACACAGGTTTTCATGGTTTTTTTGGAGCCGCCATTCATACGGTACTGTACACGGTAGGGAGTAAAATATTGGAGTTCCGGACCGGCAATATCGGCATCATCGCTATCGTAAGTGAGGACGTAGGTGGCCTTTTCTCCGGCAGGAGTTTCTGCAGCGGAAACCACGGAGAAGACAGACAGTAACAGAGGTATACACATTAGCAGTGCCAAGAAGCGAGTATACTTATTCATAGCGAAAGTTCTCCTTTCTAAATTTAATTGTTTACATTCTAATACTGTTTGCGTAATATGTCAATACTTTTTTCTATAAAAAATTCCTGATAACAGAAATTTTTTGATATTTTCCCAGTTTATAAGCGATCTATATTGCATTTTTTGCTGTAAGCCCTTTCATTTTCCGATATCTTTTTTCATAAACAGAACTCCCGTTGTATGCCATCATTTGTCTATCTGCCCTTCACTTTACCCTTGACGCCCACCGATAGCAGTGCTACCAATCTGAATTCAGAAAATCCTATAACAATATGACACTTTTTTCAGCTTTTTACTTGAAACCTAAAGTGCAATCCACTATACAATTTCAGACGTTATTTTATGACCCACTGTAAACGATCATCATAAAGGAGACTGCATTATGGCAAAGAAAAATCGATTCACGCGACTGCTTTCCCTCCTGATGGCATTGGTGATACTCCTGTCTCTCTTCCCTGCTCACACCTTCGCCACAGAGAAAGGGGCTTCCTTGACGGAAAAACCATCCACAGCCCCCGGGGAGGACGCCCTCCCCGAAGAAAAAACCACCACAAAGGCCACCTCAGACTATTTAGCTCTGCTGGAGAGCTTTCCTCCTGTCGTCCCTATCAATCAATTGGTAGATCTGATCGGCTACAAATTCGCAGAGACAACAACCTATGACTCTATAAAGGAGCTGAACGGTCTGTTCTATTTTGTATCCCAAAAGACCGTTAACGGGAATCTGACATACTTTATTATGGATCCCTCCACTCCTACCATTTATGGAAAAGTAGCTGCTACTCCCGTCACTATCAAGGACGGCCGTGTCTACGGTGCAGATCCGGAAATGGCACTTAAGGTCATTCACGACACAACTACATCGGGAGCCGGCCTCTGGGAGCATCGGCTTAAGCTCCGCGACGACTATGACGGGATGTCGGAGGCATACTACCTATCTCCCGGCTATAACATCGAAACCAAGGTTTCTTACTTAGAGCGTGGTACCTCTGATACCTTGTTGGATTATGGTCTTGTCCTTCGAGAAGGTCCCGGAGACAGCGGGAAACAGTCCCTTGGTGTTTTCGTGAAATAAAGGCCGCTCATTTCGGTGGTACCGGAAATGACTCCATTTCTTCTTATATTCAGTTTGGTACAGATGCTGACGGAAATCAGTATTTTGAGATGGCTCCCATGCCATCCTCCTTTGGAGAGGGTCATTTGTTCAAGGCTTATCGCCTCTCTACCGATCGAGTCAATGTAGAGAACCTGTACGAAATGCTCCTGAGCTTAGAGCCGGAGCTAAGCTACGATTCCCGTTATTCTGCCGAGACTCATGCTGCATTCCTGTCCACCTTCGAAGAAGCTGTGGAGTTATACAAAGCATACAACGATAATGCGCTCACAGGAACGGAGCTGTCGAATATCACCGCCCTTCAGGAGCAGATTGATGCCATGACCCGGAAGCTCATGGGCTACCGCAGTGAGCTGCGCATCTGTAAGGAAGGCAACCAGGGACAGCAGATCAAATATGTAGGCTCCACCCTATACAACTGGAACGAGGATGAAATGAACCGTCTGACCAAAGAGCTGGACGGAAAAAGCGGAAAGGGCCTATATTTCACCGGCGGAAAGAACCGTCCCGGAACTGCCCCGCATTTTTCCAAGTGGGATTCGGGGAAATGGGAAAATATTTCCGGCATGGATCACGCTCTGCAGAATTTCTCCATTTCATCCGGCATGGTACGGCAGGAATTGGGAACAGACTTAGATCCCTTAAATCCGGAGGTTGCTCTCAGCGCAGACCTATGGGGAAAAGACAATATAGAAGGCACCAAGTCTGTATATACGGATATTCAAATCCCCTTTATCTATGATGTAGAGACAGGGTATTATGTCCTGAACAGCGATACCAACGCTGTCTATTTTGCCGATGAGCCCAAATCCGGTGCGACCCTGTCTATTGCAGACCTCCCCACCGCCTACAATGTCCCCGGCTCCGGCAAACAATCTGTCGAGGATCCCGACACCTACGTTTATGAGGATCCCGCCACCCACAAGCTCTATGACCGATATGTTATGGGCTTCCAGCCCTTTGCCAAAATCACGGACAAGCTCTGGAAGGGCTTCCCCGGAGACACACCCGCAGAAGGCGGTAGAGATGCTCTGCGTACGACATACCTTCAAGACGGTATTTTTCAGACCGGTACATTAGCCCCCAATCCCCATGATATGGGTACCGCTTCCTGGGGCTTCGGTATGCTTATGGAGTTCTCCTTCCGCATTACAGAAGACGGCACGGTAGTTGACCAAAACGGAAACGAAAATTCCATTATCTTCGAATTCTCAGGAGATGACGACGTCTGGGTCTATATCGACGGCAAGCTGGCTGTAGACATCGGCGGCACCCACGACGCTATCCAGGGTCAGATCGACTTCAGGACCGGCAATGTAGTGATTCGCTCCGACAAATACGGCCGAGTAACGGATATGTCCGGGGTCTACAACCAAAACAGCGATTTTACCAATTACACCTATTCGCCGGAAGGCACCTCTGTTTTAGACTCCATGTACGAGCCCAACTTCTACACCGGCAAAATCGGTGAAGAAACTGCAGACTCTGTGAAGGAACAGAGACTTGCCACCCTCGCAGACGGACAGGAACACACCCTGCGAGTCTACTATATGGAGCGAGGCAGAGGCAGAACCAACTGCTATATCCGCTTCAACCTGCCCCAGACCGACATCCTCACTGTAGAAAAGGAAATCAACCCATACTATAGCAGTAACGAAAGCACTCCCTTGGGCGCAGACCTTCTGAACAACCTGCAAAAGAAGATCTACGGCTTCTTCCTCACGGAAAACGGTGAGCCCGTCGCCAATATGCCCTATTATCTCACAAAGAACGGTGTACAGGTAGGTTTCGGCAATACCAACACCGTTCTGGAGGATCTGTCCAATGCTCCCATTGTATGGAAGGGCAAGGCTCTGAGTCTGGAGTCTAAGGTCTGCCTGAAGTTTGTCTTCACACCGGGCAGCTATACCGGAGATCCCACTAACCTGAGTCTCCGCGTCAGCTACAGGGATGGGAGCGGCAGTGACAAGACTCTGGTGATCACCGGTGCGGAGCTTTACAATGATAAGAAAGGCTACTACGCCTTTACATTGGATGTGCTCAACGCCTCTGAGCTGAGAACTGTGATTTCTGCCCGGATCTATGAGGGGCAGACTCCCCCTTTCCCGCACACTGCAGTACAGTGCCGACACCTATGGTAACGGTAAGGATGGCACACTTCTTTCTCTGTGCAAAGCTCTCTTTGCCTACAGTGACAGCGCTAAAGCATACTTCCAATAAGTTCTGAATCATGGAGGCGACTCGTTCGCCTCCATTTTGATCAATATTGACATTCCCCCCCTATTTCTGGTATAATATAATTGGGTTTTTCCCTTTTGTATACTCTGAAGGATCAGAAAGGAGCAATCGAAAATGGAACCTTTATGCGTTGTCAGAACTCCTTCCACAAGAGCCTTGGATAAAGAAATCTATTGGCCCCTTTATTTTCACCAAAAGAACGCCAAGATCCGTCTCGCAATTCCCCTCGCTCTGTTTGCCATCGGGCTCTTGCTCGCACTGTCGAACATGATAGATCTACTTTTCGTTCCTTGGGAGTGTATTTTAGAATTTTTTATTTTCGACCTGATCTTTTGGCCTATTGTGGTTTTGATCATATGTTTTCGCGTGATTATGATGCTACGGTGGCCCCGGAAATATGCACAAGCAAGGGAAAAGCAGCGGATCCAAGCCGTAGGAAACCGAGAGGTTTACACAGAAATTTTATTCTTTGAACAGGAATTCTGTTTCTTTTCCGCAATCTCAGACGGGAGGATCACACATACCTACAGAGACATTACTACCGTTGATGAAACCGACCACTACTATATCATCTATCTGACCACCGGGGAGGCCATGACCTTCTCAAAGAAAGGATTTATTGTAGGTACACCGGAGCTTGCCATGTACCTTCTCAAGGGGCGGGTTTTCTGAGCCTGTCCAACCTTTCCACAAGATGCATGTAAGTACAAAGCAGGAGGAAATATGATTTATGTAACATCCGATCTCCACGGTTTTCCCTTAGAGAAATTTCAAGAGGCTTTAGACCGCGTGGGCTTTACCTCTGAGGATTTCTGTTTTATCTTAGGAGACGTGGTAGACAGAGGGCCCGAAAGCGTAAAGCTACTAACATGGCTGATGATGCAGCCCAACATCCAACTGATTTTAGGAAATCACGAGGCAATGCTCCTCTCCTGCGCCTTCCTGTTCGAGCATGGATGGAATGACGCATTGGACGATCTGACAGAAGATCAGTTCATGCTGGTTATGAGATGGATCCAAAACGGTGGCGACCGTACCATACAGGAACTGTCCCAATGTGACGAGGAAACCCTTTCCCTGATCGTGGACTATCTGCGAGATGTACCCTTGTATGACTCCGTCAGTGTGAACGGGAAGGATTTCTATCTCGTCCACGGTGGCTTTGGAAATTTCTCACCGGAAAAGAACATAGAAGACTACAGCCCTTCCGACCTTCTCTGGGCAAGACCCAAGTTAGAGGAAAGGTATGATCCGAATATCATAACCATTTTGGGACACACACCAACATCCACTTACGGGGAAGCCTATGCCGGGAAAGCTATCTTCACCCCAACATGGATCAATATTGACACCGGAGCCGGCTGGGGTGGTAGTCCCATGCTCCTGCGGCTGGATGACATGAAGGAATTCTACCTGTAAACCAAAAACTTTGCCCCTTTGCAAGATCGGCTTCCATATAAACAGAAAATTCTCCGCAAAATACGGAATTCCTTTCCGAATTTTGCGGAGAATGCTTTTTATGGTTTCATTTTTCGGTGTCTCAGTGGCTTTTATCCCATTAGCTTCCGGACTTCCGTCCTTCCAGACGGGCAATTTCCCGGTGGATGGAGTCTACGATCTCACCTTCTGTTGTCCAGTCTTCCTGTACCAGTCGGAGCATTTCATTCTGGGCAGCCAAGGCTCCGTCGATGTCTCCCAAGATCTCGCAGATCTTGGAAATAGCGTCCTCACAATCGGTAAAGCGGGGCTTGGGGCGCATGGGCTGTGCTTTTCGGAAATATTCCGAAGCTTCCTCGTACCGCCCCAGCTTTGCCATAATGCTGCCGTACTCAAACCATACTTGCCACTTTTCTTCGTAATTGTGAACCATTTTGTCCCACCACTGCAAGGCTTCCGATAGGCTACACTCGGCACGGCAGATATGTCCCATGTACATTTCGTAATGGTAGGAGTGCTCCACAGCCTTCATTCTCTCTGCGTAATAGCGGGCTTCCTTGGTGCGGCAGTCAGCAATCAGCAGATCCAGTAGCCAGAAGTAATTGCGGATATCCTCCGGGTGGTCTTCTGTGACAGCCTTGTAAAATTCGATCAGCTCGGCATGGTTTACGAAATTCCAATCCTGATAGGCACCGTTTTCTGCATCGAAGACGGCATTATGAGCTTCCTTTCTGCCGGGGATCTGCTGCAGGGCGGTTCTTGCAAGGGGCTTTGCCAGCTCGTGGTATTCATTGGCTCTCTTGTTGTAAAGCATGGCTAAGAGAAGACCGGCTTCTGCCCTGTGTTCGGGCTTTCCTTGCAGTTCCTGCAGATATGTTTCCTGCTGAGAGAATTGGTCATGGGTCAGGAACCGAACGTCATAGATCATATTCTCGATCCGTTCCATTCGCCGTTCGTCGGTCATGGCGAAGAGATCATCAATGGTAACACCGAAGATCACAGACAGGTCGGGAAGCATCTGGATATCCGGCATATTGGTGCCCTTTTCCCACTTGCTGACAGCCTGTGCCGTTACCCCTAATTTTTGAGCAAGCTGCTCTTGGGTCATGGAGCGACTCAGCCGCAGGGACTTGATTCGATTTCCAAAAGTAGTGTTCATAAGAAATCCTCCTTGTTTTTGTATAGCCCTATTGTACAGTGGGGCACCACAAAAAACAATGACCGAGAGATTGAATAAAGGTTGCCGATTCGTTGAGTTGATCTCCGAGAAGGGGAGATCAGTCCTCCTCCAGATCGGAAAGCATTTTCCGATATGCCTTCAGCTCGTATTTTTCATGATATAAATAATTTACCAAGAAGGAAATGCCGAAGATAGTCACAAAGGTCAATGAAACTGTTACGGTAACCAAAAGGCCGTAGTCCCCGTTGGGAATGAGAGCCTGAACCATTTCCAGCTCTGCCAGATCGTCTTTTCCCAGTAGCAATAAAATGCCTTCCATTACAGTAAAGGTACCACCGATCAGAAGGGCGTTCATAAGATAGCTGTTTCTACGGGTAGCCTTCTCTTCCGGCTGATCTCCTACAGGCAGGGTCTTACCGCACCAGCTTTTGGGTGCTTCGATGTTTCCCATAACCTTGTTTGCAATCAGGAACACAAAGCAGGCTCCTATGAGAGCAAAAAACTCCCAACCGGTTTCTCCCTTGATGATCAGGTCACAGGCTACTGCGATCACCATACAAAGGGCGAGGAATCCCCCTGCCAGATTTAAGGCTTTTCCGGTGATCTCCTTCTGCCGTTCGTCCATAACCGGTGTGGTTTGTTCATTGGTTTTCTTCTTCATGGTTTTCTTCCTCCCAGAATAAGTCGTTAAGGGTTTTCCCTGTGGCTCTGCAAATGGCAATGCAAAGCTTCAGGGTGGGGTTGTAGCTGCCGTTTTCGATGGAGCCGATGGTCTGTCGGGTCACTCCTACGGCGTTGGCAAGATCTTCTTGGGACATATCCCGTTCGATCCGTGCGATCTTGAGTCGTTTATTTTTCATAAGGTACCTCCTCCCTTGTGACCTTAGACTACCATATAGTTTGCGAAATGTCAAGTATATTTTACATAAAAGCAAATAAAAATGTCGTATAGCCATTTAAACAAGACATCCTCGGCAAAACAATCCCCCTTATCCCATGACCCGACAGGTTGATATCTGCCAATTTCCGTTTGTCGAACTGATTTACAAGTTCAAAAAGGTCTTGTAGGGGCGAAGCTGTGTCTTCGCCCGAGGCACTTACAATAAGCACCGGGTCTCATTGAACGTAACAATGACGATTATGATCGTAGGGGCGAACTGTG
>JAZOXB010000020.1:0-13045 GCA_045659585.1 Faecousia sp. | reverse complement strand
GATTTCCGCGAACTTATCCGCATCTGCCAAAATTCGCGGATGCTGCCCCTCTGAACGAGCCGCAAAAAGGGCATCCACCTCGGTCGCAGTTGTGCTCGGAGCAGCCGAGGTGCTGACAAGGGTTGTTGCTGCCTGTGCCTGCTGTGCAACAGTCGGTACCATACCGACAAGAATGCACAGGATCAGCAATGCTGATATTCCCCGTTTGAAAAAGCCTTTCTTCATAATAATTACCTCCGTTTTCTGGCTATGATTAAATCTGCATATACCGTATAATTTTATCATATATTCCAATACATTGCAAGAATTATCAACCAAATTCATGACAAAAATCAAACAAATCCAGAACAAATAGTGCCCATGGCTCCCTTGATCTCGAAAATAAGATCGCCGCCATGAAGGGCATCCTTCATGGCGGCATAGGTGGGGATAGCTTTAACCTTGCGAGAAATAAACCTTGGCACTGTCAGAGTATGCAAAGAGGGACTTGCACAGTTCTCCCAAGGCACCGATCTTGTTGTTGCCGTAGGTGTCGGCAGAATACTGCAGAGTACCGGAAACTACAGTATCACCCTGACAGATCTGCACTGTCAGCACAGAACGAAGCTCTGCCGCCAACAAAGAATCCAGCGTAAAGGCATAGTAGCCGCGGTCTGCATTATAGACCTCAGCCCCGGAAATCGTCAGTTCTTTGTCCTTTCCGTGGATGTCCTTATATGTGACTTTCATTGTCAGATCCTCTGTTGCTCCGGTGTAAGAGCCAAGGGTGAAAATGAATTTGACACTGACCTTAGACGCTAAGTCCAGAGACTTACCCAACCATGTAATGCTGTTGGTTTCGGGGATATTCTCCGTCAGGTTCATATTGCCGAAGGTAACGGCCTCCATATCACTGAGGAGTGCTTTCTGCTCAGCGGTCATCTTGGCATCTACGAGGGCATCCAAACGGTAGGACTTGAAGATCTGCGCCTTTGTACCGTAGCGGAGAAGCTCTGCACAGAGGACTTTCAGTTTCTGTGCCGCAGTAGCTTTGCCAAGCTGGGCATAGGCATAAGTGGCTACGCTGTAGGTATCCATGGGAGAACAGTGTACCTGACCGTCCTTGGTGCCGTAGAGGACAGCACGGATCTCATCGTTCATATTGACGGCTGTGAGACCTTCCAAGGTGAAGTAGTAATAGCTGCCGTTCTCCACAGGCAGGAGCTTAATTTCCTTTGTTCCAACCTCTCCACTATCCTTGTAGGTATCGATTTCTGCCAGTACATAGACAGAATCCATATCGTAGCCTGCCAAGGTAGTCTTTGCAATGGCGTAGTTAATGGAAATGTCACTTGCCAGATTCAAGGTATGTCCAAGTTTCCAAGTCGTTTCCTCCACAGGCTCTTTTACCTCTGCATGACCGCAAATACACAGGCCGTTTTCATAACTGTGAGAAGCTGTCTCAGACAAGTCGCAGTTTGCACAGCCTATGGTATGGGTCTTCCCATCTGGAATGGTATAGGTGTAGCTGTGAGAGACTGTTAATGTACATCCACAAGAGCAGACCCCCACGTGATTTACGCTGTCCACTTTGGTATATGTGAATACATGAGCCGCTTCAGCATATTGTGCCGTAATCACGGTATCGCCAGTAATGTTGGTCATGGGCTTATCCCAACCCTTGAAGCTGTAATGATACTGCGCATCATAGGATTTTGTGGGTACAGATCCGGTATAGGCTACGCTTTCTCCCTTCTGTACTTCCTTGACAGCCAAAACCGTTCCGTCTTCGTTGCAGAATGTTACGGTGTACAGAGGCAGGGGTAAGCTTTCCTTGGGACCTAAATAGAGATAATCCAAAGTCAAAGAAAGATTCTCTCCCTCTGCATTCTTGGCATAGGAAAGCTGAGGCCGAATACACGAAATCTCAAGGGCGCTTAAATACTTGCTGTGCTCCATAGGGAAGGTCAGAACAAAATATTCTCCGTCCCTCTGCTCCAGCAGAGAGAAATCCTTGCTTCCGGAAGCAACCACTGCCGTTTCTCCAATACCAAAGTACAGGTTGAATCGAGCTGTTCCGTCTGCCTTGGTGCTGACAGCGTTTTGAATCTTCAGGCGAACCTGGCAGTAGTCCTCATCCCCCGGTGTATAGGCAAGAGGATAGACATCATGGGCCGGACCACTGTGGAAATAGTGATCCGTACGGCTG
The DNA here is from genome assembly GCA_045659585.1 of Faecousia sp. Lineage (GTDB taxonomy): Bacteria > Bacillota > Clostridia > Oscillospirales > Oscillospiraceae > JAZOXB01. The sequence continues at coordinate 10,857 of JAZOXB010000020.1, read as the reverse complement.
TTCTGCTTGGAATACAGAGTCATGGCCCCATTTTCCACCACAGGAGCCGTAGCATAGGTGGAATTGGTCCACCAGCTTTCAGGCAGATCCGGATTCAGGCCGCCGTACAATCTATCTGCATAGCGTTCTTGGGAAGCTTTGCTGTTATCAAAGTCTGCCAAGTAATACTTTGCCGCAGCAGGCAGGTCTTCTTCCGCCCCGATATAGATATAGTCGATAATAAAGCGGAATGGCTCGCCCTCTTTCCCGGTCACATAGGACACCTGGGGGCGGATGCTGACGATCTGGGGTGCAGACAAATATTTAGCACTGTCCATGGGGAAGGTTACCGTAAACCACCCCTTATCCATATACTCGGAGACAGGAAGCTCCACATAGTCAAAGCCTGCGGAGTTGTTGTCCTTCACACCGTAGATCATAGACAAGCGGAGGTTACCGTGGCTTTCCGTTGCCACACCGTTTTCCAAACGGATCCGCATCCGGCACAGGTCTCCCTTCTTAGGGGTGTACTGTAAGGGATAGGCCCCAAAGGTCTCACAGCTCAGAGCATAATGAATGGCAGAGGTAGACTCTTTCGCAGAAGTCAAAACCAGATTCCCGTCCTCCACTATGGGTTCTTCGTCATTCTTGCTGTTGGTCCACCATGCTGAGGCCATGTCCAAATTCTTTTCGCCGTAGATCTTGTCCCCAAATCTTTCCCGGTCAGTGGGAGTATTGGTAAAATCTACAAACAGATTTTTCTCCCTTGCCGGTGCCTTTTCTTCCGGTCCTACATACAGGTAGTCAATATGGAAGGTCGCATTTGCTCCCTCTGCGGAGGTGATCCTGGCAAACTGGAAGCGTAAACTCGTTATTTTTTCCGCAGATAAGTACCCGCTGCTGTCCATGGGGAAGGTCATGGTCACATAGCCTCCATCCACATAGTCGCTGAGAAGGAACTCTACCTGATCGTAGCCTGCTGTGGCATTGGTCCCCACTCCGTAGTAAAGTTGGAAGGCTGCCAGTCCGTTTGCCTGAGAGCAGAGAGCATTTTCCACAGAGAATCGGATCTGACAGACATCCTCCTTCCCCGGCACCAATGCCAAAGGAAGAACGTTGTGGGTCCAACCACCGTGCACATAGTGGTTAGTGCGTCCCTCAGCATTGGCAGAAGCAAAGGTGAGAATTCCCTTTTCTATTGTAGGTTCACTTGCATAGGAAAGGTTGCTCCACCAGTTGTCCGCCAAATCGAAGTTCGTATAGCCGTAAACCTCATGATCATAGCGGAGGCGGTCTTCCGGTCCCTCTTCAAAGTCAAAGAACAGAGATTCCTGCATAGGGGCAAGATCGTAGGAGCCGATGTACAGAGAATCCACTGTAATCTTCCCTGTTTCCGTTTCCTTCCCCAAGCCGCTGAAATTGATACGCAGGCTTCGGATTTCTTCGAGGGCCTTCATTTCCTCCGTGACAGGGAATGTGAATGTGACATATTCTCCATTGACATGTGCCTCTGTTATTGGGGCGTCAAGGAGCTTGCGGATCTGATCCTTGCCGTTTACATGGGAATTTAGGGTGGTGTAATAATACAGCCCCACCTTGGCAGTGGCACTGACTGTAAAATTCTCCAACTTAAACCGTAGCTGGATCACCTCACTTTGAGAAATATCGAAATGCAACGGAAGCTTTTGGGTCAAATATGGTCCCACCTGTAAATACAGGCTTCCGTTTGCCGGATCATTTTCCATTTCCATAGAAACGGTTCCCTTTTCATACACAGGTGCAGAAAGGCGGCTACTGCTGTAGCTCCAATTTCCCTGAGAATAGTCTATCGCCCCGTAAGTGCTTCGGTCATACCGCTCCGAGGGTTCAAAGTCAAAATACAGACTTGAAGGTGCATCCTCCCTGCTACCTACATACAGGTAGTCAATGGAAATCTTCCCTACGGAAGTCTCATCCACACTCTTCGTAAATCGGAAGCGAACACCTAAGGATTTGATAAAATCAGAATTCTTAAAAGTTTCATCAACAGGGATTCGCAGGGTTTGATATGCTCCGTTTTGAATTTGGAAAGGAATGCTCAGCTTGTCATTGCGACTTACAGTGCCGTCTTTTTCTTGAGCATAAAGAAGTACCAGCCGTGGCGTATTCCCCGGCGTAGCGGTGATAGCTTCTGTTTTGAATCGAATCTCCAAAATTTCAGCCTTTTCGGGATCATAAGACAGAGCATGGCGATCACGGGTGGTCCAGGGATAGAGCCCGGGCTTTGCAGTGGTTTCTACATAGATGCCGTAATCCGTACCTGCAGTGCCGTTATATTCGTCTGTACCATAGATCGTCAAATGCCCATCCTCTACAGCATGGAACTGTCCTGTCTTGGCACTGAGGTTGGTGGCCCATGCAGTATCAAGGTAATCATAGCCGCCGTATGTTCCCGTGAGATAAGAAAGAGCTGCCTTGTCCTGCTCAAAACCGAAGTACAGGTTCTCCGGCTCCTTTCCCAAGGAAATATGATCGATCGTAGCTGTGCCTCCCGACAGACCCGTAAAGCGAAGCTTTAAGCCCTTTACCGCCTTGTCAGGCAAGGTAAGACGGGTGCTATAGGTTGCAAGCTCCCCTTGCAAACTTGTCTGAGACAAGGTACAAAGGGTCGTCTCTGCACTCCAAGTATCTGTCAAATAGGAATACATGATTTTCCCGTTGGAGGCAGTAGCGCCGCTAACCTTCAATCGGATCTGCAGGGTTCTTGTGCCGGGAGAGGTCAGCTCCAGTTTTCCGGCAGTCAATTCTGTTGTACCGGTACTGCTCAAAGGCAGTGCCAAAGTTCCCTTAGAAATCGTAGGTGCGGAGCCGCTTACAGTCCAATTCTTGGCAAGGCTGTAATCCGTAAAGCTGTAGGCCGCACTTTCGTATTTCCGTCCTTCAGCAAAATCGAAAAGTACCGATTCCTCCTTCCCTACAGAGAAGGTTGCTGCAAGACTCTTGCCGGGGGTCTTGCTGAAATCTGCTTTTATTACAATCTTGTTGCCTCCGGTGACAGACAGTTCAGAATCGCAGGCGGTCAGGCTCAGAGCCTTTTGTATGGTAACAGTACCGCTTTTCAATTCCTGGGTGGGATCGGATACGGAAAGCTCATAAACGCCATTGCTCTCCTGCACCATGAGGATCATAGGCTGATCTACGGTAATCCCGCCGTAGGAGCCGGCCTTCCAAAACACCATGGCGGTGATCCCCAGAGTCTCCTCCCGTACTACATGAAGGGCTTCTGTAGAGGCTAAAATTTTTACATCCGGATTTACAGTATAGGCCTTGGTTTCCTCCGGGGTTTTCTCAGGCAGCATCACATAGGAATATGTGCCGTTTTGGGGTGCTTGTCCATGGCTGAGCCATAGCTCGAAAAAGCTGTGGCTTCCGTTGGTTGGGTTATGGGTTAAATTGATCTGATTATAGTCGTCGTTGGTATTGTCTCCGTCATTGCTGGACTGACGGAAGGTCTTATTCACATAGACCTGCCCCCCTGTGGGGAAGTAATAGCCGCCGAAATTCTCTGCATGGACCCAAGTGGGATCCTTGTAGCTCTTAGGCTCTGTAAAGCTGTTGGGCTTTTCCAACAGGGTCCCGTCTACCAGAATATCATCGGTTCCGTAAACTGTCTTTCCTCCGGAAACAGAGGTTTCCCGCAGTTCTCGATTGTCTACATAGGTATTGACCCCGTTGTTTCGGGTGGAGAAGTCAATGTCTGAGCCCACACAAACGATCTCATCGTCAAAGAGGAAATAGGACTTCTTGGCACTGAGATCCGATACCAGAACCTGCTTCATTTTATTTCGTTCTGCAAATTCGTCGGGCTGGGCGGAATTATGAATCTTGATCAGCTCCTGACGGGATTCCTCCTCAGTCCAGCTGTAGGCCTCGAATTCCATTGCCGCCGCAATATACTTCCGGTTCAGTTCCGCACCGCCTACAAAGCTACAGGCCTCGGTGCCGTCCTCGTCGTAATCCTGCTTCCAGTCGTCCTTCCCTGCAGCCTCGTTATGGGTGTAGGTCATGCCTGTAAAGTAAGGTGCGCGCTCGCTCCAAGGCTGCCGCAAGGTGGCATCCTCTTCCGTAGTGCCGGGGACACGGTACATATTGGCAAAGCGCTGGAAGGTCTCTCCATACTGGTCATAGCTGTACTTGGTGGTATCGTTATAGACATAGACCATACCGTCCCCTGTGTGCCAACCATAACGGTTACAGCCGTTGACACATTCATAGGGTCCAATGCGGTTGGAGCTCATGGCAATGCCTACGGTATAGTTTTCCCGATGCTGTACCGCCCGGTCCGTGGCATAGCGCATGTGAGCATATTCCTCACTTGCAGCGGGTATGGTGCTGTCTATGACGATCTCCTTCAGGGTCTGTACCAGATTTACCTCCCCCAAGGACACTGCAAAGGAGCTGTATGCCTTTTGGGTGTTTGCTTCGGTGTCCTGAAGCACCATAGAGCGGATAAACTGCTTCAGCTGCAGATCCTCTGCGGGACCGAAGCAGCCCACCAAACGCAAAGCCGCTTTCAGGGCTTCTACAGCATAGGATCTGCCGGAATTGGGGAAGCGACCGCTGTTCATGGCAAGAAGGACACCGTTGTGGATCACAGGACGGAAGGTTTCCATGATCCATCGGAACTGATTCTTTCGCAGATCTGTTGTGGGCTCAAAGGCCGTTCCTGCCAAAACAGAGTAGGCACCTATGATGCGGTTTCCCAAAACATCCGTGCCGTAGGTCCCTTCCATAGGATAGTAGAAATGACAAATGTAGGAATAGTCGGACTTTACGCCATCCCGTTTGGAAGGATCATCCTCTAAGAAATCTACCAAATTGGTCAGAGATTCCTCCATGAGAGCAGTGTTCTTTGTCAGCGCGGCAATCATAGGAGAAACACCCAGACGAACACGGCGGTAGCCGATACTTGTATTATCGGTTTTCCCTGTGTTGTTGGGACGAATGGCATCCAAAAGCTTCAGGCAGGTGGCAGTCATCTTATCACTGATTTCCTGTTCCTTGGTGCTTTGGAAGGGGGTCAGGATGATGAGGGTCTCTAAAATTTCCTTCTGTCCCCCGTAGGTCCAATCCCACCAGTTGTAATTGGTGGTGGAATCATGACCGGTATGCTGCTTGTCCCATGCCTCATAGTGAAAGAAGGTCATGGACTTTTCCAAACCGTAGAAAACAGCATTGCGGAGTTCAGGGTTTTGGTACAGCTGAATGGTTTGCAGGGTGCCGTTCCCGTCTAAATAGCTGTAGGACGCCCCGGGCGTTCCATAGGCCTTTGCCATATAGCACAGATAAACCAGCTGTTTTCGCATGGTATCACTTGAAATGTGGATGGTAATATCCTGATTGCCGAAGACTCGATTGGGATTCTTGCGATTGTTTTCCAGATCCAACCAATATTTGCCCCCGTTATAACCGATACCGGAGGTGCTTACTCCGGAGGCATTGGTTACACCAACAATTTTGCGAATTTCGGGATCCTCCCAATCCACAGTAGCACCTCCGCAAAAGGATTCCCTGTAACGGTCTATCAGCTGTTGCCAATCTCCATCTGTATAAGCTGCCGCCTGTGCCGGTGAGGTCAATAAGGGAACAGCGGAAACACATAGAGAAATCACGAGAAAAAACAGAATCCATCTTTTTATCATAGGTTCTCCTCCCATCGTCCTATATCAGGACCTTTTTACTCTATGATTCTATCATAAAAGCACGGTTCTTTCCAGCCTGTATTTTATCAAAATGCCGCCACGGAGACATCCTCTCCATGGCGGCATATGCGGTGGAATTGTCCTTATGAGAAATAAGCCCTTGCACTGTCGCTATAGGCAAACAAAGCATTGCACAGGTCCCCCAATGCACCGGTCTTGCCGTTGCCGTAGGTGTCGGCAGAATACTGCAAAGTGCCGGAAACTACAGTATCACCCTCTAAGATCTGCACTGTCAGCACAGAACGAAGCTCTGCAGCCAGCAAAGAATCCAGCGTAAAGGCATAGTAGCCGCGATCTGCATTGTAGACCTCTGCCTTGGAGATCGTCAGCTTCTTGTCCTTACCGTAGATGTCTTTGTAAGTAACCTTCATGGTCAGATCCTCTGTTGTACCGGTATAAGAACCAAGGGTGAAGATGAATTTCACACTTACCTTAGATGCCAAGTCCAGAGATTTACCCAGCCATGTAATGCTGTTGGTTTCAGGGATGTTCTCCGTGAGGTTCGTATTGCCGAAGGTTACTGCATCAATGTCAGACAGATATGCCTTGTTCTCCTCTGTCATAGCGACGTCTGCGAGGCTGTCGGTCCGGTAGGCCTTAAAGATCTGTGCCTTGGCGCCGTAGCGGAGCAGGTCTGCACAGAGGGTCTTGAGGCTCTCCGCAATACCCGTCTTGTTCAGCTGGGCATATGCATATTGGGCAATGCTGTAGCTGTCCGTTTCGGAGCAGAAGGCTTGACCGTCCTTTGTCATATACAGGGTTGCTTGGATCACATCATTCATCTGGACTGCGGTAATGCCGTCCAATGTAAAGTAATAAAGGCCACTCTTTTCCACAGGCTGCAGAATCAGAGTCTTGCTCCCTGCCCGGAGGTTACCCTCATACAGAGGAACCTCACACTGCATGTAGAAGCTGTCAGCGCCCTCCAATTCGCTCTTGGCAACGACATAGTTCAGGGAAATATCGCTTGCCAAATTCAGGCTGTGGTAGATCTTCGTATCGGAGTCTAAAACAGGGGTCTCCATTTCCTTGCGGAGGAAGAAGGCTGCAACTTCGGCAGTGTTTCCGTCTACCAGGAAGGAAATCGGTTCTTCCTCTGTAACAGTACGCTTAAGGATTTCCGGATCATTGGCGCCATCCTCAGGGAGCTGTTGGGTGAGGACATTGCTGTAGCAGACCTTGATATCCGTAATAGATAGGACATGGTCGCCGTTTCGGGGATCTGTACTATCGTCACCGTTCATAATGACGATATAGCAGTAGCGATCATTGGATATCATGTTGTCTGTGATTGCCAGGGGATAGTACATTGCCGTTGCTGTGGTGAGATCCTTCCGGGTGGCGGTCTCCACTTCGAGAACGGACTCCATGTCGGCAGAGGCGGTAACGATACCGGCTACCAGCTTGGTGGCAGTGCCGTTAATGGTCTTTGCCCCAATGTCTAAGCTTACGGGAACTGCGGAAGAGTGCATTTTCAGACGGAAGGCTACTGCCTGACCGGGGCTTAGGTAAACCTCGTTCTTGGGACCTACCTTGTTATAGGTCTGTACAGTCAGGGCGTAGTGGTCGTTGATGCTGATGTCGGGATCTTCTACTGTTTCCGGCTTGCCGGTTTCCGGGTTGGGAACGACTACAGTTTCCTTTTGGTAGGAGTCAATGAAGACTGCACCTTCAGTGGAGTCCATAAGTTCTTTGAATTCCGTGGAGGTTAGAAGGATGTTGCGAACCTCCTTAATACGGGGATCCAATTCCATGTCTAATCTGTAGACTTTCTGTAGCTCAGTATCACCGGTGATATCCATGGGATCGTAGATCCGGATGGCATCGAAGTAGAATTGATTCCCTCGATTCAACATCTCCAAGGGACTTCCTGTGATCTTCTTATTGACACCGATGGTTACATAGTGGGTGCCATGGGGAAGACCCTGAATAGAGACCACAGGGATCTGATTCAGTTCCAATTCACCCTTGTTGTTGACGGTCAGAGCCTTTTCAAGGGAATCCTTGGTCCTTGCCGGATCCGAGAATACGGAAACGCGGATGGTACCCTGTTGGCTACCTGTACGGCTGATAATATCGAAGCCTGTGCCCGTAAAGGAGAAGAGGGTTTCTGTATAGTCGGTTTCTTTTCCGCTGACACGAACACCTGCACCCTCTACATAAACACTGCTGCCGTTGGAGAGCATAGAATCATCGTTGTAGGAGGGATCATAGCCGTAGACTGTTTCTGCAGGAACCCGATCCCGGGGTCCGATATAGATGTAGTCAATGGAAAGAATGCCACTGGTTCCGTCCCCGGGGGATTCTAAGCCGCCAAAATAGAGGCGAAGGGTTTTGATGGTGGTTGCCTTGCGGAATTCATCGGTCAGATCCAGAGTTATGGTTACGAATTGTCCGTTGGTAAGATGCTCGGCATCGTAGTTCTTAACCCAGTTGTTCCCGGCGATCTTTGCATAGGAGCCGACACTATCATACTTATAATGCAGATCTACATAGGGTTGGCTAAAGGAGGTTGTCCCGCTGCCGGTTTTTTGTTCGCCAAGGACGAAATTCTCTAATTTAAAGCGAATCTGAAAAACCTCTGCAGTGGCCGTGGCGGTGAAGGACAGACCGGTAAGATCCTGATGCACCGATGGAAAGTCCCCATCCTCATAAGTTGGCATTGCAGTTAGGATGTAAAGACCGGCATCGTTATCCATCTCATTTTTTATGACATTCCCATGGATGCTTTCCGTACTGCAGGCAGTCCAGTTGGTTATGTTGTCCCAATTCTTCCTGCCGTAGGTTGCGGATTGATAGCGGCTTACATCTTCGTTAAGATTGTCGAAGCCGATGAAGAAGCGCTTGTCGTCTCCGCAGGCTTCCATGTCGTAAACCGTGCGGTTGACAAAGTCCGTCTCCTGGAGCTCCCCTGTATGGTTCGTGCCGTCGGTAACGGTCTGCCAGATGTTCTTATAAAGCCGATCCATGTGGGTAAAGTCCTCTTCCCTACCGATGTAAATGTAGTCGATCTCGATCCGTCCGGAGTTGATAGTCGGGTCTTTAAGAGCAAGCCCTGTAAAGGTTAAGCGGAAGGATGTCAGGAGATCCTTGCGGTATATTTCATTCTCCCACAGGGGAATTCGCATTTCTACATAGTCTCCCCCCGTTGCACCATCGGGACAGGCTTGGGTATTGAAAGAATACAAGGGAGTGACATCCTTTACCTCCGTCCTGGCTGTGTGGAAGGCAAAACGAACGCCTAAGGTTCTCCCTGCGGCTTTTGTAATGTTGACCATACGGAAGCGGAGCAGGAGCACATCCCCTTCTTTGGGATGATAGTTCATAAAGAAGTTGCTTGTGACACCGGGACTTGCCTGGATCCATGCCTCATTATTTAATTTTGAAAGACTACCATCTGCATTATATAAAGGATTCCCCTCTGCATCCTTGCTGTGGAGGGTATTATTATCCTTTGTGGTCAGGACAAAATTTCCCTCTCCTGTGGCATCAAAGGATAAGCTCTGAAGGGTGCTGCTTCTGTGGCGCCAGGTTCCGATGTCGTAATTATAGAAATACTCGTTGCCGTAGAGGGATGTGTTGTAGCGGTCACGGTCTGTCTCTAAGTTTGTGAAATTAAAGTACAGGTGTTCTTCTACAGGGGCGTTGACCTCGGGGCCAATGTAGATGTAGTCTACAGTCACCTTGCCCAGCTGATCCTCGGACAGACTTTCCACATTGCCGAAGTAGATACGGAACCGAGAAAGATAGTCGCACTTATAGATGTCTTCATCTAAAGTAATGGTAACGGTATTGTACTGGTCGCTGTTCAGCCAGGATGTGTCAAGGTTTTTTCTGGATTTGGCAATATCTACAATACCGGTCCCACCGTCTAAGTAGGGGTGTAGGCCAACAGTGGGCACTTCGCCTTCGATGTTGGTGAAATTCTCCATTTTTAAGCGGATGATGAGCACATCGTTGCCTGTAAACCGGTACTTTAGAGGTTGCGCTGACCGATTGCCGGCAATAGCGGTGTCAAAATAGAGGTTGGTGCCACCGAATTTGTCATTTACTACCAGAGATCCTTCGTTACTCTGATCCATTTGCAAGGAAGATGCTGCACTACCGATGATCCAGTGCAGGGGGGAGGCTTGATCGAAGTTCGTACCGCTGTAGACCTCTGTAGCGTAGCGCCTCTGATCCAGAGGCTCGTTTTTAAAGTGGAAGAGCAGGGCACTGTTGTTGTCGTCATACCGGAATTCCCGGGCAGCAAGGTCGGTTTCGTAGTATACAGAGGTTGCGGGGATGATCTGAATTTCTACCAAAATATAGGGATATGGATACTCCTGGCCATTTTCTGCCTTGGCATGCAGGCCGCTGATTTCCACAACAGCGTAGAATCGGTCGATTTCGGAAAGGAAGCCATTTAGCTCATAGGTCAGTGTATTTCCACTCCGGGTTATGGTACCATAGGCAGTATCCATAGTCTGTCCATTAGTGGTTCCGTCGCAGTATAGGGCTTCGGGTTCACGACGGAGAATACTACCGTTAGCACCCTCGGGGATAAATCCCACAACAGCCCCAACAGGAACCAATCTGTTGCTGTATACATGGTGGGGAATATCCTCTATGGACAGCTCCACCGGCTTGTTGTAGTCTATGACATACCGTTCAGCCTCTGCGGTAGGGGGAGTGATGCTGCTAAGGTCGGGAACACGGAGGCTACGCTCTGCGGTGCCGGATACGGGGATAGGATCACCATAAACGAGACCGGTACCCTCTACGGAAACACGCTTGTAATGAGCAAGGGACTGGACAAGGTTCTTATAGGGCTGATCTGTGGTGACCATGATCCGCTTGAAGCCGTATACGATCATTTGGCAATTAACGGGAATGCCCAGCTCTAAGAGGGTCTTTAGCTCTGCCTCTGTGGAGATCTTAACGCCGTAGCTGCCGGGATTCAGTTGCGTAAATTGGGTTACTTCTCCCGTAGGTTCTGTTGTAGCTGCCCGGATCCGGGAAACCATGGTGCTGTAGGGAACCATAGTGAGGGCGTCGGTGTTCACTCCGGCTGCAGCACTGTAGGTGCGGTAGGCAACTACAATATCCGTAATCTCTGTTTTTGCCCCATTGGTCAGAGCATAGGTGGGATCGCAAA
>JAZOXB010000019.1:0-3089 GCA_045659585.1 Faecousia sp. | reverse complement strand
AGCCTGACCGTGGAGAAGGGACCCTTCATCGTCATCACCGGTCACGATCTTTACGATCTGAAGCTCCTGCTGGAGCAGACAGAGGGCAAGGGCATCAATATCTACACCCACGGCGAAATGCTGCCTGCCCATGCCTATCCCGAACTGAAGAAGTATCCCCATCTGAAGGGTAACTTCGGTACTGCATGGCAGAATCAGCAGAAGGAATTCTCTGTGTTGGCAGCTCCCATCCTCTTTACCACCAACTGCCTGATGCCTCCCAAGGAAAGCTATGCCGGCCGGGTATTCACTACCGAGGTAGTTGGCTATCCCGGCATGCAGCATATTGGTGCTAATAAGGACTTTACTCCCGTCATTGAGAAGACTTTGGAACTGGGCGGGTTCGATAAGGACACCACCTTCCCCGGTATCAACGGCGGAGAAACTGTTATGACCGGCTTTGCAAGAAATACCGTTATGTCCGTTGCCGGTACTGTCATCGATGCAGTGAAGGCCGGTGCTATTAAGCATTTCTTCCTGGTGGCAGGCTGCGACGGTAGCCGTCCCGGTAGAAACTATTACACCGAGTTTGTCAAGAAGACCCCTGCGGACACAGTGGTGCTGACTCTGGCCTGCGGTAAGTACCGCTTCAACGACCTGGATCTGGGCACCATCGGCGGTCTGCCCCGGCTGATGGATATCGGCCAGTGCAACGATGCTTACTCTGCCATTCAGATTGCTGTTGCCCTGGCGGAAGCCTTCGGCTGTGGTGTCAACGATCTGCCCCTGAGCATGGTTCTGAGCTGGTACGAACAGAAGGCCGTCTGCATTCTGCTGACCTTGCTGTATCTTGGCATCAAGAACATCCGCCTTGGCCCCACCCTGCCTGCATTTGTATCTCCCAATGTGCTGAATTTCCTGGTAGAGAAGTTCCATATCGCACCTATTACTACGCCCGAAGAAGATCTGAAGGCAATTCTGGGTAACGGCTAAACCAGGGAACCATCGCCAGTCCCATATGAACAGCAAAAAGAGGCTGCCCTTACGGGTAATGTCACTTAGTTAGTGATGTTAGTTTGCGGGTAGTTTCTAAAAAGAATGAGTGCATCCGGCAACGGATGCACTTTTTCTGTTAAAGGGGCATGGCAAGTAAGCGGATCGGGAAATCCGCTTAAAAATACTATTCAAACAGGCTTGGTTATGCTATTCTGTAGAAGAAGCCGTTGAACTTAATGTTTTTGGTTCTGCGAGGCGTACTTCGTCCCGGTCGGATTGGTACAACCTGCGTTTTTATCAAGGCTTCAACTTTGGGTGGAGTTACTGCACCCCGGAGGAATTGTCTGCATATATGTACAGCTGCGGTAAAGTTTGTCTGGTAAACATACTTTCTGCATTTTTTCTGAATGACTACGTGCGAGGTAATCAATTCACAGAAGTTGTACATGGTAAGTCTGGCAAAAATCTCCTGGGTAATGTACTCCACCTTTTTGCTTTGGAACAGACTCAGGCCAATGGTGTATTTTAGCTGCCGGAAGGACGTTTCAATACCCCAGCGCAGATGATAGAGATGTTTTAATTCGTCAGAAGGAAAGGAATCTTTATCCAGATTGGTGATAAGGGTTTCTGTGGAATCATCGGATATCCGAAATCGAACAACACGAAAAGAGAGAGGATAAAATTCAGAACTGCCCTCGGGAAGGAACTCGAAATTTACATGGCCCGGAAGAATACGGTACTTTTCGGGATGCTTTTTCATGAGAGCTTTCACCGCATTGGTTTGTTTTCTGGTCAGAAATATTTGTACCGGCACATCAAAATCACCCTCTGGCAAGGATAAAGCAGAAGTGATACCTCTGGATTCTCTTACACGAATGAGATACTTCCAACCTTTGCGGGAGATGTATTCCAGTGTGTTGTAGGATTCATAACCACGGTCGGCAGTTATAATAACCGGTTCGGGAATTTCAGAACGATCAACCATAGATATGAGGGCAACATTTTCATTTGTTGCTCTTCTTTTTTGCACCACTGCATCCAGATATAGATTGGAATTGAGATCGTATAATGCATTCAGGTGCAGGAAACTATATGGCTTCTGTCCGTTTACACCAGGAAAATAAGATAAAGGGTCATTGGGATTGGCAGTAAATTGCAGATCTGAGCCATCCACGGCCAGCAGCCGATATCCTTTGTATAGCTTCTTTTTGTGACACCTGTTCGTAAATTCCCGAAACAGATATTCCAGAGCTTCCGGCAATAGTTTGCTCCGTTGCTGAACAAGAGCGGATACAGATGCCGGTGTTTCCTTGAAAGCAAGGCAATCCAGCATTTCATCCCGCAAGGAGTGTCCTCCCATTTTTACCAACAGGGTAAGGAGCTTCTCAAATGGCAGCTTTCGATTGCGGGTAAAGTCTTTCTCCGGACAGCGGCAAAAATCCTTCGGGTGCTTCGCCATATCCCGAATCACAGAGTGCAGAGTGTTTTTTATTCGCTTCGGGTAGTTCTTCATCGGTATACCTCCTTAAAAATGCTTTCAAGGCGGCTTGTCCGATTTTTCTTGATTTGTCAAGTCCTTTTTCTGAAAAACACTAGAAAAAAGCCCCCTGCATCACATTTTCTGTGATACAGAGGACTTTCCTCTTAACTAAGTGACATTACCCATCCGGGAGGGATTTTTTAGATGAAAACAGCGGGTACGCAAAGTGTACCCGCAGATCTTATTTGTCTGCCTTTAGGCTTAACATAAACCCCTGGTTCTACCAGGGGTGGGCAAAAAGCCTTGGCATATAAAAACCTCCATGTTACGCTAGTGATGGTTTGGCGACCACATCACGAAGACGAACATGGAGGTTTTTTACGATGAAGAATGAGGTAAAACATACAGCACATTCCAGTTATCGGTGTGAGTATCATATAGTATTCGCACCAAAGTATCGAAGAAAAGTGATTTACAAGCAGATTCGGAAAGATATAGGCGAAATCTTTCGGAAATTATGCAACGAGATGAAAGTAGAGATTATCGAAGCAGAAGCGTGCGTAGATCACATTCATATGCTCGTAAGTATACCACCGTATATGAGTGTAGCACAGTTCGTGGGAACACTCAAGAG
>JAZOXB010000018.1:0-15624 GCA_045659585.1 Faecousia sp. | reverse complement strand
AATCAGAATTATGAGGATAGAAGTCGCAGGAACCTGCACTAAAGTAGCCGTTCCATGCCAGCTCCCACATATCAAATGTGGAATTCTCATCATTCAATACGCAATCGGCATCTCGGAAGCCGATCAGCATAGAGCAGCTGGACAACATCTGTGAAACCCCAAAGCTCTCCATACATACAAGGGGCTTTTTATAAGTTTTTTTCATATATCAACCTATCCTTTCATTCCCCTGTCTTAGTTGAGTAGAAGTATCTTTTCGCAGAGTCGCCGTACTTCATCATAGTTTCCAGCAACAGCTTCAGATTCTCTTCGCCTACCAAACCGGCCTTGGAAGCGGCATAACTCTCAATACTGTATGTCTTGGAGTTACTGATCCGCATTCCGCTTTCGTCTGCCAGCCACGCAGTTACAGGTGTTCTCATATCCGTTGCATTCAGATCACTGAAGTTCACCTTGTATGCATCCGTGCCATACACTTCAAAGCCCTCGGAGCCGTAGGGAATCTCCTTGACCACGGTATTGCCGGATACATCAAAGTAGGTAACAACCAGCTTGGTGCCTTCAAAGCTTCTGCCCTTTTTGGACTGCACCAGGAAGTTGATCTCTACACGGCTCTTCAGAGACAGGCTTGCACCTACCATTTTGAATGCATAGTCATCGGCACCCTCGGTCTCGGAGCAGGAAACATAAGGTGCAACGCTCTGAGAAGCATACTGCTGATATGCATCAAAGTCTGCATTGGCAAGCTTCTCTGTGTTGTAGTTGAAGTAGATCTGTGCCCGTGCACCGTAGTTGACCATGTCTACCAGAAGGGTCTTGAAAGCATCGTTGCCCTTGTCGATCATATTCTTGGCATACTGCACTACACTGTACTCACGGGTCTCGCCCATAACAGTTTCACTGCCGAAGATGGTAGCAACCACTGTGGCGGTCATCTCTGTAGACTTAGCCTCTTCGAATCTGTAGACACGGTAGGTCTTACCATTGCTCATGGTAACGGTCTCATAGGTCTCCAGCTTCATACCTACGCTGCCATCGGCGGGATCGAAGTCTCTGCCCTCCATGGTCACATAGATATAAGGAGTCTCGTACTGTGCAAGCAGTGCCTCTTCTACATAGAAGTTCATGCCGATACTGCTCTGCAGACTCAGAGAGATGGAAGTGAACTTCAGATCCGGTGCGTTCTCTACGGGAGTATCATCCTCGGGAAGCATACCGTTTGCCGCCTGCAACTGCCATGCCAGCTCCTGGAGGCTGGGCATTTCCGTTGCATTGGGGTTGGAGCTCTCCATGAGTTCACCGTTCTTGTCGTACTTATAAGTTGCGGCACTTGCGGGGATGGTGTAGAATTCCAGGCCGCTGACCTTCAGGTTGGTGAGAGCAAAGGCACTGCTGTTCTGTGCGGTAATGACCACACGGTAGTAGTTTTCGCCGTTGATGTTCTCAACCACGCACTTCGTATAGTCTACGGTGTGGTACTGCTCGGTGTAGCTAATGGCTACCGTTTTGTCATCAACTTTGTCATTCACCAGCTGCTGTACCACTGCGCCACCGACACCCAGAAGGGCGACCTTGGGAGCGTAGTTGGTATCCCCTACTGCCTTGTCGAAGGCTTCCGGGTTCAGGTTGCGGATAGCGATCTGGAGCATGGGGGTCACACCGTCTTCTCCGGTTTCCTTAACATAAAGGACCAGAGTCTGGGTATTCTCGTTGAAGTAGACCTCGTTATTGGGGCCTGCTACCAGATAATCATTTAGAGAGGTGACCTTGTTACCCTCGTAGGTCATGCCGTTCTGTGCCTTTTCTACATAGGATACCAAGCCACTGCCGAAGCTGAAGAGACCGTCTTCGTCAATCTTCGCCGCCGCAGCCTGACCGCTGAGGATCATGTTACGGAGCTGTACGAAGCGAGCGGTATCCTCACCGTCGATGTAGTACGCACGATCTGCGGAGTCCATAGCAATGGGATTGTAGACCCGAACGCCGTCAAAGTACAGATAAGCGGGAATCACGGGAGGCTTGTTGTTCACCCACTCGTCCTTGGGTACAGAGGTATTATATTTGACAGAACCCTGGATCAAAACATCATAGGTGCCGTATGCCAGATCGACCACATGGAGGAGAGGTACCTCATAGATAGCGGGATCGGAGGACTTACCGTCACCCTTGTAGGAGGTGTTCAGTGCACCGCTCTTGATGAGGGTATTCCCCTGAGTGATCTTGTACATAAACTGGCCGCTGTCTGCAGTGGTGCTACCAATCAGGTCAAAGCCCGTACCGGTAAAGGTGAAGTTCAGAACGGGGCCGTTTGCATTGACGATGATCTTCTTGGAGTAACCGCCACTGCCGTAGTACTCGCCTTCGGGAGCATAGGCATAGTCACTGTCGTTACCATACTCGGAATTGTTGTCACCGTCCTGATAAACAGGCTCTTCGGGTACGGTGCCAAGGGGCTTAACCTCGATCTTTGCATTGCCTTCGGAGTTCCACACCAGAGCGGCATGATCATCCTCGTAATAAACAACGTTTGCGGGGATCACAACGATCTCCTTGTACATCTCTACTTCCTTGAAGGGGTTGATGGTGCCGATCTCGCTTGCCTCGGCATCCTTGTCGTAGACACGGAATACGCCGAAGATCTTGTCGATTCCATTCAGAGTCTTGTCTACATAGGGAGTGTAGATAGCCTCGCCATCCTTAACAGAGAAGGTGCCGTAGTTACCCTTGCCATCGAAAGCGGTGACAGGCATAGACTGCCCATCGTCGCTCATTACGGGCTTGTTATTTGCATAGGTCTCGAAGAGGACATTGACACTTCCCTCTTCCACACCGGGCAGAGTATCCTGTGTATAGATGCTATCGGTGATCTTTACAGGCTTTGCATAGTCCAGAACAATGACACTGTTCTTTACATCATAAACCATAGATGCCACATTGACAGTCAGTACAAATTGTCCGCCTACGCTATCTGTCACGGTAACCATCAGCTTACCGTCAACCTGTCCTGCTTCTACACCCATAAAGGTGTAGTCGCTTTGGGTCTCGGTAATGGTCATGTTGGTCAAGCCAACAGCCTCCATAGAGGCGATCGTGTAGGTCAGGTCATCACCAAACATCCAGCCGTATCTATCCCAAGTCTGAATCGTCGCCATAAATGTTCCCTTAGACATTACAATGGGATGCCCCTTCCAACTGTAGAAATCTGTGTCTACAATGGGAACTACCAGATGCAGTTCAAAGGGATCACTCTCGTTCTCACGGATCTTCCATACGGGATATTCATGCTTATAATGGAAGAAGGGATAAGAAATCCTCGCCTTATTAACAGCATCGACATTCCAATT
This sequence comes from Faecousia sp., assembly GCA_045659585.1. Taxonomy (GTDB): domain Bacteria; phylum Bacillota; class Clostridia; order Oscillospirales; family Oscillospiraceae; genus JAZOXB01. The sequence continues at coordinate 12,280 of JAZOXB010000018.1, read as the reverse complement.
GGAGGTAATACGGACGGGATTACTTACTGTGGGGATCTCCCTCGTAGAGACGGAATACTCTCCTTTGATCTCATTCAGGATATTGATCACCATTCCTGTTTCCAGATGGATATCTGCCCATGTATCTTTTTGTGTAGTTTTGATGGTGGGGTCATCGGCAAGATTCAGCGCGCCACTTTCCAAATAGATGGCATCGTATCTACCATAAACAATAGCGTTCTTTTCCACAGTGACATTACCGCCCTTGATATAGATACCATTGGATCTGCCGCTGTCAATCGTACCGGCCTTAATAATGATATCGCCATCGTAAGCAGAAATACCGGGACGGCCATAGATCTTAACATCCTTTCCGTCAATGGTTATTGTATCACAAGTGCTGGCATAAATACCGGAGCCGCCTCTATTTTCAGAAGTCACTTCTGCATAGATCGTGCCACCCTTAATGTTTACTACCGCATTCTCATTCACCGTGTAAACACCGTGATGATAGGAATGAATGGTTCCACCGTAAACGTTCAGTGTTCCGTGGCAACGGATCGCACTGGGAAGAATCAAAACGCCATCCTTATCACGGACATTATCGCCTTCTTTATGGAGGACGGGATGATCAATGGTACCGCCGTAAAGATTCAGGGTGCCGCTGGCGTAGCGGATGGTGGAATTGTAGTTTGTAGTGGTGATCACACCGTCACCCTTACAATCACAGATGCTCAAATTACCGTTTGTATTGAAGGTAATGGCATTGCCATCAAGATCCAGCTTATGTCCGTTGAGACAGAGGTTTACATCGCCACGGATATTGATGAACATATCCGCCTTAATATCGGCTGTCAAGACATAAGAACCGGTATTGAGACCATATTCATATTCACCCTGACCCAGCTCCCGAAGTTCTTCTTCGATGGGGTAGACATCCATATCATTGAGAGAGCCAATCAGAATATCAAAGTCAACAAATACGGATTCCCCATTGTCTCCCGCTGCGGTATTCACAGCCATATAGTGCTTATGGGGTTCCATAAAGGAAGCATGGGCATAGACGATATCTGTCTCGGGCATAGCGAAGGAATAGGTTCCGTTTCCGTTATCTGTCACGGGCACAGTAATGTCAGCGCCGTTGGCGTCTTTATAGGTAACGGTCAGTCCACTGAATTTGTATCCCTCATTGGGGGTAGCCTTCAGGGTAATGGTGGAACCGATTCTCACATCTGCAACCTCGGGAGAGGTCATAGCCAAAGTGCCGTTTCCGTCCGTAGCGGTCTGAACCTTGGGGATTACCAGATACAACTCCGGCTGGCCGTTATAATCCTTCTCAACGACCATATAGCCCTGGGTGCTCTTAAAGGGAATGTAACCCGGCTTGTTCTCGCCCAAAGCACCCCAGCCCGTTGTGATCCTGTAGGATCCGTCAGCCTCAAAGGAAACGTTTGTAAGATTTACATAAACTGTGTAAACCTCACCTTGGGGGGCGAAGTTCTGACCAATGGTAATTTCTGCATGTCCAGTGCCATATATCTTCCAAGGATTCTCCAGGGCAATGTCTGCAATGGTTTCATCACCGTCGGGACGGGACAGCTTTACAGTTCCGTCCATAATGAGCTCACCGATACCCAAGTGTGCAACGGCAGCGCCCGCACCAACATTTATGATTTCGCCGGAGGTCAGGAACACTTTGGCTATCTCTTTGTCGAGTGCAGAAGGATCAGCAATAGCGGGATACAGGCCAGAAGCACCCGCCTCGGGGCATACAGTAAAGCTTCCGCCCTCAAGGGAAAATACGCTTCTCATTGAAACAGGGCTATCACGATCATCGGCACTCACCACATGGCCGCTGATAAGACGAACATCCGCTTTGTCGCTTATGCGGAATCTCTCGAGGCGGAAAGCGTTGTCACTGCCCTCGCCATCGCAGTCATAAATATACAGCTTTATGCTATTCTCCGTATTTGTGACACCTACCTCGAATATACCGGTGGCGGTCAGATCGATCCCGTTTAAGCAGAGATGAATCTCTCGGTTCTCCGTCAATCTCTGTTCGCCAATGTTCAATTCCTCGGTCAAGTAGTAGAAACCGGTGTCCGTCTTGAAAGAATCACCCATGGGAATATTGAAGGTGATCTGCTCATGCTGACACTCCTCGTTGTTCTTCTTGTACTCGCAGTTTTCGCCATAGGCACAGTGCTCATGCTTCTTCATAAAGACTGCGGTAGCTGTTACGTGGGCATTGGGCATGGTGAAGGTTACCTGGCCGTTAGCATCTACGGTCAGCTCTGTCTCGGTGAATACGCCGTCCAGAGTATAGCTGATCTTCAGACTCCACAGCAGATAATTCTCACCGGGCTTTGCGGTCAGAGTGACCGGGTTACCTGCCGTGCATGCGTTGGGATTTGCCGTCAGTTCGCCATTTCCCTCTACCACAGTGGTAACCTCGGGAATAACCAGATACAGTTCGTTCTGCTGTGTCTCTGGGCAGAACTTCTCCACTACAGCATAGTTCTGTACACTCCTAAAGGGGATCTGAGCAATCCCGCCATTGGTCTTGGAATCCAGGCCGGAATTCTCCCAGCCCTCGGTGATCCGAACCGGATTGTCCACTGTAGGAGTAGTCACATGATGGACGGTATACCGATCATCAGGCATGGTCAGAGGATGACCGTCCTTAAAGTGGATGTAATGGGTATTGTTTTCATAGTGGATATCATACTGCTTGCCCTCCAGAATGGGATTGCCTTCCAGATAGACCTTGCCATACTGAATGTAGATCGCCGCTATATTAGCTGTGATCTTACCGGTCTTAAAGGTTGCTTCCGCATTATCGGTATTATTTTCAGCATAGATAGTATTGACGTAACCATAATTAGCTGCCTGGATGGTGCCACCTTCCATGACAAATCTATCCGTAAGAGAAACAGCAAGCTTCTGAGAATACCAACCGCTTGCAGTGGGCTCTGCCACAATATTACCGTTGGCAAGAATGATCACTCCGTCGGAATACCCATATCCATCACCGCCAATCCAGGAAACAGTCATTGTACCTGCTTCATCCTGGCAATCGTCGATACGCAGGAATGCCCCATTGATTACGCTCAAACTCGGATCTATATGGGTGCCGACAGGAATATCCACATGCTCACCGTGGAGACAGATATGACTCTCCCCTTCACCGGAAAAACGGTATCGTCTACCACTATACGCAGTCAGATCCTCTACAACCAAATAATTCCCCGCAGGAAGATAAGAATATACATTATTAATAGGCTGGCGGTTCACAAAGTCCTGTGTCAGAGGCTTATCATAGACAATATCCATATACACACCGTCCACAAGGACATTCTCATGGATATGAGGAACCGCAAAGTACAGCTCATAGGGAGACTGCGCATTATCCCGGAGTTTCCATACGAGGATGGTGTCGGGATTTTTGTAATGGACGAAGGGGTATTGAGTCTTTGCCTTATTGGTCGCATCGGTATTCCAGCCGTTGGTGAAGGGAATGGGCTTATCTTCTGTGGGTTCCACATCTGTGATCCAGACGGAATAGGGCTCTGTTACCGTTATGGGACCCGTAATGGTGATACGGTTGTCCGTCAGTCCGGTATCTTCATTTCCCTTGATTTTGAAATCTGCCGTGGTGCCCTGAATGACAGGAGCTCCGGACAGATTCAGGGTTCCGTCCTTAAAGTAGACACCTGCGCCTGCGCCGGTAGCGGTATTCTGACCTGTGCTTTCCATTGTACCGCCGGAAATATCTACTGTACCACCACTGACATTAACTGCCGTATTACCCCGGATCACAGCGCCGTTTTTAATGATGAGAGATCCGCTGCTAATATAGATACCGTGATCTCCCTGGGTAGTGATCTCGCCGCCGGAGATCGTAGTGGTTCCCCCACTGAGTCTCAGACCGCTAAAATCAGCTCCTGCCTGACCTCCCGTAACGGTACCCCCTGTAATTTCCAGGTTGCCGGAAGAGGTAATGCCGGTCTCCGCTCCGCCGGTAATGCTACCATCTGAAATGGCGAGAGTTCCGTCATTGTTTATAGTCGTACTATCGGTCGTTGTCATAACTACAGGCCCGTTGATAAATGCAGTTCCTTTGCTATTATTCAGTGCATTGTCAGAAGCGCTAAAAGTACCCTTTGTCAAGGTGACCGTACCACCCTCGTTGTACACCGAGTTCTTACCAACAACATTTACAGATGCTCCATTGATTTCAAGGGTTCCATTTTTCACACGAATGCCGTCGGTGGCACCTTCGATGGTGCCGCCATTCACATTGACCTTGCCGTTCCCCATTTCAATACCATAGGTGGATTTTCCGGTAATTGAACCGCCGTCAATGTTTACGACAACACTGTCGTTATTAGATATACGAATGCCTTTTGAACCGGAGATCGTACCGCCACTAACGGTAAGTGTTCCGCCTTTAGAATATACACCGCTGTTGGTGCCTTCGATGGTGCCGCCGTTCACATTGACCTTACCGTTATTCATGTCAATGCCGTAGTCGGAATTACCGATGATCGTACCTCCGTCGATGGTTACAACAATACCGTCGCTACTATGTATATGAATGCCTTTTGAACCGGTGATCGTACCACCACTGATATTCGCACTATTGCCAGCCACATAAATTCCCGGATAAGAACCTGTGCTGGAAATAGTACCACCGGTAACCGTCAGCGTACCTTTACTGTAAACCCCCTGATTATCACTGCTTGTAATCGTACCATTAGAAATTGTAAGAATACCGGTACCGCTATTATTGTAGATTCCTCTAGATTTTCCGACAATTACAGCTTCCGCACCGTCTATAACAGCTTCTCCCGTATTGAGAATATGGATACCGGCCTCATCTATTCCCTCAACTTTTCCGGCAGTAACAGTCGCTTTTCCATCATTATTCAGACGAATGCCAATTTTTCCTTTAACATAAGCATCCCATCCGTTGACATGCACAGTGCCACTATTGACATCTATACCCTGATCTCTTCCGATAATGGTACCACCAAAGATATTCGTCGTACCGTTGTTTACAATACATTCGTCTCCGGACGCAAAGATCGTTCCGCCTGCAACACAAGCCGTACAAATATTCAGTTCGCCACCTGCAACATCAATACTATGATTGCCAAGGGTAAGGGTATTGCCCTTCAGGCAGAGATTTACTTTACCCTTCACTACGATATTCTTTAACAGGCCACTCAGATCCAGAGGGGCATTGAGAACATAGTTTCCCTCAGGGAGCTCACAACCTTTGGTAATACTATTTGCTGTCAGCTCAGTAGCAAAGGTTACTGTAGGACCGTTCTCATACATGGCATGGGAATGGAGCTTCTCAAAAGTTGCATTACAGTTGACCAGATCCGTATTGGGCATGGTGAAGGTATAGGTGCCGTTTCCGTTGTCTGTTACGGAAAGCAGGACATCATTGCCGTTAGCATCCTTGTAGGTAGCGGTCACCGTGCCGATTTTGTAGCCGTCGTTGGCTGTAGCCTTCAGGGTGATGGTAGAACCGACTCTCACATCTGCGACAGCAGGAGATTCCATAGCCAGAGTTCCGTGGTCATATGTGCCGAGATCAACCCGAGGAAGTACAAGATATACCTCCGGCTGGCCATTGTCATTCTTCTTTTCCATTACCGCATATGCTTTGATGCTGGTAAAGGGAATGTTTGCATTCCCTGCACCTAAGTCCTCAGAGGATAGGCCGGAGGCTTTCCATGTAGTCGTAATCTGAACATAGGGTGCATCTACCATAGGCGAGGTGGCGGTATCAACGGAATAAGTCTCGGCATTTTCGGGTGCGACCTTGCCTGTAATGCTGATCGTCTTGCCGGAAGCCAAATAAATATCTGCCTTGCTGTTGCTGCCGTTGATCACGGGAGAGCCGGACAGCTTGAAAGCATCGCCTTCATGGGAAATAGCGTAGCCGTTTTGAGAGTAGATTTCGCCACCGGTGACGGTAAGAGGAGTTTTACTACTGGAATAAATAGGGGCAGTCACTCTGACAGCCGTATCAACAGCGCTGATTTTGCCTCCCGCAATCAGTACAACTGTACCATATTGACCATAGGAATAGATAGCATTGCCGGAGGTACCGGTTGCACTAACCTCGCCTCCGTAAATTGAGAGTTTACCGTATTGGGGATTTTGGAAAACTGTATTTTTACCGGTCACCTTGCCACCGAGGATCTTAAAATCTCCCCAATATACATCCACGCAGAGGCTACCTTCGCCGCTGATTTCGCCGCCATACAGATTCCATCCACCGTTTTCCGGTCTAATACAGTCTTTCTTCAGGATAATCTTACCGGTCTTTCCCGCAGAGCAGTCACAAATATTGACTATCGCCATGTTATATGACCTAATTCTCCCTGTATCCACAGTAAGGGTATGACCCGCAAGACAAAGATTAATGGCATTATTACCACCTGAGTTTCCCGATCCTAAAAGGCTCATACTACTCAGAGTAACATTATCTTCTAAGTAATAATGTCCTGCCCCAAGAGTCGGAGATTTATTCTCCCCGAAGTAGCTCTGGCTCAAGGCAGTTGCGAACTGAACCTCAGCGCCTACTGCCGAGCCATCTGCATGCTTGGAGCCACTATCTGCATGACCGGTCTCCCAATCCACAGCCATATAATGCTTGTGGAGAGGCATAAAGTACAGCTCGTTGTCCGTTGTTTTTTTCCTTACAACATAGGTTCCGGTATGATCTGTAAAGGGATAATCCTTCCGTGTTGCATTACCCGCAAAAGAATTCCACCCGGTAGTCAGCTTTCTGCCCATGGTCTGATCCACAGCGCCGTAATTGACAATACTATAGGCACCCGCAGGAGCAGTGATGTCATCAAGAACAGTAATAACCGTACTCTTATTGTTTAAGGAAATATCCCCATCCACACCCGCGATCTCAGGCGCACCGGAAATGCCAATGGTAGAACCATCGACTGAAGCATAGATACCATAGTTACCGCCGGTAATGGTTCCACCGTATATCTCGGCCGTACCGCCACTGATTAATACACCATAACTCGTACTGTGGCTAACGAAGCCGTTTCGGACAACCAGTTTTCCTCCTGTGGAACAATAAATCGCTCTCTCGCCGGTAGCTGTCTCCACTCGTGCATTCTCACCGTCAATTGTTACAGTGCCCTTGTTATTTATAACCTGCTTATTAGAACCGTTTACAGTACCACCATAAATGTACAAATTACCGCCGGCGTTGACCATTATCGTTTCGTTGGTTTGGCCGTTTGTTCTAATACTTACAGTACCGCCGTAGATTTTCGCACTGCCTCCATTTGCCACAGTAATCGTCTCTACTGTAGAACTTCCGTGAATATTTCCGCTATAAATCTCCAGCTCACCGCTCACCGTCATAGTCGGGTGAATACTGAGGGTTCCGGCACTGTTGCAGCTACAGATTCTAAGCGTAGAACCGCTATTCACAACAACAAGATCGATACCATCTCTAATCTGCCAAGTATAATTCTTTAGACACAGATCCACCTTTCCATCGATCACAATAGAGCTAACACCTGTGGGATTATCCGTAATGTTTTCCTCGAGAACATATGCACCGGTAGTCAGGGTAGCCACACCGTCAACAGCAATAGATGTCATGTATGCCTTCGTCAACTCCGTGTTAAAGGTCACAGGATTTTCCCCGGCTTCCGGTGTTGTGGACATATCATGGCGATGGATTTTGTACAGATGGAGTTCGCCGCCGCTAGGCTCGCCGGTTTTATCGTCAAAGGTTGCACCCACCAGCTTTACACCACAGTCGTCGCGCGCAGAGGTAAAGGGGTATGTGTTGCTGACCAAATTCTGACTCCCGCTGTTGCGCCAATTCGTAGTGAGCTGCCGAGTTTCCCCTTCGGCGGGCCAATTATCAATATAAACACTGTACTTGCCATCCCCGGCAGGATTCAGGGCGTCTGCAATGGTAATGATATTACCGTCGTTCAGGCGGATATCATACGCAGTTCCCTGAATGTCAGGAGCGCCTTTAAGATTAAATTCAGGTGCTGCCTCGCCGCTATTTGTTTTGACATAGATGCCACAGTTTCCTTCAAGCCTACCGCCATTGATATTCATCTTACCCGTGACGGAGAAAAGACCTGCATCAAATCCCTTCATGGTTCCGCCAAAGATAACGACCGTACCCTTGGAATAGACCGCGCAAATAACACTGCCACTTTCGGTGGTATTCGTATTCTGGATCACACCATCGTAAAGGCGGAGAAATCCCCCTTCCGAAACATGAATGCCGGCCCCAACGAAGGAAGTCACATACTTACCCTGACCATTGCCACTACTGTTACAATCGCTGAACCGCAGGTCGCCCTTATTATGTACTTGCAACTGTCTTGACCCCAAATCAAGGGTATAGCCGTTCAGACAGATGTTCTCATGGTATTCTTTAGTACTATCAGTATCCGACGGCTTAATGAGGATGCTTTGAATGCCATCGGGAATGGTCACATTTTGTGTAAGGTAAAAAGCAACTGATCCGGTAATAGTAAGCGTTTTAGTGCTACTATTGTAGTCGACCCCATTGACGCTAGTACCAGCGATGATGTTATTAAACCACTGGGTATTAATGGGTTCAAAATCCTTTATATGACGGCACGCTATCCCAACGGCCTCATCGATGCAATCGTCTGTGAAAAGACAATGACTATGAGAATTCCCGGTTGTTGCAGCAGGATTGATCTCAATACTGCCCACATTGCCGGACAGACCTGTCTCCCCGTTAGGAAAACGGTTACCGTTAGTAGACAGACCAGGGGTAAGAGCCCCCTGCTCCTTCTGTGCCTCCGTGGGAGCCTCGGTGACTTCCTCCGTAGGAGCCTCTGTAACAGCTTCCGTAGGAGCTTCCGTCTCGGGTTCCTCTGTGGGAATTTCCGTCACAGGCTCCGTAGCCGTAGCGTTGTCGGGCACAAACGGCTCAAAGTTATGCTCTGTATGATCCGTCACAGGTCCTGTAGCGAAGACCTGCCCCGGTAACATAGACAGGAGCATAGCTACCGTCAGTGCGAGAGCTAAAATGCGTTTTTTCATTCCATCGCTTCCTTTCATGAAAAAATTGATTACCAAAAAATATATAATAAAAGACATCTCTCGGATTTTTGGATATTTCAAAAAATACAAGAATTTTAATTCACTCGCAGTATTTTCCGGTAAATACCAAGCAAAAACCCAGTTATCCATCCTATAGAATTTTAGCATAAATTGCAAGAAATTACAATACTTTTTTCATCATTTAATGAAAAAAGTTCATCATTTAATGAAAAAAGTTGTATTTTCCCCTTTCGGAAAATTTATCATTGACTTTTATTGTAAACTGTGGTAAATTAACCGTAATACAGAAAGGCTGTGACGAAGACGGTCAGGTTTTTGGGATCCACAGAGAGTCGGTATTTTGCTGTGAGCCGATGTTCCGAATGCCTAACAGACCCATCCCTTCCGAGCCGGAGACCGAACAGGGGTCTTGATCCCCCCTTAGTAGACTCTCCCGTACACCTGCGTTAAAGGTTAGGACTTGTCAGAGTCTAAAGTGGCGACCTTAGGTCGCAATTTGAGTGGTACCGCGGGTATATTGTACTCGTCTCAAGATTTTTTCTTGGGACGGTTTTTTCATTTTCAAGCAGCTTCTGTATTCCATTCTTTATTTTACAGAAAGGACACACGATCTATGAATCAACAAAGTTCTGCAAATCAGCTGATGGATATCGCTCTGCGTATCCGCACCATGCGTGAGATCCTGGGCTACAGCACCCAGAAGATGGCGGAGCTCACCGATGTCTCCGATTCCCTATACCGTGAGTATGAAGCAGGAACCACAGATCTTCCCTTTACCTTTATGCACAAGTGTGCCAAGGTTTTCGGTCTGGAAATTACCGATCTCTTAGAAGGTCACAGTGCCAAGCTCTCCGGCTACACCGTTACCCGTAAGGGCAAGGGCATGGTCACCGCCAGTGAAGATGGCATCACCATTCAGGACATGGCTTCTATGTTCCGCAACAAGCTGGCTACCCCTTACTGGGTCACTTATCAGTATTCTCAGGAACTTCAGGATCAGCCCATCCACACCACCACCCACGCAGGACAGGAATTCGACCTTGTTATTAAGGGCTCCCTCCGTGTAAAGGTTGGTGACCGTGAAGAGATCCTCCGCGAGGGCGACAGCATCTTCTACAAGTCCTCTACCCCCCACGGTATGATCGCTATCGACGGACAGGATTGTGTGTTCCTTGCAATGATCATGGTCAGCGACACCACTGACCAGCCCCTGTACATCGGCCAGTCCCTCTCCAAAAAGGAAACCACTCCCCTTCTGTGCGAAAAGTTCATCCACACTGAGGAAGATGAACACGGTTGCATGAAGTCCGTTTCCTTCGAAGACGAGGACACATACAACTTTGCCTTTGACACAGTAGATGCCATCGCACGCAGAGAGCCGGACAAGACTGCTATGGTTCATATTTCCAACGATATGACAGAGCGTCGCTTCTCCTTCAAGGATATGAAGGACGCCTCCTCCCAGAGTGCAAATTACTTCAAGTCTCTGGGCATCAAGCGTGGGGATCGGGTCATGCTGGTTCTCAAGCGTCATTACCAGTTCTGGTTCGCTATTCTGGGTCTGCACAAGCTGGGTGCCATTGCCATCCCCGCTACCAATCAGCTGGTGGCTCATGACTTTACCTATCGTTTTACTGCTGCCGGTGTCACTGCCGTTCTGTGTACTGCCGACGGAGACACTGCCCGTCAGATCGATGTTGCTCAAGAAGAGCTGGGCATCAACCTCACCAAGATCATCGTCAACGGCGAGCGTGAGGGCTGGCATATGTATGATTACGAATATCCCCTGTTCAGCCGTCGTTATGAGCGTGGAGACCACGCTCCCTGCGGTGATGATCCCATGCTGATGTTCTTCACCTCCGGCACCACCGGCTATCCCAAGATTGCTATGCATAGCTACAAGTATGCTCTGGGTCACTTTGTCACCGCCAAGTATTGGCACTTAGCAGAGCGGAACGGACTCCACTTCACCATTTCCGAAACCGGCTGGGGCAAAGCTCTGTGGGGCAAGCTTTACGGTCAGTGGCTGTGTGAGTCTGCTATCTTTACCTATGACTTCGACCGCTTTGATGCAGAGAAGATCCTTCCCATGTTTGCCAAGTACGGCATTACCACCTTCTGCGCGCCTCCCACTATGTATCGTATGCTCATTAAGCAGGATCTCAGCCGTTTCGATCTCAGTTCCATCCACCACGCCACCACCGCAGGCGAAGCCCTGAACCCCGAAGTCTTCTATCAGTTTGAGAAGGCTACCGGTCTGCAGATCGCAGAAGGCTTCGGTCAGACCGAAATGACTCTGGGTATTGCAAACCTCATGGGTACCCGTCTGAAGCCCGGTGCTATGGGCAAGCCCGTTCCCGGCTACGGCATCGATCTGGTAGATACCGACGGCAACCCTGTAGAAGACGGCGTCAACGGCGAGATCGTTATTCACACCGATCCCAAGCCCACCTGCGGTGTCTTCCTGGGCTACTACAAGGACGAAGAAAAGACCAATGGTGTATGGCATGACGGTCTGTATCACACCGGCGATATCGCATGGCGTGACGAGGACGGATACTACTGGTATGTCGGCCGTGCAGACGATGTCATTAAGTCCTCCGGCTACCGTATCGGACCCTTCGAGATCGAAAGCACCATTATGGAACTGCCCTATGTTCTGGAATGCGGTGTTTCTGCCGCTCCCGACGAGGTACGCGGTCAGGTAGTCAAGGCCAGCATCGTTCTGATCCCAGGTATGGAAGGCACTGAGGAACTAAAGAAAGAAATTCAGGCCTATGTCAAGGAGCACACCGCTCCCTACAAGTATCCCCGTATCGTTGTCTTCCGTGACGAACTTCCCAAGACCATCAGCGGTAAGATCATGCGTAACAAGCTGTAAACTAACGCCTCCGACAAATCTGTCGGAGGCGTCAGCGTGTCAAAAAGTCGGCAATCGTCAAAATGCATGTTTTGGCAATTGGATTTGATTCAAAAATGAAAGTATAACCAAACAAAGGTAAAATACTCCGAAATAGCCTGTAAAGGCTTGCCTTGCAAGGCATTTTGACTTACTTCGCAAAACGAGCCCTACCGTACCATCGTACGCCGCCGAGCTCGTTTTGCTTGTCTTGTCGCCCTTTTGAACGCTGGCAGACTCCCAAAAACAAGTTTTCGACAGTCTAACGCCTCCGACAAATCTGTCGGA
>JAZOXB010000017.1:0-3598 GCA_045659585.1 Faecousia sp. | reverse complement strand
ATCCAAATCGTAGCCTGCCAGAGTGGATCTACCGATGGCGTAGTTAACAGAAATATCACTTGCCAGATTCAGACTATGGCCTAATTTCCAAGTACTTTCCAAAACAGGCTCCTTAACTTCTACATGACCGCAGACGCAAGTGCCGTCTTCATAGCTGTGGGGGATTGCAGTATAGGTTGCGGTAATGGTGGTATCGGCAGTGATGTTGGTCAGAGCCTTATCCCATCCCTTGAAGGTGTAGTGATTGGTAGAATCATAGGCCTTGGTTGGTGTTGTGCCGGTATAGACGGCTGTTTCGCCCTTATATACTACTTGGGTAGCAAGTGTTTTTCCTGCTCCGTCTACAAAGGTTACCGTATACCGGGGTGTAGGCAGATCCTCTGCGGGCCCTACATACACATAGTCCAGAGTTAAGGCACCCTTGAGATCCGTGGGGGCTGTAAAGCCGGACAAATAGATCACAACTCGATTGACCTCTTCTAAATTCCGAACTCTGTCGGGGATGGTTCCCGTGGCAATATAGTATTGCCCATCATTCAAAATCTCTCCCCCAAAGGCTACGGATCCGGCAGCTACATAGCTGTTATCGGTGCTGTAGTAGAAATACATGCCGATCTTGCAAGCAGTTCCCGTAAAGCCTTCGGACTTAAAGCGGATCTGGTAGTTGTCTGCTTGGGAAGGGTCGAAATTCAGATCCAAATTCACAGAATCCGCAAAGAGGGATCCAAAGCCGGTTTCTCCACCCTGCACCTTTAGAGCGCCTGCGGTAGGATCTATGGTAGCGGTACCTTCCTTATAGCCCTGCGTTCTGCCACGCCATGCTTCAATGGTGTCGAAGTTTGCAAAGCCATAGACATAATTATCATACCGCTGTGCCGATTGGGCTCCGTTATCAAAGGTAAAGTACAGAGAGGGCGACAGGGGACGCAAGGTTTCTTCGATCACATGACCGCTGTCACGGCTACAGGTCAGAGTCCGCAGACCTTCCTCCTCCAAGGTGGGCGTCTTGGTGATCCGGGCTACATAGTCATGTCCCAGAGCTGCAAGAGTCTCCTTAGTCTTCAGGACTGCCTTGCAGAGACTGCAGGAAGCACTTTCCGTATAGCCACCGGCTGTACAAGTGGGAGCCTTGCCCTGTACCGTTACCACAGTGTGTCCCAAGGCAGGAATTACAGATCCTTCTATGACATGACCGCAGAGAGTACACTCCTTGTCTCCGGTATAGCCGTCTTCGGTACAGGTGGCTGTTTTACCATCCCGCTGCACCAAGTTATGAGATTCTCCTGTATAAGAAGCGTAGACCTCTGTGGTTTGGGTAAGGCCTGTAAGGGCTACAGGGTTTCCGTCTGTGTCTGCCCATTCCTTAAAGATGTAGTGGAGGGAAGCGGTGCTTTCCTTATCCGGAGTCCGTCCGTTGTAAGAAGCACCACCCTTTAAAATCGGTGCCACATCATAAACCACAGTGCTGTTATCGTTATAGAAAACCACATAGTCCGTGAATTCCGTAGGCGTTACACCGCTGTCGGTTTTGGGCATGATATTCAGATAGGGAAGGTCGTCGGTTCGGAGAGACAGGTTGATCTTCGTCGTGTCTGTAGGCAGGTTTTGGCTCTCTTGCTTGGCGGTTTCCCGCAGATCCACCGCAACCTTCTGTCCGCCGTAATCGTTCCCTGCAATGAGAACATCTGCATAGGTGTTTCCGCGGATATTGTTGATGTGAACAGAGCCGTTGGTGCAGTTCTCTAAGCGATTCCCCGTCAGACACAGGACACCGTAGCCGTCGGCGGTGGAGTCACTGGTGACCTCAGAGGCAAGCCAGAAGGGACGGAGCTTGTTGCCGGTATAACCCTTAAAGTAATTCCCATGAATGACCATGTCCTTCATGTTACGCATGGTAATTCCACGGTTGGTGTAATTGACCTCAGCCCCACTGTCGTCTGTATAGGTGGGGATCTCCGTCAGGCAGAAGTAGTTGTCTACGATACTGCCGGTCTTCCGGAGGGCGGTATTCAGGTGGATGGCACTGCCGTTGTTCACAGAGCCATCTGTGTAGCAGTTAAATAGATTGTTGGAGATCCGCAGGTCTACGGTTTTTTGGGCATTTCCTCCCGTAACACGGATCTGTCCTGTGGGGGTGCTGTCAATAAAGTGGAAGCCCTTTACCATGAGGCTGCCGTTTTCCAAGTTCCCGAAAGCGAAGGTAATACTACCGGAAAGATAGGTCTCATAGGTACGGTTGGGATTGACGGTCAACTGTCCGTTCTTCATGACCAAGGCCTTGGAAGCGTTTCGATTGCTACCGTGGAATTCCAGATTCTTTCCGCTATAGGTCACTTCCTCTGTATAGGTACCCGGAGCTACCATAATGCGGTCGCCGTCCTCGGCGGCATCTACCGCCTCCTGAATAGTGGCAAAGCCGTCTACCCCTACAGTAACAGGACGGCAATACCACTTGTCGCAGTACAGACCTTTGCTCCCGGGTGCTTTATCCTTTAGGGAGGGATCTACCAGAACACCATTGGTCAGCGTGGTGGAATTGCAAGCACGGAGATACAGGGGATATACCTCGGAGCCGAACTTGATATAATAGGCGTTCTTGGACATATAGGTATTGGAAGACGCATTTTGTATGGTTAGATCGGTTCCGGCACTCTTGGTGCAAAGGGCGTCGGTGTAGATCTCTCCCATGGGAAGGTCTACCGTAATGGGAACCCCCTTGGTTCCACGGGTCATATAGTCGATATAATAGGCTCCGTTGGAGAAATAGGCTTCTATATCTCCGCTACTTGCCTTTGCGGTCAGGGTAGGACGCTTGTAGTTGAAATGCGCCAAAAATGCGTCATGATCCGACAGCTTGGGGCTATAGGTACGGCTGAGGATCCGTTCCAACTTCACAGGGGCAAAGAATTCCGGGGGATAGACCACATGGTCGGCACTGGTCATGAGTCCGCTGTCATCGGGCTGTAAAACCGTCTTGGTGCCGCTGGCGTTGATACTGCACTTATCCTCTGTGGACAGAAGCGCATCTACAAAGCCTGTTTCCCTCTGTAATGCGGTAATATTCACCATATCACCCATGCTGTTCTTAGGTGCATAGAAGCTGTTAAAGTCTCCGGTAATGAAAACATGCTGATCCTTGGCAATGCTCTTGACCTTATCCGCAAGTTCCTGCATTTCTACGGTGCGGATGGCTTCGTTTTCTTCTAAGGTGATCTTGCCGTCTACAGTCCAGTGGGTGTTGAAGACATACAATTCCACACCGGTTTGGTTGTCTCTCAGCTTGACCCACTGATAGCAACGCTTGTTGTTGGCAGGCTGGCTGTAGCCCTTTGCACCGCTTTCCAGCAGGGTGAAACGATCCTTTTTGTAGAAGATGATGAGACCTCTGCAAATATCCATCTTATAGCCGGTTTCGTCTGTGAGGCTTCTGTAGTTGTAGGTACCATTAAGATCCGCATTCAGAGCGGAGCACCAGTCTAAGATACCACTGGCACCACCGTCACCGGCCTCTTGCATGCCGATAATGTCGGGATCATAATTCCCCAGCATTTGAACAATGGCGTCCTCTCGGTTGGCAGGGGAATCATAGGGGAATACA
>JAZOXB010000016.1:0-27052 GCA_045659585.1 Faecousia sp. | reverse complement strand
CTACATTCTGGCAGAGATCGACAGCTACAAAGATGGCAAGTATTCCGTTAAAGAAGTGAAGATCCTCCCTGTAGTAAACGGAAGCTATTACTACTTCACCCTGTCCGGACTTACCGCCGTTAACATGAATGACGAGATCCGCGCTGTTCTCTACGGTATCAAGGACGGTCAGGTACACTGTTCTCCCTTGGATACCTACAGCGTAGCCACTTATGCCTATGCCCAGCTTAGCAAAGCTACTGCGGCACAGAAGCTGAAAGTCCTCTGTGCAGAGCTTCTCCGCTACGGTGCCAAGGCGCAGATCTTTAAGTCTTATCGTTTGGATGCTCTGGTAGATGCCAAGATGACAGAAGAGCAGAAGGCTCTCCTCAGCGACATGGAAGCAGTTACCTTCGGTAACATGAACCTGACGGAGAATATCCCTGCAACCAACAGCATTACATGGCTGGGTAAGTCCCTGGATCTGGCTTCTAAGGTCAGTGTCAAGTTTATCTTCTCTCTCGGTTCTTACACAGGTAGCACCGAGGATCTCACCATGAAGGTCACCTACAAGGATATCAACGGTAAGGACAAGGAAAAGATCATCACTGATCTTGAGATCTATAATGCAAGCCGTGGTTACTATGCATTTACCTTGGATTCTCTCCTTGCCGCAGAGCTTCGCTCCGTGCTGACGGTACAGATCCTGTCCGGTGATACCGTGGTCTCCGGCACTCTGCAATATGCCGCCGATACCTACGGTAACGGCAAGACCGACGCTCTTGGCGACCTGTGCAAGGCTCTGTTCGCCTATTCCGATAGCGCCAAGGCTTACTTTGCAAACTAAGACATAGCAATAAGAAAATCGGGTGCGATGGGATCCATCGCACCCGATAAATTATGCGCCCTGTGGGTACGCATTTCAATTGTGAGAAAGTCCCGAAGCCCCCCGGTAGTGGGAAGGCTTCGCCAAAGGCATGGATTTCCATCGTGAGATGGAATCTGAAGAAAGCCGGATTTTAGGTGTTAAAAGGTCTCTTAGAAAAAGAGAATCTTATGATCCGTATTTGATTTTTGCTTTGTGTGTTTTGGGTTTTCTGTAAGTGTTAGGAAAGAAAGTCGGCGGGATCCAGAGGATCGTTATTCCGGTAAAGGGCGAAGTGGACATGGGGTTCTGTGGCATTTTCGATACAAGCACTTTGTCCTACACTTCCTATGGTGTCTCCGGCTTTGAGCTTTTCGCCTACGCTGACAGGGATGTCGGCAGATAGGTTGGCATAATGGGTACTATAGCCCTCCTCGTGGTGAAGAACCACCGTCATACCGAGGTGTTCGTCCTCATAAATGGTGTAGACGATCCCATCGGCGGCGGCATAAACAGCCTCGCCGATTTGTGCCGACAGATCCATGCCCTCATGTGTCCGCCAATCTCGTGTCGTTTCATTATAAGCCAAATGATCTACAGCTATTTGGGACAGAATTTCTCCCGATACCGGTTTCCTTAAGGAGAATGGGGTAGAGGCTGTGGTGGAAGCTTCTGTGTTTGCTTCTTCCTCTCCCAAATTGGCAACGGCCCTGTCCGAATCCCTGTTTTCGGTTCCCGGGGGAGAGGATTGTGCGGTTTCGACAGTGGGTTTGGAGACGGGGAGAGAGTCTCCGTCCTTTTCGTTCAGCAGATAATAGCCTGTGACTCCTACAGCTACAGTGCAGAGGAGTAGGGCTATGTAGTAGCCCTTCCCCTTTACGAAGTTGCGGAAGCCTTTGAATTTATTTTGCATAATTAGCACCTCCGAAATCAAGTATGTACCAAAAAAGTATTTTTTAAACAGGAAACGATCGACAAGATCCGACCTGTTGGATAGGGTATAGTAATGGAGACACTAAGGAAAGGGCGGATATGTTATGAAACAAATGCATGTCAGAATATTATGCGGATTTCTTCTGCTGATCATGGCAATGGGGATCATGGCAGGGGTGATATTGGCTATGCCTGAGGAAGAGGCCTTGTTTGCATGGAGCAGGATCACTTTTCAAACCGGGGGAAAGCAAGTGCTATCCTTGTATGATGGAGAAGGACAGCTTCTCCGAATGATGCAAACCGATGGAGAGGGAAGGTGTATGACGGAACTCTTGGAGGAGGGGAGCTACTATGGTGTATGTCGAGATGGATTGGTTCGGTTTGATCTCACAGCCCAAGGGATCCAAGGTGTGGAAGGCACGGCAGAGGTAACGGAAGATTTTTGCCTTTCCTTTTGTCCGTCTCAGCATTCGGGAGAAGTGCGGATCACAGGAAAGGCAAGGCAGGAATGGTACGAGTATGAGTTACGCTCCGCCACCTATAGCTGTAAAAAGATCTTAAGGTGTACAGAGGGAGACCCCATTCTCTGCACCATTCAAAACATACCCTACGGGGATTATACCCTGCTTGAAAACGGACGAACCCTATGTCGGGTGGAAGTGACAGAGGAGGAACCTCTTGTGGAGCTGTCTTTGCCGTAAAAAAATTGTATTTTCTATGGAAATCCTCTTGACATACAAAATATTTGTGGTATTATATTACCGCTAAAGGGAATGTGCCCTTAGCTTAAAACATCAAGAATTTCATAACCTTATCGAGAGTGGCGGAGGGACCGGCCCGATGAAGCCCGACAACCTGCAATTTGCAAGGTGCCAATTCCGGCGAGCATGCTGTATTTACGGCATGAGCTGACTGTTTCTGTGATTTTTTACGGGGACGGTGCTTGATCGACAGATGAGGACGAATTTTCCTGCCCTGTCGAGCTGACAGGGTATTTTTTGTATTCGAAAGGTTTTGGAATCCTGATTTAGAAAGAAAGGAAATATCATTATGCAGAAGAGAATCTTTACATCCGAGTCCGTAACAGAAGGACATCCCGACAAAGTTTGTGACCAAATTTCCGACGGCGTTCTGGACGCCATTTATGCCCAGGATCCCCATGCCCGCGTAGCTTGCGAATGTGCTACCACTACCGGTATGGTTCTGGTTATGGGTGAGATCTCCACCAATTGCTATGTAGACATTCCCAAGGTTGCTCGTGAGACCCTGTGCAAGATCGGCTACAACAGCCCCGAGTCCGGTTTCAACGGTAACACCTGTGCTATCCTCACCGCTATTGATGAGCAGTCCGGTGATATTGCCATGGGCGTTGATAACTCCTATGACGATGCCGACACTCTGGGTGCCGGTGACCAGGGCATGATGTTCGGCTTCGCTTGCGACGAGACCGAGGAACTGATGCCTGCTCCCATTAGCTTCGCTCATAAGCTCAGCAAGAAGCTGTCCGAAGAGCGTAAGAACGGCAACCTCTCTTGGCTCCGTCCCGACGGTAAGAGTCAGGTCTCCGTACAGTATGCAGAGGACGGCTCCATTGAGCGTCTGGACAATGTTGTTATTTCCACCCAGCACGCTGAGGACATCGCTATCGAAGACCTCCGTGAAGCTGTTATCGAGACCATCATTAAGCCCACTCTCCCTGCAGAACTTATGGATGCCGATACCAAGTTCTTCGTTAACCCCACCGGTCGTTTCGTCATCGGCGGTCCCGTCGGCGACAGCGGACTGACCGGCAGAAAGATCATCGTTGACACCTACGGTGGCTATGCCGCTCACGGTGGCGGTGCCTTCTCCGGCAAGGATCCCACTAAGGTTGACCGCAGTGCCGCATACATGGCTCGTTACGTTGCTAAGAACCTTGTCAAGGCAGGTCTTGCAAAGCGCTGCCAGATCGAGCTTGCATACGCTATCGGCGTTGCACAGCCTGTTTCCGTTCTGGTTGATACCTACGGCACCGGCAAGATGTCCGACCTGGAGCTGAGCGAACTGGTTCGCCGTTGCTTCGACCTCCGTCCTGCCGCTATTATTTCCACTCTGAATCTCCGCCGTCCCATTTACCAGCAGACCGCCGCTTACGGTCACTTCGGCCGTACCGATCTGGATCTGCCTTGGGAAAAGACCGACGCTGTGGAGCGTATCCTTGCTAACATGTAAGGTCTGAATACAGATCGAGATCTGACAGATATGCCCCCGAAGTGCCTTAGTCGGCACCTCGGGGGTTTTTGCCGGAATTTTTCGACAAATTTTTCGCCGTAGCTTGAAAAATTCAGGGCGATAGGATATACTATAATAGTTAAACCTTATTATTGTCGAAAGGTTGTGAAAGGACTTGTTTCGAAGTATCAGAAGGATCCTTTTGATTTGTTTTTTTGGTCTACTTACTGTGATCCTTCATTTGCTGGGAAGGTACGCTCCGGATCTTGTGTTTCTGGTATACCCCGGTATTTTCCAGAATATATTACGGATCGTAGGGGGATTTTTCTCGGTGTTTCCCATTGCAATGTGGGAGATCCTGGCTCTTGTGGGCCTTATATGGATGGTCTATACCTTTATTCGGGATGTTTCCGATCTGCATATTGTTCGCTGGGTCACCGGAGTGGTGCTGGCGGCTACAGTAGGTTTGTTTGCCATGACTCTGCTCTGGGGTCTGAACAATTACAGCCCACCTATGCACGAAAAGCTGGAGCTCAGTGGTAAGGACTATTCTTTGAGCCAGTTACAAAAGGCGGCCATTTACTATCGGGACAAAGCTAACGAAGCGGCTAAAAAAGTATCGAGAGATGCTGACGGAAATATGGAGATCGACTCCTTCCGAGAGCTGGCTCGAGAAGCTACGGACAGCTATATGCTGTTGGCAGTGGAGTATGATTGCTTCCGAGGCCCCCGATTCCAACCCAAGCGGCTGATTTTGGGAGATCTTTTAGGGATCGAGGGGATCTTTGTTCCCTTTACAGGGGAGAGCAGCGTGTCTCCCGATACGCATTCTGTTTGTCTGCCCTTTGTGATGTGTCGCGAGATCGGTCATGGATGCGGATTTACGGATCAGGGAGAGGCGGAATTTGCGGCCTTCCTGGCTTGTATGGAATCGGATTCTGCCCAAATGCGATACTCCGGCTATTTCAACGCCTTCAGCCTGTGCTATAATGCCCTGTATGCCCAAGATCCCGATATGGCTCGGACTGTTTGGAACGGTGTTTCCCAAAGAGTGCGGGAGGATTGTGCAGAGAGACTCTCTCTGGAAACCGCTTTCTGGACCCAAACTATGGATGAACTACAGGAGGAATTACGAGATGCCTATGCTGAGACCTTCCAAACCGAAGAGGGAGGCCCGGAGCATGACAGCGTGACAGATCTGCTGACTATGTGGTATTTCGAAGAGATTTTATGAAAAAGAATTTGACATTTACATATGCCCTGCAACAGGTTATGTTGTGGGCGCAATACGGTTGCCTGTTCTCCTACGCCAATCCCTATTTGACGGAACAATTGGGGATCTCCGACAGCGGAGCGGGGATCATACTGGGCTTAGCAACAGCCCTGTCTTTTTTGGTACAACCGATCCTTGCAACCGTTGCGGATAAGCATGACTTAAATCCACGGCTGATCAGTACGGTTGCGGCTATTATGAACGGCTTGTCCTGTTTGGGAGTCGTTCTGGTTCCGAAGGGAGCGACGGTATTCTTTGCACTTGCCTGTGTGACTCTTCAGGTTCTGCCCTCCTTCTCCAATGCTATGGGCATGGAGGCTATGCGGAGTGGCTGGGAAATCAATTTTGCGGTAGCACGAGGGATCGGTTCCGTTTCCTTCGGTGTCTCTGCCAAGCTCATGGCTGTTGCCATCCGACAGTGGGGAAATCAAAGCGTGGTTCTTGGTGGTGCCGTAATCGCAGTGTTGTTTGTGCTGACTACCATGTCTTTCCCCAAACCCACTTTTGTGGAGCGAGAGAAAAAGGCTACGGCAGAACAGGGATCCTTTTTCCGCAGAGAACCTCGGTTTGTCCTTTTGGTTCTGGCTTCTGTACTGCTGTATGTGGGACATAATGCCATGTGTAACTGTATGTTCCGTATTGCACAGAGTAAGCTGACGGCAGAAACCATAGACAGAGCAACAGCTTTACAGGGCTCCGCATTGCTGATCGCGGCAGTGGCAGAGCTACCGACAATGTTCTTGTTTACCAAAATGCTGAAACGGGTACGGTGTGATATTTGGCTGTGCTTGTCTTGCTGTTTTATGACCCTTAAGGTTTTTCTTACGTGGTTGCTTCCCGGAGAAACGGGATTGCTTCTGGCCCAGCTGACTCAGGTGGGGGGCTATGCACTCTATGCCGTTGCCTCGGTTTACTATGTGGGAACTGTGGTAAAGAAGGCTGATGTAGTCAAAGGACAGACCTATTTGGGTGCCTCCAACACCTTGGGATGTCTCATTGCCTATGTTGTAGGCGGTGTCTTGATCGAACAGGCAGGCACCGTTGCTATGCTTTCGACCTGTCTTGCTCTGTCCGTAGTGGGCACGATCCTGATGCTGTTTGCCCGTCAACGGGTAGAGAAAACCGTAGGAACTTAAGGAATTGCAAATAGTGCTTCTTCTGTAGGGAAGAGCACTATTTTGCTACCCTGATCAAGAAAAGGAGAGAAACGGAATAATGAAGATCAGAAAACTTTTTGTCATGGTTCTTGCTTTCGTTCTGATGGTGGGAGCCTGCGGTGTGGCATGGGGAGCGACGCCCGCTGCTACCAAGGATACGACAGCGACTCTGGCCTATAATTTAAAGGATCTGCCTATAGGTCGCGCAGTGCAGTATTTCTATATCTGTGAGGACTATGTCTATATTACCCAGCGTGTTGACGCTACCACCTATCTTTCCCGTTTGGAGATCCGTGGGCAGGATGCGGTGTATTTGGATCGTATGACCCTGGAAAATACAGGGCATGGCGAGACCCTGGACTTCTACAGCCATAACGGGAAGCAGTATTTTTATGTAGGTTGTAAGGCAGAAACCAATACCACCTATTGCTGGTCAACACAGATTGCACGGATACAGTATGAAGCCGATGCCACCTATAATTATAACGAACTGACCCGTTTTACCAACATTGTTTTCGGCAATGCTACCGGAACTCGTATGGGCACCACCCTCCGCGTTGCGGCTTGTGTTAACGGAGATTATACCATTTTCCGGCACCAGAATACGGATGGGGAATTTAACTATTCTTTCTATAGCACTTCTAAGCTCAATGACCTGATGGACATGGGCATCCAGACCAACCTGAATACCGATTCCGCCAGAGCGGCTTGCATTACCTCCTTTGCCCAAACCGGTTCCAATCGGATCCAGCCCAACGGGAATTATCAGGGAATGGATCTGTCCTCTTTGAACAGCATTTATCTGGCAGGCGGTGCCCATGGGGATATTCCACAGATTGCCCGGACCAATTCTAAGGGAAAGTATCTGAATCTTGTGAATATTACCAATGTGGGACAGCTGGAGATCGAAGGCGTCAGTTGTCAACGGGGTAAGATCTACTTTGCCATCGTTCCCGGTACCACCGAGGCCATTAAAAAGAGCTCCCATAAGATCTATTATATCGAAGAATCGGTCTTTGGGATCAATCACGCCATGAAGACCTCCGGCGGTCAGGAGCCTACCTGCACCCAATGGGGTCTGACACCGCTGGTGGAATGTACGACCTGTGGACAGCCTCTGTCAGTGCAGGAGCCTATTGCACCTACGGGACATACAACACAGACCCATGAGGCAGTAGCACCCGGCTGTGTAACCGAGGGTAGAACGGAGCATAGCTATTGCACTCTGTGTGGAGAGATCTTCCTCCAAGGGCAGACGGTTGCTCCTACGGGACACAGCTACCGTTACAGCACTATGGGAGATTTGAGCCACAGCATTACTTGTGAAAACTGTGACTTGTACCTGCAAGAAGTACATGTGTTGGAGAACGGTATTTGCATTTGCGGAGACGGCATCGGAGCACCGGTCTTGAAGGAGGCGTGGCCTCTGTATCATACCTTGGATCTGGCAAGTGATATTGCGATCAACTATGCAATTCCTGTGGCACAGTTGGAGGACTTTGATCTCTCTACGGTTTATCTGGAGTGCAGAATGCAGGATCCGAAGGGGGAGCGGGTATATACGCTGATGCCGGAACTTCGGGGACAGTATTATTACTTTGCCCTGAAGGGTTTGACGGCGGTTCATATGAGCAACCGAGTTTTGGCGGTGCTCCATGGCACCAGAGGCATTCGAGAATATTATTCCGCAACAGACGATTACAGCATTGCGGATTATGCATATGGTCGATTGAAGAACAGCACTTCCGGCGAAGGACTCAAAGCTCTGTGTGCGGAGCTTCTGCGTTACGGATCTGCGGCACAGACCTTTAAGGGCTACCGTACAGACGATCTTGCAGACAAGAACCTGACGGAAGAACATCGTGCTTATCTTACAGATCTTGAAACCGTTTCTGCAGGTGAGATCAATATGGAATTGCCCTCTCTTTATGAGACTTCGATTTTCTGGTCGGGAAAGACATTGGCATTGGATAGCAGAATTACGGTCCGCTATCTGGTAGATCTGGAAAATTACGGTGGTGATCCGTCGGATATCCGCATGGTGATCCGCTATCAGGGCATTGACGGAAAAGAGAAACAGGCAGAGCTGACAGATCCTCAGCCCTATGGTACAGAGGGTTCCAAGTATCTGTTTGACTTTGACGGCTTGCTGGCGGCAGAACTTCGTGCCGTTCTTACGGCAACGGTATACGAGGGAGATGTGGCGGTTTCTTCTACCTTGCTTTATAGTCCGGATACCTATGCGAAGGGAAAGACCGGAAGCTTAGGTACCTTGTGCAAAGCGCTTCTGGCCTATTCCGATGCCGCAAGAGCTTATTTCAAAGGTTGATAAATGAAATCGAAATTCTTCTCGACTTACATGGGGCGAGAGGGGAGACGATGATTTTCCTAAAGGGAGTGATCAGTTTGAGGAAACAACAAAAAAGGATTGTCTCACAGAACCTACTGCAAAAACAGCAAGTCATGCAGAAGGCTGTAGGTAACAGCTTTGGAGAGGGAATGATCTTTTTCCTTTGTTTGATTGGGGCATTGCTTCTGACTATGCCGGACTTTCCGGCGGAACCCATTGGAGATATCCTAATTGCTTTGGGGAGCTATGTCAGTATCTTTGCAGTCATGGCAGTTTACTTTGCGGAGGCTTATTGCCGATATCGCGTTTTAAACCGACTCTATGCAATTATTTCTCCCGGTGGACAGGAAGTTCATATTACCTGCAAACGAGTCAAACTGATGACCATGTGTGTTTCCAAGTATACACGGAGATTGGTTTGTGTGGTATTTGTCGGAGCAGAGGGAGAGAAATACTATCATGTTCTCAATGCACCTGAGATTATGGACAGAGAGATACGAAAAAGATTCAAGCAATACAAACATCGGGAAATGAATCTGACCTGTTATAAAGGCACACAGATCCTTAAAAATGATCCGATTTCCCATTGAAGACTATAAAAGGGACTTTTTCTACAGCTCCTGTTTCAGAGGATTTTGCCTTTGGATAGTTATGCGATCATTTGTGAAGCGACTCCAATCGCCAAAACTTGCATTTTGACGATTGCCGAGTTTTTTGACACGATAAAATCCCCACTGTGCCGATGGCACAGTGGGGATTTGCATTAGAATTAGAAGGGCAGAGTAGCGTGAGGACCGCTCCGTAGATACTCGTTGGTATGGTTCTGATAGCCCAGATAGTTGGGAGTGTTAACAGGGTCAGCAGGGAGCCAGCCGGGCTTGTTGTACTTGTTGGTGTTGGGAGCGTCGGGGCAGTAAACATCGGACCATACGTGACCGGTGTTGGTTACAGCAAACTGGCAGTTCCAGTGAGAGTAACGACCGGGAACGCCCAAGGAACGAGCACAAGCATTCATCAGGTGAGCCATGTCACAGCAGTTGCCTGCCTTAGCGTTCCAGGTGCCCAGAGCACCACGCTGGGTATCATAGTAGTTGTCATAGGAGATCTTGGCTACCATGTACTCCATGAGGTTGAACATTGCCTGATAGGTGGTGGCGGGCTTCTTATAGCCGCCGTGAGCGCCGGTGCTGTATGCCATACCTGCCTTAGCTACGGAAATGATGGTAGCATTGTTGGAGGGGCAGTTGGTGGTGGGAACCATGTACTGCTTGTAGGCGGAGAAGTCGTTGCCGAAGGAGGCGTCGCCGGAACCTACGCCCAGATATTCGTACCAGGGCTTTACTGCTACAGAAGCGGGGAGAACGCCGTTCTTTGCATAGGAATCCAGAACGGTAGCCATGAGATAAACAACACCGTGGTGGTGCATCTGACCCAGGGAAGTGGTGCAGTAGTTAGCGGCCTGACCGTTGTTGACCATGAAGTTGTTGGTTCTGGTAGCCATATCCAGGTAATCAGCCTTGGAGAGGGTACCGGCATTCAGGGTCTCGGTGGGATTCTCGGGTTCGGAATAGGAAGGAACGCTGAGAGAGCCGGTGGTCTGGCCGTTGTTCAGACCATGGATGACCTGACCTGCAAGATACAGGTACTGAGCGGGTCTCAGGTTAGTGGTGCCTACGAGAATGGTCTCGGGGAGATCCTCGTTGGTGGCAACATAGTTAACGATATTGGTAGCGGCAATAACTACATTGGTAAACCAGTCATCGGTCATGGGCTGGTTGGAAGAAGTGGGAACGGGCTCGGACTCGGTGGGAGCGGTGGTAGGAGTAGTAGGAGCAGTGGTAGGAGCGGTGCTGGGAGCAGTGGTAGGCTCCTGAACATCCTCTACAGTGCCGGACCAGCCGTGGAAGGTGTTGTAGTTGGGAAGATCGCCGGTATCTACATACCATGCAAGAATTCTTGCGAAACCGGAAACCAGATCATAATAATGAACGGGGCCCAGATCGCTACTGGTGCTGTAATTGGGAGCCTGCTTATTGGTTTCGATCCATGTTACGGTACGGCGTGCCATATCTACATAGTCTTCGCGGTAGCACTGACCGACGCCGGTACCCTGAGGATTGCCGGGCTCTGCGGCTTCGGGAACGGTCAGTTCACCGGAGGTCTGACCCTGATCGATGCCAACAGTGACGGCCATAGCCAGATACAGGAACTGAGCGGGAGTGACGGTAAGGGGGCCTACGGGAATGGAGCCGGGGAGGATGTTATTAGCCATCTTTTCCTTTACGAAGATGGCGGCATCCATAACAGCTTTGTACCAATCATCGGGAGCGGTGGGGACAGCGACAACATCTACATCACCGTAGTGAACGGGCAGGAAGCTCATGGATTCGGGCAGAACCTTATTGGTTTGGTAAGAGGTAAGAACCTCGGCAAAAAGATGGGCAATGGAATAAACGGTCATGCGACCCTCGTAAACATTGGTGCCATCGGTGGGACGGTTGAAGCTGGTAGGCAGAGAACCCAAGGTGTTGCCGTACTTGGCGACACGCTCTGCAAGCTCTACATATTGAGCCTTGTTCAGAGAGGTGCCCTTGCCGTTGAGAGCGGCCTTGGAGCCTTCGGTAATAGACTTATGTGCAATAGTGGTGCTTGCGGGACTACCCTCGGACAGTGCATAGATGGCATTGGCGGCCATAACCAGATAGTCGGAGTAAGTCAGCTCGAAAGTGCCCAAATTCAGGGCGGGGAAAATAACATCGAAATAGACACCGTCTACGTCTTTACTTCCGCTCTTGATGGCGTTTGCAAAGGCGGTTGCTACTTCATCGGAGATATCAACGATGGTTGTGATCTCCAAAGAGTCGGGAGTTGCTGCGGAAACACCGAGAACGCTGAACATGGAAACCAGCATCGCGATGGTAAGCAGCAGGGAAATCAGTCTGTGTTTTACTTTCATAAAACGACCTCCTATTATTTGATGTCACAGGGTATAATTCCCATCATGCTACAACATTTGTAATTATACCACGAAATTTTATATTTTCAAGAATTATTTTCGTTGAATAAGCACAAAATTATAAAAATCTGCGGGATTTCTTTTTTGCCGGTGTTTATAAGGTATGCCCTTGCCAATGTAATGAAAAACATAACTTCAAAGGCGTTAATGTTGGATCACGACAAAGGAGGTGTCCAAAGTATCAGCCGGTGGGTGCGTGCAGAGGAATCCTTTATAAGCGGGATAACTGTGGGGGATCGGGGGAAACTCCAATGGTGGCGGGGAAATTAGGGATTGCCCTTAGGAGCCAGTTTTAGTTCTTCGGCATAGGTCTTCATGGCTTCAATGCAGATGGCGGCCACATCTTTGACCTCCATGCCCAACATGACACAGCCCTGTTTGATGATCTCACGATCGCACTTTGCGGCGAACTTCTTATCCTTGAACTTTTTCATAAAACCGGAGACTTCCATATCTGTAATGCCGGCGGGGCGCATTCTGGCGGCGGCCTGAATAATGCCGGTGAGCTCGTCTACGGTAAACAGAGATTTTTCAGGAACGGTCAGGGGCTCTACATCATTGCAGTGACCATAGCCGTGGGCCAGAATGATGCGAATCTCTTCGTCGGTGAGGCCTGCTTCCCTCAGGGGAGCCTCGGTATGCTGTAAGTGCTCATCGGGGTACTGTTCGTAATCGTAATCGTGGAGGTAGCCGATAGCCATCCAATGCTCCTCGTTTTCACCGAAGTGTTTTGCCAGACCGCCCATGGCAACCGAGACATTCATGGCGTGGAGGAACAGGTGCTCCTCGGTGGTGGTTGTGTGCAGTAATTCCTTTGCTCTTTCTAAGGTAAGCATAGTAAAGTCTCCTTTTGGTTTTTTGAACCGTTATTTTATGACAGTATCTGAATTATACCATATAACCAAGGAAATTTCTACTATAAAAGAAGCAGAACGCGGGACAGGGAGCCGTCCACCGCCTCAACTAAAAAAGATACAGAACGGAATTGCTCTGCGTCAGGGTGTATATGTTATGTACTCCGGTCCATGACAAATTCCGAAAGCTGCTGACACTGACCATCGATCTGCTTGACTGTTAAATAGCTTATTGGGTAGGAGCACGGATGTTAGTACCGCCCCCCCACCCCAAAAAGGTAGTAGCCATAACGGATTCCCTTATGGCTACTCGTTATGATGCCGGGTGTTCATAACGGACTTGGTGAAAATGAAAGAAATGCTGTCAGTGGGGCACACATATTCGAATTTGCTATATTTTAATGATATAATCCTTGCGGAATATGATATACGGCTAAAGCCGTATGATATATTTGCAGAGCAAATATGATATAATATCTGTTCCCTTCATACGCTAAGCGTATATCATCTGCGTAGCAGATATCATACCCATAGGGTATATCATCCGTTGCCATAGGGAACGGATAT
The DNA here is from genome assembly GCA_045659585.1 of Faecousia sp. Taxonomy (GTDB): domain Bacteria; phylum Bacillota; class Clostridia; order Oscillospirales; family Oscillospiraceae; genus JAZOXB01. The sequence continues at coordinate 13,847 of JAZOXB010000016.1, read as the reverse complement.
CATTGAACCCCTCTGAGCCAACGGCTTAGAGGGGTTCATGATACGAGTGTTCATAACGGACTTGACCAATAGTAAAACAGCCGACAGAAACACACATGTTCTTACCATAAAACTTTAGATTAATCGAATTTATCTTGTAGTTTGTCCGATAATATGGTGAAGAAATCCATTTCCCCGGTTAAGTGAAGGTTGCAACTCAGTTCTGCATCTTCGAGAATTGCACCTATGGATTTTCGGTTTTCTACCCCGGAAGCATTTCTTTCGATTATACTACACAGGTCATTACACTTATCTGTGTTATGTTTATGGGTATAAAGCAGAATTTCCAATTCGCGAATAGTCATTATATAGACGTATGAATCTTTGGTGTAAATTTCGGGTATTGATTGTTCAATGATCGATGTATTGGAGAAATCATCATAAAGCAATGTGACTTTGAAAATTGACCGGGTAGTGATAGTAGCCATTTGACTAAAGCTTCTGTTCAACTGTTCATACGATTTCTCGATTGTTCGCAAGAAAAATATATCTATAGCGTCTAAATCAGGAATCTGTTGTTTAGCACTCAGTTGAAGCAATGCACTTTTAGCTTCAACGATAATTCTAATCGAACCAATATCAAAGTAAAAATCGGCACCTTTCGCTTTACCTTGAGGAATAATGCCCCACTGTGCTTCATCGCAATACTTGGATCCCAAAGCCTTTATATAGTCCTCAAAGAGTAATCCGAATGCATTGGGAAAGTATTGCTTTTGGTTGCGATAATAGTCCCGAACAAGCCAATATAAACCGTTTCCTAATAACATTGCTACTAGATACATGTTGCAACTAATATAGGATTTATCTCTTTGGGTTTTTATAAATGGTTTAGCATACAGTAGTTGCTTCCCTAGAGAGTTTTTTCGTAGTTCATCGTAGGTACAGGAATAGTAAGCTATAACTTTCTCAACATCTTCCTTAGATATTATTTGTGGCAGTTCGGACGCAGCAGAGCGACCGTACCAGCTCAACGGTATTGGATTAAGTCTGGAAAGCCCAAAAATCATGAATAGGACCATACTATACTCGTCGGCTGTAAGCCCTAGTAGTTCCCCTACAATGGCATTCGTATCAATGAGTGATCTATGTTCAAAGTTTTTAGAAGCCAATAGGATATAGTAGTCCCTGTTGAATTTCTCGTAGATCCATCCTATATTTTCGTATTGAAATTGTTCTGCTGTTATGCCTAATACAGCTCTGAGGATGCGATTGAAACGAGGAGTGGTTGGATTGTTGGTGGAACTACGCAGTTTATCGACAATAGAATGCTCGTTTTCATAGCACCGGTATAAGTTAATAAGCATTCCCATAGTGGGGATATTATTGCCTCTACGGTAGTCGTTGCTGTGCTTTGCTGCCAGATATGCTATTTCCTGTACATTCCAAGCATATAATGGCACCTTGACATTCTTTGCAAACCCGAAGTTAGTAGAAAGAAGTTCATAAATTCTATAATACTGTTGGCGCTGAAACATATCAATGGATGCTTTAGAAAGCTCACAGATAATGCCATCAGCATTTATCTTTTTGATTTCCGTAAGAAAATCCCTCATAAAATCTCCTTGCCATACGATACTACTTTTTGAACAATTCTGGATTCAAAGGAGAAACGCCCCACATGTCATTACAGTAAGCATCAAGGCCATATAAATCTAGAGCGTAATCATCAATGAAGATTTTTGTATTTCCATGGGTAAATATCCGGCGGTATTTTACCATTGACTCAACAAAGCACTTGCGATACGGTGAGTTACTGCTAAGAAAACGAGCCATATCCGCTTCGCAAATACCAGTACTATCTCTAAGATAGATTTCCTTGTTGCCAATTTTCATGTTTCCTTCATCTACAAATCGAATTAGTTCCCTAAAATGACGTACTGGATAGCGAAATGTATTTGTGTTCGAAAAGATTCTGTTTCCTGTTATTACGAAGGGGACTATCTGCGGATCTGTGTCAAAAGTTACATCGAATAGTTGCAGAAACTCTTTTTTTCGCTTGGGTTTTGATAGCTCGTTTACAATACGATCAAGTTGGCGCTCTGCTTTATGAATTGCATCAATTGTGGCCCTCGCTTCAAATATATCCGTAGGGTGCGTGTTTCTTTTGCATTCAGCTATGTATACAGACGATCCGATGACAAAAGCAAAATCAATATCAGTAATATCTACGAATTTTTTATCTTTGATATGACAAATACCAGTTGCATCAAAGGCTGTTGATAGCGTGTTGATAAGAGGATCAATTGTTCCGTCCTCATTAGCCTCATTATTATTAAAACGTTTTAAAAGTACAAATAAATTTCTTCCAATATTACTAATGGATGATATAGAACAAAGTGGATAAAAAACGCTTGAATATTGTGCGTTGGTGCCACCCGGCATAATAGGCTGATACATTAGGTCGATTATTTTTGATTTAGTTTCATGGTAATTATTTATCATTAAAAAGGATTCAAGTTTTTTCCCGAAATGTGGACGCAAACAATCGAATGCCGTTTGATTTAGACATGGAATGAGTGAGTGAAAATACACTTCGTCCTCAACCTCGTTAGCTACATATAAATCGTACAGAGGAAAAACTTGGCCATAAAAGAAGATCAAGAATAGGCGTCTTAGCTGTATGTATTCCAAAAGTGTCAAATTCTGAAATATCGGTTTATCGTAAAAGTTGATATTTAAATTCAACTCATCTGTCTCAAACTGAATTAATGCGTATTCTTCTCTTGTTAGCTCTTTGACTGTACATATCTTTTCAAAGATGAGTTCCGGAATATGAAGCCTATATCGCGGTGGATCATCAACTCTCTCTACTTTGAGGAGGTCCCGCATTTGTTCAATAATTTCTACAATGGATATTCTATCTGTGTCAGTTTTACAATTCATATTAGCGACATGTCGTTTAATGTGCCCTAAACGATAGTCTTGCAAGAGATGCGTATTTGCTTTGGTTGAAAGGAAATACAGTTCTCCGTTTGTAACGCAGCATTTATATCCAAACTGTTCATTATACTGTTGAAGTTCCTGTAAAAATCGAATTCTGCACGCAAGAAGTAAAATTTTTCTCGAGCGCTTTGTCGATACATTTTGGGGGAGAACAAAATTAGGAAGATCCTGCATATGTGGTATTTCGTTATAAATAGAAATTACAAAACTTAAAGCAGAGATGATTTCCTCGATATCATAGTCAAATAATGTTTCTTTATGCTGATATTTTGGGGGTTTGGAATAATCAACATCAACAGGTGCTTTAAAATGAGCAACAACTAAGTGTTCGACAAATGCACATAATGTCATTATGTATGAACATTGAACACCACGAAAATTACATAATTTTGTCGCTTGGATTAACTCAGATTTAAGTTTTTCAGTTAATTTTAGTTCTAAATCGTGTATTTTTTTAAAATGAGGAATTCCCTCAAGAAATTGAATATCGCAATCGTTTAATGCTAATTCAACCTTTAACGTCAAAATAAAACGAGCTAATTCTGAAATCAAATCGCTACTGTAGTCTGAATATTTAAAGCATCCGGCATTCTTTACTAAGTATAATGATTTGCCTGCAACAATTCCTTCTGCTACATCCAAGAAATACTGGGTTTTGGTATTGTTATCAATTACGGGTAAAGTTTTATATTTTTTTATCTTCTTTATCACTTTGCTAATGTCTGATTCGGAATAACATTTGCTTTTATATTGCAGAATATGTGTAGTAATTTTGGATGAATCTACCATTTGCTACCTCCCAATATCATAAAATATAAAATAAAGAGACCATTAGTTTATTCTCATAAGTACAAAAGATGATTTTAGATATTCTTAATGTGTTGAATCTTTTGCTTTCGGAATCAGCACAGTTCGCACATTTGTCTTTCTGAATATCTTCTTGTAAAATAAAGATGTAAAAACAAACAAGGAGGAAAAACAAATGAAAAACACAATATATGATTCTAAGACCGGGCTGACTTACGAACTTGTTGGGGACTATTATCTTATTGCCGGGGATGATGAGCCCGAAAGAGTACTCATTGGTCCATGGGGGCAGAGGCATTTAGCATTTCTCAAAAAGCGGCAGCGGGCAGTATATCGTGAGTTGCAGATGAACGGTAGGCTGAACAGTTATCTTGCTGAAATCGATACACGGGCAACCGAAATGTTTGATCGGCTTATGAAGCAGCTCTCTAAGGTGGAAGGTGTGACCGAAGAACTCAAGGAAGAAAACCAAATGCTGTGGGTGCAGACGATGAACAATCTAAGGAATGCTGCCACGGAAATCGTTTTAAGCGATTTGATCCACTGTTAGGTAGAAATCATGAAAGTCAAACTGGACGAATTTGAAATCCGTGTGCTAATAAACTGCCTGTATCAGCAGCGGTGTGATTATGATCTGCAGACAAGCAGTGCAATCGACGACATCATTCTCCATTTGGTCAGAAAGTCTGAGGATATGAAACCTTGTCGCAGAAGAAAATTCCTCTTTGAGCCACATGAGGTCAGTCTAATCCGAATGTGCTTAATTGAGTGGCGAAACCAGCAACTATTGTCCGGCAAGGATGGAGCCGCAGAAGCAATCAGCGAATTAGTAATCCTATTTGCCAGTTGACGAGAAGGGCTGCCGTTAAGGCAGCCTGTCAGTTGGATATCAAGTGGAAAGTGCTGTTATATTTTCTCTTAGGTAAATACAAAAGAACGATCTTCGACCATTGTGCAATTTCTATTTTTGCAGAAAGTGAAATAAAATCTATCTACGTCGTAGGCGTTTCACATAACGAATCCATAATTCGCCGATGTACGCGATTTCATAAATTTGACAGGATTTGCTTCGCTAAGCCCCACCGATACTTTGCATCGGTGGGGCTTTATTGGACTTGCTCAATAATATACAAGGGCTTAAAACAATGATATAGTATCACTCATTGAATTCGAATCTGGCCAAACCCAACTGTTTGAGACGGTAGCGCAGGGCCGCCTCGGAAACGCCGTAGCGTTTCATTAAGTCGTCACGCATGCCACACCAGATGCTGAAGGTGTAGTTGTTTTTTACGCACAGAAAATCTTTGATTTTTGCTTTCCGGGAATTTTGCAGCATTCTCAAAAACGCAGGTTTGATCTTCTGCTCTGGCATTAAGAAGCAACTGGCAAAATGGTTCGCTTCGTGTTCGATCCTGTCTGCTGTTTGAGCTTCTTCGCTGATGTTCTTATCAGAGCAAAAGAAAGTGCCGGTGTGCAATGAGTGACCCAGGAAATGGTGTCCCAGTTCGTGTGCCAGAGTGAAATTCTTTCGTCCTTGGTTCTCAATCGCTTGGTTGACCATGATGTACCGCTGTCCGTTATTTGCACGGGTAAACGCTCCCACAAAATCAGCATTGTGGGATGCGATCTCCCGGTACTTGATATTCTCCACCGTCAGGATCTCCTGTAGGATTTTATGGCTGTTTCCTCTTTTGAGATATTGGGACAGAACTTCCTCTGCACGCTGTTCTACTTCTCTATTTGTCATCGTCGTCCATTGCATCGAAGATTTCTCTCATGGTCTGCATATCAATGTCACCGCGTGCGGCAACACCTTGATTCTGCAACCATGTAGTAAATCTCTGGTCGGTATCATTTTTTGAAACAAAGGGAATTACCTTTGCAGGTTCATCCTCGGCATCTGCCACAGTAGCCTGGCCATTCATAAGCATAGGGAGCAGCCAATCACGGAGTTTTGTGAGTTCCCGGTTTTCTTTGCGGCAGTGACCAATTTTTTCGTGGATCGGTGCCACAATTTCAGAAAACGCCTGCATTACATCAGAGGGCGGCAACACAATACGGCTTTGATCCAGATGGTCTGTTGTAATGTGTCCCATCGTCGTTTTCCGTGCTTCGGCCATCTTGACGAAATTGATCACATACGCCGCGAATTGATGATAGACAAGTTCCTTGGAGTATCCTGTCTTGGGAACAACTTTGAAAATATGCTGATTAAGGCCTGCATCTCCACCGTACCAATACATAACTTCCAGAGTTGCTGACCACGAAAAAAGGATATCGCCGTCAAAGATTTTATGCTTCTCCGGAATATTGGCCGATACACTTTCTGTATCAGCAGTAATACCTTCATGCATTTCCTTGATTTTTACTACAGGCAGAAAGCGCTCACCCTCTTTCGGGCGATGCTTTTGGCAAGCTAGTCCATTGATTGGTTCTGCTATGGCATAAAGATTGCCAACATTCCATCCCGTCGGAATAGAACGCTTGACCTGTTCGTTCCATACCATAGCACCGCCGGAGGAACGATAGGGCTTTCCATCTGCACCCGGAAAATCAAACTGCGTAAACCAGTAGTCATAGATTGTCTTTGCCATGGACTCCAGTTCCGTACATATAGCGGTATTCACTTCCATTTTTTCTTCAATTGCAGATAAAACCTTTTCTACATCAGATTGTACACCAATGGAAGGAAGTAGCACCTCTACACTTCTTAATATATCTGTATTTAACGATGCCATAGTAGAGCCAACAGATGAGCAATTGATCTGTTTCTTTACATGGTCTAGCTTCAAAAAATGTGAAATATACCGAGTATTGATCCCCGCATGAAAACGAAGCCTAATACAATCAGACCCCTGCACCCAGCCATCGTATTTCTCACTAATGTATGCATGACGGTCAACTGAACCTTTGCGGCCAAAAACGATGTCTCCGGTACGAAGGATGTGCTCACACAAACGATCTCGAGTTTGTTCGCTTACAAATTCGAGTTCGTCTTCGATTATTTGTCCATAGCCGATATTCTTCACATTAATGACTGGAATGCCCGATTTTGTGTATTCCTTAGCACTAAACTGGGTTCCAAAAGGACCGGTTTTCAACGAAGCAATATCACCTATTTTTACCGCATTACTCATACTTCACCCGCTCCAACTGCGCCTTTATTTCGCTTTCCAGACGGCGACTCTCTGAAAACAGTACGTCCAGATTAGAACTGAAGTTACTCATTCTTTCTGCAAATTCGTTTGCGGTCAATTCCACATATCCAATTTTGACCTCAAAAAACTGGCCTGCAGAGAAAGAGTATTTCTTTGCTTCGATATCTTCGTAAGTAACGGTTACACAAAAATCATCTTCTGCTTTTCCGGCGTTGAAAGTACCAATGATTTGGTCAATTTCCTCGGGACTCAGTACTGTCCGCTGATTTTTACCATCCAACTTTTCCTTTGTTCCCAATTTAGATGCATCCATCAGAATAACCTTGCCGTTCGTGTTTTCACGATCAAGGAACAGAATGGATACATTGGTGCCGGTATTTGCAAAAATATTGGAGGGCATAGAAATAACACCCCGAACCATCCGTTCCTTCACCATGTACTCACGGATCTTCTTAGGGATACCAGTACCAGCAGTCAGAAAGCCAGTCGGCACGACAATGGCTGCCTTACCTTTCGGGGCAAGAGAACAAATGATGTGCTGAACAAACAGCAGGTAGACCGCCATTCCATCCTTATCCTTTTTCGGGATATTAGGAACACCAGCAAAGAAACGCTCTGCATGTTTCTGGCTAGCCAACTCCGGCTGATTATCGCTGAAGTCCATATTGAACGGTGGGTTGGACACGATGTAGTCAAACTTCGCCAAACCGTTCTTCCGGACATTCAAATGTCGGGGTGCAATCAGAGTATCGTCATGCACCACATTACCCAAGGAGTGAACCAGATTATTCAGAATCAGGTTCAGCCGCAGGAACTCATTGGACTTTGCGGAAATATCCTGGGTGAAAATGGTGCAGTTCTGCTCGCCGATCTGGTGGGCCAGAGCCAGTACCAAAGTGCCGGAGCCGGCAGCCGGGTCGTATACGGACACATTGCTAACATCCCCCTGCACCATAATCCGGGCAATGATGCTGGCAATGGCGTGAGGGGTATAGTACTCGGCGTATTTGCCAAAGTCCTTGTTATAGTCTTTAATCAGATATTCGAAGATTTGGGCAAAGAAATCATATTTCTGCTCAAATACATCCGCAAAGCTGAATTCCACTAGCTTGTTTATGATGGCACGGCAGAACTTGGACTTCTTGGCGGTTTCAATAACATACTGGGAAATGGGGTCGAACAGACGGATCTTTTCCTCGCCGCCAGTCTGGACAGAGAAAATATCCAGGTTGTGGTTTGCAATATCCACCAGGGTATCATCAAACAGTTCGTGGAAAGGATAGGGGCTGCCGTCTGCCTTCTTCATAGTATCATCGTTCTGATGATTGAAGAGGTAGGAGATGTAGTGGGTCTTCTTCAGCCGGGCGGTATCGCCGCCCAGCATCATAGTCATCATCTCATACTGGTCATCGGGCATTGCGGTCAGCGCAGCTTCGATGTTCTCCGCACCGGCAAGGGAGGGTTCTGCCTTCCGTGCTTCGTACAGGAATTTATCGCTGATGTACTTATACAGGAACACCTGCGTGATGATCTTATACTCGCCGGGAGAACCGCCCAGCCCGTTATTGGCGCAGATGGTCTTCAAATCGTCGATCATCCGCTTTGTTCGAAGTGTCACATTTTCCAGTTCCATTATGCTGACCATGTCCTTTCTGCGAAGTACTCACCGGCCACACAGGAATCGATATAGCGAACCTGATCGATGGTAGGCTGTACTCCGTGGCTGCGGCAGGATTGGATAATCGTAGGCATGATCTCCTGGGAGAAGTATGCGTGGTTATCCATCATCCGCTGATTGCGCAGCACCTTCTGATCCACGGGTGTCTTAACACCCATGAGGATAGAGAAAATAATCGGATCTGTGCCGATGGGCGGCGGAGTTTCTTTCAGACGCTTGTGCGTACGCATAAATTTGGCATCATTGCCATATTTGGCACAGAGCATTTGGTCCCGCAAATTCAGCTGAGCAGCAGCTCTGCGGATACGTTCCAAATCGGCGATATGTGCCTGCATTTCCTCTGCGGTGAGTTCTTCGATATTCTTCTTTTTGAAGATTCGCTTCAATTCATCCAGCAGAGAAATATATTCGGGGTCTTTAGCGTCGAGGCTGCGTTCCAGTTCACGGCGGGTCTTCTCCAACACATCTTGGAACTTGTCTGCAATAACCATCTCATCTTCGGATACCTTCCGGAAATGGAATTCAATCTGGTCCAGCGCCATGTTCAGCAGGCCGGATACATCTTCGCTATTCTGGAGGTTTTCCTTCAGGTTGACAAGTGCGATGCGGTTATTGACCTCGGTATACAGTGCATGGAGGTTATCCATGCTAAACCGCTGTGCCAGTTCTTCATAGCCGAACAATTTGATGATATTGGACAGTTCTTTGTAAATATCCAATGCCCGGCGGATCTCAATCAGTTCCTGCTTGTCATCCAATGCGGTAATCTGCTGAGAAAACAGTTCGGTATTATCCGTGGCATACATAAACAGCTTGTCCTGGATTGCCTGCAAGTCCTGTTCAATTTCCTCCTGGGATTTAAAAATATCACGGTAACGTTCGAATTCATCACCCAGTTCCGCCTGCAGTTCCCGGAAATAAGCCTCATTGGTCTTGTCGAACTCTGCACGGATATCCGCAAAGTCCACCACATAGCCGTAGTGGAAGGACTTATAGGGCCGGTTGACACGGGTAAGAGTCTGAAGCAGATTATGCTCCCGGATGACACGACCCAGGTACTGTTTCTTCAGCCGGGGTGCGTCAAAACCGGTTAACAGCATATTGTAGACCACCAGAATATCAATCTTTCCCTTTTTGAAATCTTCCTGATATCCCCGGCGAGTCTCCTTATCATCCACATCGTGCAGTATCAGCACATGGCTGATCTCGGAATAGCCATTTAGTTCCTCGTGAACCATTTTTGCCTGCTCGGAAGAATCACAGACGATCATAGCGCCGATGGTGGAATCATTCAGAGCAATACGGCTACGGAGAAAATCGCCCACGATGTACTCAACCAATGCCGCCACATACTTTGGGTGAGCATAGACATCTTTCTTCTTGAAGGAACCCTTGATGGTCTCCAGTTCTTCCAAAACCTTCTGCAACTTGGCCTTATACTCCGTTTTGATACCCTCACGAATCAACTTCAGGGTATAGCCGTCAGCGATAGACCGGTTGTAATAATACTTATGGAAATACTCGCCAAAGACATCTTTGGTGTTATAACCGTCACCAATCAGAGGTGTGCCGGTCAGTGCAATCATAACAGCATCACGGTCAGATGCCATCAAATTGGCAAGGAAGGAGCCTTTTGGATTATAGCTACGGTGTGCTTCATCCATAAAGTAGACCCGCTGCACACTAACATCATAATCTGCCTTCCGGACGATGGATTCCATGGAGAATTTCTGGATATTTACCACCGTAATAGAGTCTTCACCGCTGTTATTGGCGGCACCGATGGTACGGATGTTCTTGATAAATTCTTCCTTGGAATTGACCTTTTCCACATGAAGGCCACGGGCAGTAAATTCCTCGCCAGCCTGGGTCAACAGATCCAATCGGTCAACGATAAAGTAGAATTTTGCAACTTTGCCTTGCTTCTGATAATAATCACGCAGATAGCGAACATTATGGAATGCCAGTGCAGTTTTACCACTGCCCTGCGTGTGCCAAATGATGCCGTGCTTAGCACCCTCATTCAGTTTCTTCTCAATTGCCAAAGTAGCAAAAAACTGAGGGTAGCGCATCACATGCTTTTGCAAAGTCTTAATGCCGTTTTTGTCAGTACGCTCAACATACGTAAAGCCATACTTCAGCAACATCAAAAAGCGGTCGAAAGAAAACAACGAAGTCAAAATGCGGTTAGTGGGAGATACTCCGCTCAGATTCATATTGTACTCATTCGAGCCTTTGATAGATACCAGGTTGTTATCTTGCAGGATGAAGTCTTCCGCTTCTGCATCGATTTCCGGAATAGCCGTATGAATACGGGCATCTTCTTCCCGGAATCGGTTGAAGAACAGTTTTTCATAACTGCTGGATGCGTAGAATGCGCCCTGGATCGGCTCAACATCGGTATCGTCATACTCCATATTGTTGGAGAACACCATCAGCTGTGTAATGTTTACGAACCGACGAAATACTTTTCTGGAAAACCGGGAATTGATTCGGTTATGTTCGGCAATAATGCCGTCCTTGTTATTAGGCTTTTTCACCTCAACGAAGGACAGGGGCATACCATTGACCAACAGAATAATGTCGGGTCGAAATTCGTCATCCCCATTTCTGTAGGTAAGTTCTGTCACCACATGAAAACTGTTTCTGCTACAATCTTCAAAATCAACTAAGCGATAGCCGTTGATGCCGTTGAGCAGAAGATTATAAAAAGCACGACCCAAATCGTCATTGGACAGTTTGACGGTCAGTTCTGCCAACAGAGTATCTACATCATACTCAGACAACTTTTTGCCATTAATTCGTGAAATACTCTCACAGAATAAGCCACGGAAAATGTTAGTTTCTTCATGAATACCGCCGTCATGTTCTTTCAGAGACAGATACTCATATCCCAAACGAGTGAGGTGGACAAGCGCAGGAATCTTCACTCTGGAATTTTCATTGTGTTTCATTGCCAGTCCTCCTCAAAATTAGAATTTGTATTACAAAATATACTATCACAGAAAGACACGTTTTTCAAGAGTTTTGACCTTTTTCATTAATATCTAGCTGATGTGATTGTCTTATACAGTCTTTTATTGCAATGAGGATGTTGTTTATATGCAATGCAACTAATGTTTATCAAGTTAGATTGATGACGGTTTTCTTTATAGCGTCTGCTTTTTTCGCGAATTTGGCGGCACCACCCCATGAGTGGTTGATGTAGGTAACAACATAGTTGGAGTGTTGGAGCATCCAATTGTTTCGCCAAGAGATAGCGTAGCGAGGATGGACAGTTTCGATTCCTTCCGGGAGCATTGTGTCGGAGTAGTCTTCATATTGTTTTGGCTTACCGGGCATGTAGGCTAGCACTACAGCATAGGTGATCTTTGGGTATTCCCTTTTGAGTTCCTTCAAGGAATGGCGTACGAGGGAATCAAATTGACCGTGGTTTCCCACATAGAAGGTATCTACATCGTGGTTGGTTATAAGATCGATCAATACCTCGTGCAACTTCGGTTGTATGGTCTGTGGGCAGTCGCTGTGACCGAAAAAAGTACACGCTTTCATATTTTCACCCCTTTTGAGTTATTTTAACTCAAAAGGGGTAATCTTTTCAAGAGGGAAAAGGTATCATTTTATAAAAAGGGGTGATACCTATGACAGTAGGCGAAGCCGTTCGGCAACGAATCATTCAACTTTGCCAGGAACGCAATATTTCTATCAACAAACTGAGTGCTATCAGCGGTGTGACACAATCCACAGTGAATAACATCGTAAGCGGAAGAAACAACAGTGCGACAGTATCTACGATTAAGAAGCTATGTGACGGATTGGGTATTACCATCGATGAATTCTTCCACACGGAACTGTTTGCCGGATTGGAACAGGAAATTAAATAAGATCGAATCAAGGCTGCAAGACCAAATGATGTTGGTTTTGCAGCTTTCTTTTTGCCTGTCATCAGTCAATATACTTGCAGATTTAATGCGTTAATTCAGCCCTTACTTTTTGAAGTAGGGGCTGTTTTTTAATTATTTGAAAATTTCTTGAAAAGTGGTTAACAAATGGGCTTCCTCGCTGCCTACTACATGAGGGGAAATATTTCAACCACAACAGCGAAAGCAAAAAATTTTTGAAAAAATCCGATTTGAGGTTTAGTTTTTGCGGTTTTCGCTGCCTACCAATTGAGGGATAGTTTTCTGACTCCGGGAAAGTGGCCGGGACGGGCGCCCTTGTGTACCTTGAAAATTGAATAGCCGTCAAGAAGGGAGGTCGAACCTTCTTGGTGGCATTAGGATTGTAAATGTTTTATGAATTACGAAAATATTTGCAAAAAAGGTTCCGCTGAGAGGGCTGTATTTCTCCTATTTATAGGGGGATAAGTCGGCGGAAGCGGAAGCGAAAAGGAATATCGTGTAAAGATGATGAATTTTCTGCGGGATCTTATATTCGATAACTGCCCCCACTTTTTTGAATTGGAGGTCGTTTTATATAACAAAGAGAGGAGGTTCGTGAAATGAAAAAGGATTGCGTGAGAGGAGGTGATGGTATGCCGAGAATGACAAAGAAGGCAAAGATGGAGTGGGATTTCTTTTTGAATCCCAATACAGGGAGAAAGAACTACAATGCCCTGTGCCGAAGGTGCTTGCAAGAGTGCAAGCAGAGCTATAGAACGGTGATATTGGAGTGTCCAAGATTTGTAGAAAATTCGGGGCGAAAATAAGGGATTTTTCTTCCTGTGCGAAAGGCAAATCCAAAAAGGTGAAATGATATACCCTCTGTTTTGTTCGTAGAATACGGGAAAGAAAAGGGTTAAAAATCGCCCCGAAAATGCTACAAAAAAATCAACCATAGAAAGGAGACCGCAAAATGAGCGAACGTATAGACAAAGGAGCCTTCCTGAAGAAGGACAGCAAGGTGGTTGGCTACATGGTTTATCCCAGATTCTTGATGGGTCTGGGGCTGAACGAAACTGCCAAGCTGATTTATGTCCTGCTGCTGGATCGGGCGAGACTGTCCATAAAACAAGGAGGGTGGGCGGATGAGGAAGGAAATGTTTATATTTACTACGACATCAAAAGCCTATCCGCCGACAGTGGAAAAAGTGCCGGAACAGTAAAGGCAGCGTTGAAAGAGTTGGAGAAGGCCGACCTAATCTTCCGAGTGAAGCAGGAGGTGGGAAAGTCCCGAAGAATCTATGTGAAGACGAGGTCAGAAATCTGCCCCTCGCCGTGGAT
>JAZOXB010000015.1:0-3398 GCA_045659585.1 Faecousia sp. | reverse complement strand
AAGGGCGAAGAAGGTATTGCTGCTCTCGTGGAAAAGTTCAAGGCGATGGTTGAGGCAGAAGGTACTCTCACCGGTATCGAGGAATGGGGCAAGCGTCGGCTGGCCTATCCCATCAACGATCTGCCCGAAGGCTACTATGTCCTCATGACCTGCGAATGCAAGCCCGAGCTCCCCGCTGAGCTGGACCGCGTTTTCAAGATCACTGACGGCATCATGCGTTCCATCATCGTCGCAGTCGAAGGCTAAGGAGACCAATATATGCTGAACCATATCGTTCTCATGGGTCGTCTTACCCGTGACCCCGAGCTCCGTCGGACCGCTTCCGGCGTAGCAGTGGCCACATTCTCCATCGCAGTAGATCGGGATTTTTCCAATTCCGCTACCGGCGAGAGAGAAACGGATTTCATTGACATCGTAACCTGGCGTAATACTGCTGAGTTCGTCAGCAAGTACTTCACCAAGGGCCGTATGGCAGTGGTATCCGGTCGTCTCCAGATTCGTACCTGGAACGACAAAGAAGGAAACAAGCGTCGCAGTGCAGAAGTCATCGCTGACAATGTCTATTTCGGTGACTCCCGTCGCGAAGGTGCAGAAAACGGCTTTAACGCTTACGGCAATGCCCCCGCAGGCAATGTTCCCCAGTATGGTGGCAACGCCCCTGCATACGGTGGCAATGCTCCCCAGTATGGCGGAAATGCTCCCCAGTACGGCGGCAACGGCTACGGCTATTCTGCTCCCCAGGCTCCGGCTCCCGCATCCGATTTCGCTATGATCGAGGATGACGACAGCCAGCTTCCCTTCTGATTTAACTTTCCACAAGAATTTTAAGCTATACTTTCACGAAAGGAGAACCTCATAATGGCTAACGAGAAGGCACGCCCCCGCAAGCGTAAGAAGGTTTGTAACTTCTGCGTAGATAAGGTTACGGGCATCGATTTCAAGGAAGCTGGCAAGCTCCGTCGTTACACTTCTGAGCGAGCCAAGATCCTGCCCCGCCGTACCACCGGTACCTGTGCAGCACATCAGCGCCAGCTGACCGTTGCAATCAAGCGCGCTCGCGCTATCGCTCTGCTTCCCTACGTAGCTGACTAATTCAGTTACCCTGTAGCAAGACGATTGCAATTTTAAATCATATAAAGAGAACCGTTATCTGAGATTTGTTTCGGGTAACGGTTCTTTTTTGCTGTTCCGGCATAGAAACCTGTTGACCGTTTGTGTTCGGCGCCCTATAAAAACCTGCCGGCGACGGCAAAAAGGATCCTAAAGGAAAGCGATGGAATCGTGGGATCAAAGGGGCTCGACTCCCAATGGATCGTCGGTGTAAAAATATGAAAAAATTTCGTTATTTCTAAGAAATTCCCAAACGTAAGCGATGCGATCTATAGTGACGGATACTATCTCTTCGAGAGTCGGAATGTAACCTTTTCTTCTTTTACCAAGCTCAATGCGGCGCTGATGAGTGAGCCTATTTGTGTTGCGGCATACCGTAACGGAGAACAGGTCAGCAACATCGTTTGCTACAGCATTGAGTCCTACGCTTATGCTAAGCAGAACGATACCACCTATCCCTACCTAGCGGAGCCGGTAGAGAGAATGATCTGCTACAGAGATTATCCGGAGGGCTGTATGGGATAAAAGCATAAAAAATACCTATCGGGCAAATCGAGAGGTATTTTTTATGAAAGAATATAAGATTATTTGTGTCCGGTTTCTTTAAGCTTGGTATCTCGACGGTTCTTGATATGTTCGGGCATGGGATGAATATCTCCGGACTTGGTCAGAGCCATCTTGGTGAGCATGGGGCCGAAGACCTCGTAGATCAGAACAGAGAACAGGACGATATTTCGGATCAGGGCACCTTCGGCACCTAATTGGGTAGCGGTCATGGCCATGCCCAGAGCTACACCTGCCTGGGGCAGGAGGGTGATGCCCAGATACTTACACACATTGGGGGAGCACTTGGTCCACTTGGTGGAGAAGTAGGAGCCGTAATACTTACCCAGAGAACGGAACAGAATATAGACAACGCCGATACCAACAATGGCGATATCTGCAAAAACACTCAGCTCCAGCTCTGCACCGCTGATAACAAAGAACAGTGCCAGCAGGGGAGAGACCCAACGATCGGACTTTTCCATAAGATCGTGGGACAGGGGGCAGAGGTTGCAGAACACAGTTCCCAACATCATGCAGACCAGCAGGGAAGAGAAGCACAGCTCTACAGGTCCGATGTGGAATTCCAGCATGGACAGAGCCACGGTTGCAAGGACAAAGGCAATAACCAGATTCAGACGATTGGTATTGGAATGGAACAACTTTTCCAGTTGGGTCAGGAGCCAACCCAGGAACGCACCCAGAGCCAAGGACAGGAGGATCTCCAGCATGGGATTTACCAGAATAGAGATCAGATCCACAGAGCCGCTCTGAAGTGTACGGGCAATACCGAAGGAAATGGCGAATACCACCAGACCTACCGCATCATCCAAGGCAACAACGGGGAGAAGCAGGTCGGTGAGTTCACCCTTGGCCTTATACTGCTTAACGACCATAAGGGTAGCGGCGGGAGCCGTAGCAGTAGCAATGGCACCTAAGGTAATGGCCTGAGACAGGGACAGTTTGTCGGGCATGATCAGATGAACGACTACCAGAGCCATATCTACCAGAAGGGCGGCGGCAAGGGCTTGGAAAACGCCTACCACACAGGCTTGACGACCGGTTTGCTTCAACTGTCCCAAACGGAATTCATTGCCGATGGCAAAGGCGATAAAGCCCAGAGCAACTTCACCCATAATGGACAGGGTTTCCAGTGCGTGCTGTCCGGTGAAGCCTAAGCCTTCGATACCCAGAGCACCCAAACAGTAGGGGCCGATGCAAACACCGGCAACGAGGTAGGCTGTAACATCGGGTAGATGGAAAACCTTGACCAAACGGGTCATAAGAAGGCCAGCGAGAATGGCAACGGCCACAGAGAGCAGATTAGACATAATAAAAGGATCTCCTTTTTGATTCTCAAAAATTTCCTCACAGAGTATACTACTAAATGCAGAAAAAAGCAAACCTAATTTTATATATACTTCACAACAAACTAAGGAGAAAATTATACAAAATAAACAAAATGCGATCTATCAGTCTGTCAGAGCGAATGATATACTCTTTGGGTATAATATTTGCTTTGCAGATGATATCTGTCATGCACATGTGGGTGTGGCTATGCCGCGGATTAAATAGGTGGGCTAACGCCCATGGTGATGGAGCTGTAAATCACAGTTTATCGTTCCGCTGGAACGAGTGAAGTACCCACCTGCGGTGGGCGTTAAGCAACCCATAATGGGTTGTGAAGCACCTACGGTGTGAAGTGACCTACTAAAGTAGGTCGTGAATGTGTGCCCTAAAGGGCA
>JAZOXB010000014.1:0-2243 GCA_045659585.1 Faecousia sp. | reverse complement strand
CAGTTTTCACGGAGATATTTTCTGTCAGAGCAAGGAAGAGTCCGATGGGAATACCCGTCGGTATTTCCGAGGACGATGACGATGCTATGACTGAAAAGATCCTGTGAAAACCTATCGGGGTTCGACTCCCCTCAGCTTAATATAAGAAAAGGGATCCAAACGGGTGAAGCCCAGGGCTTTCAGCTTGGAAAGGCTGTGGTCTTGGGCTTCCTTGGTGTTGTACTCCGGGATCAGGGGGACACGGACAAGGATCCGTTCCCCACCCACCAGAGAAAGAAGCCGTTCCAGATTGCCGTAGGCAAGGGCGGGATCCTTTCCCGTGTAGGCTTTATAAATGTTAGGATCCATGTCCTTGATGTCTACGATAAAGCCGTCTACACATTGGGCTGCTAAGGTTACGGCTTCCGGAGACACATGGAGAGATGTTTCGACATAGATCTTCCAGCGATTGCCGCAGATCTGCCGGAAGTGATGAATAAACTCTGTATGCAACAGGGCTTCCCCACCACCGAAGGTGACTCCGCCACCGGTAGCCTGAAAGTACAGATCGTCGATCTTTACACGGTCGAACAGCTCTTGAGCCGTGACGGGAGTGGGGACTTTTTGCAGAACCTTTTTGTTAATGCACCACTTACAGGACAGGGGGCATCCAGCTCCCGCAATTAAGGTGGTGACCCCTTCTCCGTCTACTTCCATCCGCAGACGGGATAGGGACAGAAGGGGAAAATGGGGTTCAGTCATTGGCCTCGCCCCAATCGTCGGAAAGACTCTCCCAGTCGGTAGACTCCGGGTCTACGGGGGCGGCACCCATGACCAAATCATCGGGATCGTCCGGTGACCAATAGACGGTGTCCTCTATATAGGCAACATCTCCATCCAGCTCAATGACTTCGGTCTCGCAGGCAGAGGGATCGGCGGCGATCCGTCCGAGGAGCTCGGGGACTTCCGTGGAGTCGGTGTTGGTGTGCTCTGCATTGGTACCATGGGGATTGTTGTTTTCCTCGGTGATCATGGGAACGTCTCCCACCACATCCGATGGCACAAGGGAGCAACCCGTAGCAGAGGCCAGTAGGGATACAGACAGGGCGGCAACCGTAACGGTCTTTCCCAGTGCCTGCCGACGGGCAAGCTGTTGCTCCAGATATCGAAGCTCTGCCTCACAACGGGGACAGGTACCGGAGCATTCTCCTTGATAGGTGCATTCCTTGGTGATCAGAGGAATGTCGTTTTCGTCTGCGATTTTCCGGCGGATTTGCTTTAAGATCTTACATTTGTTCTTGCCACGCATGAGGAACCCTCCTTTGTAGTGATTTATACCTTTAGTATATTGAATTTGACGAAATATGCAAGAGAAAGTTCCTCAATATGGGAAAAATTTTTATCTCCCGGGCATATAATGGCATATATATTTCGTGGGAGGGATCCTATGGGTAATCGTTTTTCCAGTCTGAAGTGTAAAGAAGTGGTCAATGTTTGTGACGGCTGTCGCATGGGCTATGTCTGTGATGTAGAGGTGGATTGCCGTTGCGGACAAATCGTTGCCATCGTGGTTCCGGGGAAAGGAAAGTGCTTCGGGATCTTAGGCTGTCGGGAGGATTTTGTGATCCCCTGGAAATGTATCCGCCAAATCGGAGACGATATCATTCTGGTGGAGGGGGATACGGACAAATTCCGACTTCCTCGTGGAGGAAAGGAATTATTTTGAAAAAATTTTCTGAAAAAACCGCAAAAAATTCCAAAAAAGGACTTGCAAAATTTCTATGTATCGATTATAATATATCGGCACAGAAATTCTGTGACATCAAATAAACCACACATTGCCGGATTTTCCGCCCCAGTGCCGCCTTGCGGTGGGCGGGGGAGATGAGGGTGATGGCGGTAAAACAAAAGGAGAAACAAAAAATGGCAGTTGTATCCATGAAGAGTCTGCTGGAAGCAGGCGTCCACTTCGGTCACCAGACCCGTCGTTGGAACCCCAAGATGGCTCCCTACATCTACACCGAGCGTAACGGTATCTACATCATCGACCTGCAGAAGACCGTTAAGAAGATCGAGGAAGCTTACAATTTCATCCGCGAGATCGCAGCTAACGGCGAGAACGTTCTCTTCGTCGGCACCAAGAAGCAGGCACAGGAAGCTATCAAGGAAGAAGCTCTCCGTGTTGACCAGTACTATGTCAACGCTCGTTGGCTGGGCGGCATGCTGACCAACTTCAAGACCATGCGTACCCGTATCGACCGTCT
>JAZOXB010000013.1:0-4062 GCA_045659585.1 Faecousia sp. | reverse complement strand
GATCCAAGGACTTACCCAGCCATGTAATGCTGTTGGTTGCAGGGATATTCTCCGTCAGGTTTACGTTGCCGAAGGTAACGGCTTCCATATCGCTGAGGAGAGCCTTCTGCTCTTCCGTCATCTTGGCATCTACAAGGGCATCTAAGCGGTAGGACTTAAAGATTTGCGCCTTGGCACCGTAGCGGAGAAGCTCTGCACAGAGGACTTTCAGTTTCTGTGCCGCAGTAGCTTTGCCAAGCTGTGCATAGGCATAAGTGGCTACGCTGTAGGTATCCATGGGAGAATAGTGGATCTGTCCGTCCTTGGTGCCGTAGAGAACAGCACGGATCTCGTCATTCATATTGACGGCGGTGAGTCCCGTCAGGGTGAAGTAGTAATAGCTTCCGTTTACTACGGGGAGGAGCTTCACTTCCTTAAGGGAATACTTACCTTCCTTGTAGCTGTCGATCTCTGCTAAGATATAGACAGAATCCAAATCATAGCCTTCCAAGGTTTTTCTTTGGATGGCGTAGTTGATGGAAATATCACTTGCTAAGTTGAGGCTGTGTCCCAGCTTCCAAGTGCTTTCCTCTACAGGCTCCTTCACTTCTGTATGACCGCAGATACACAGACCGGCTTCATAGCTGTGAGCCTCAACCTTGCTATAACCACAAGTACAGGTAGCCTTATGCTCCGTAGCATCTATGGTAGCGTAGGTATAGCTGTGGACTTCCGCAATGAAGGTTGCGGTAACGGTGGTATCCGCAGTAATATCCGTCAGAGCCTTGTCCCAGCCCTCGAAGGTATAGTGGTAGGTGCCATCGGCGGTCTTGTTGGGAGTTTTACCGGAGTAGGTAGCAGTTTCTCCCTCATTGACCAATTGAGTTGCAAGAGTCTTGCCACTGCCGTCTGCAAAGGTAACGGTATAGGCGGGAGTAGGCAGATCCTTAAGCTTTCCAATAAAGATATAATCGATGGTCACTTCGCCTACTTGTGTCTCGGAAATACTCTCTATACCACCGAAGTAGATCCGCACGCGATTGATCTCCTTGGCATTCTTGAAATCAGCTCTCAGGGGTACCGTTGCAACATACCATGTATCGGAATCAATATATTCTGCGTGACCCTTAAAGTCGCTTGTTCCGGCTACCGCAGAGGTGGATCCGTCTGCAAAGAAGGACAGCTTCAAATAGGGGCTCACAACACGGCTCGTAGTGGTACCATCTTCGTTTTCTATGATTTCATCTCCGATTCGGAAATTTTTCATCTTAAAGCGTATCTGGTAGTATTCCGACTCGGAAGGATCGTAGTGCAAGGGGTTCTTGTTCCCTGTGGATCTCATGTAGGTGTCCATATAGACCGCAGGCCAGGTAGTATCTTCCAGCTTGCCCTTTGCCCTAAGGGTTGCGGTACCATCCTTGTTGTCTACCGTAATACCACTGACCACAGAGGACGTGCAGAGCCAATTCTCTGCGGTCTCATTGTCAAACTGCGCATAACCGTAGGTTCTGCTGTTGTACCGTTCCCGATCCGCATCGGTATTGCCGAAATCGAAGTAGATCGAATCCTTGATGGGCAGTTCCTCATAGGGGCCTACGAAGCCATAGTCAAAGGTCAGTACTGCATCCAGATCCTCTTCCGCAGTAAAACCTGTCAGGTGGAGGATCACTCGGTTGATTTCTTCCAATTCACGGATCTCATCCTGGATCTGTCCCGTCACCACAATGTATTCCCCGGAACTGAGATAGCTCACATCAACAGGAACTGCCGTTGCGGCAATGTAGGAATTGTCCGTAGAGTAGTAGAAGTGTACCGATGCTTTAGGCTTGGTACCTATGAGTCCCGTAACCTTGAACCGCATCTGGAAGTATTCTGCATACTCGGGGTCATAATTCAGATCGAAGTTCACAGAGTCGGCATAAATGGAGTTGAAGCCTGTAACGGCAGGGGTAATAGTCACAGAGCTTGTAGCAGCGTCCATAGACAGGTTGCCGTTCCTCAGGCCTTGGGTTCTGCCACGCCATGCTTCGGGGGTATCAAAGTTCTTGTAATTGTAGACATAGTTTTGATACCGCTCCTGTGCCTGCACGCTGTTGTCAAAGTCGAAGAACAGGGACTTGCTGAGAGTATCCATGTCTTCTGTGTAGGTATGGGTCTTGTCATTTACGCAGGTATAGGTCAGAATGCCTTTCTCTGTAAAGGTAGGCTTCGTCGTAACGGTGCCACTGTCGTAGCTATGACCGGTTGCGGAAACCTTGGAATCTACATAGCTGTGTCCGCAACGGGAGCAGGTATGGGTGGTATAGCCCTCTGCGGTACAGGTAGGTGCTGTGACCACGCTCTTGTAATCATGTCCCGAAGCCGCTACCGTAGTCTGTGGGGTAAGAACCGTATTACAAACAGAGCAATGCTTGCCTTCTGTCAGACCGGTGGCAGTACAAGTAGGTGCTACTGCCTTATCCACTACTTCCGTATGCCCCTTGGCCTTGGTGGTGACATTGAAGAAGAAAGTACCGTAGGTAGTGGTCTTCCAAGTGTACTTATCCGTGCCGGTGGCAGTACAGGTAGGAGCCTTGGTGGTGGTCTTGGTGTAATCTGTGGTGTTCAGCTTGGGCAAGGTTACCGTGGTAGTCCCGCTGCAAGCAGAGCAGGTTCCCGTCAGAGTGCCGGTTGCGGAAGTTGTGGGGCTCTTGGTTGCCTTATATTCATAGCTGTGACCTTCGGACTTGCTATAGCCACAGGAACAGGTCCCCTTGTGGTTGGCAGTATCTGTGGTAGCATAGGTATAGCTGTGAGCTTCCCCTGTAAAGGTTGCGGTAATGGTGGTGTCTGCGGTGATATCCGTCAGTGCCTTGTCCCAACCCTTGAAGGTATAGTGATTGGTAGCATCGCTTGCCTTAGTGGGGGTCTTTCCTGTATAGGTCGCAGACTCTCCGCGGTTTACAAGTCGGGTTGCAAGGGTCTTGCCGTTGCCGTCTACAAAGGTAACGGTATAGGCAGGGGTGGGAAGGTCTTGCAACTTGCCTACAAAGACATAGTCAACGGTGACCTCGCCGGGCTGTGACTCGGAAATACTCTCGATACCTGCAAAATACACACGGATTCGGGTGATCTCCTCTGCACTCTTAAAGGCGCTGTTCAAAGGAACCGTTGCAATATACCATGTATCGGAATTGATATAGTCCGTATGTCCCTTGTAATCTGCGGTACCTCCGACATTGGCAGTGGTTCCTGCTTCTGTGAAGCTGACCTTCAGGTAGGGGTTTACCACATTGGTGGTCACGGAACCATCTTCGTTGGTGGTTTCTGTTTCACCTATACGGAAGTTCTTCATCTTAAAGCGGACTTGGAAATATTCCGCTTCGGAGGGATCAAAGTGCAAGGGGTATGCATTCTTATTGCCGGCATCATAGGTATCCATATATACCGCAGGCCAAGAGGAGGCGTTGAAGGTTCCCTTTGCCTGAATGGTAACGGTATCGTTGGCACTGTCGGCAATGAGCGCATTGACTCCGGATGTGGGATATGTCCAATTCAGCTTAGACAGATCATCAAAATTCGTAAAACCGTAGGTTCTGCTGTTATAGCGGATCCGGTCTGCCCGGGTATCCGTAAAGTCGAAGAACAGGGAGTTCTTGGTAGGCAGTTCTTCATAGGGACCGACGAATACATAGTCAATGGTGATCTCACCGGGCTCAGCGTCGGATATACTTTCAATGCCACCAAAGTAGGTACGGATTCGGGTGATCTCCTCTGCACTCTTGAAGGCACTGTTCAGGGGCACCGTTGCAACGATCCATGTATCCCCATTGATATATTCTGCATGAGCCTTATAGTTAGAAGTGCCGGATGTAGCGGAGGTGCTCCCCTTTTCCATAAAGCTGACGGTCAGGTAAGGTTCTACGGTTTTGACCGTTACACTTCCGTCATCGTTGGTGGTTTCTGTTTCACCTATACGGAAGTTCTTCATCTTAAAGCGGATCTGGAAATATTCCGCTTCGGAGGGATCAAAGTGCAAGGGGTATGCATTCTTATTGCCGGCATCATAGGTATCCATATATACCGCAGGCCAAGAGGAGGCGT
>JAZOXB010000012.1:0-22094 GCA_045659585.1 Faecousia sp. | reverse complement strand
CCCTTGCGTTGCAAGGCATTTTGACTTACTTCGCAAAACGAGCTCTACCGTACCATCGTACGCCGACGACCTCGTTTTGCTCGTCTTGCCGCTCTTTTGAACGCTGACAGACTGTCAAAAAACAAGTTTTTTGACAGTCTGAAGAGACCCTCTCCGCCTATGGCTGAGAGGGTCTCTTGCATTTACTTTTCCCTTAGAAAGGTCTAAATGGGCCGTTTTTCTATATCGGGCCATTCTTTTTTCAGTTCTTCCATTTTCAGCTTCAGGACTTTCGCTGTGTTGGGATCTCTCTTTTCGATCCGATCCGATATATCCCATATTCCATAATAGAGAGCCTTTGCCGAAGTAAGATCATGATAAGCCCTATGAAGATTGATTTTTACCTGAAGGCTCTTCACCAAATAGGCATAGCTTTTTTGAAAATCGTTGATCTTAAAATAAAGTTCCCCGGCCTTCCTATAGAGATATGCCAAATTTTCTTGGTTTTTTCTTGAGGGATTCCCTTGCAGTTCCTTTTCTTCATAGGCAAGTCCCATTATAAAATACTTGGCTTCTTCCTCATAGCGGTTCAGCTTTTTGTAAAATCTCGCCATGTCGTAATAGGCTGTATACCCATCGAATAAGAAGCCCGTCTTATGATAACGGTCAAGGGAACGCTTTAATCTTTCCTCACTGTAAAGAGTGGCAAGGTCTGTCTCGCCGATACACAAATGAGCCTCCATCAGCTCCGTTAGGGTGAGAATGATTTTATCGGAACCGAGCAGGGTAGTTTCTTCTCTCTTTCGATGCTCCAGCATGAAGGTCAAAGCCTCGATCCGCTTTTTCATGATCGCGGCTACGATGGACTTTTCCTCTTCATTGCACGGCCCATCGTATAGGTCCCACATTCTCTTGTAGACCCTATAAAGATTATCATAAGCCTCCTCAAGAAGCTGCGCAACCTCTACGGTCATCCCCTGACCCACTGCATTTTCCAGATAGGAACAGTGTTTTTCCCCATAGTTTCGGCTTCGAGAATAGTCCTCTATGTAGCTGTATTCCTTCATGATCTCTGTATATTGCTCGGAGATCATCCGCAATCTAAGCAGAGGTTCGGAGATTTCTTGTTCCAATGCTTCTATGTATCGCAAACGGAGATCTATGGTTTGGAGGATGCAGGCTTTCTCGGCATCCCGCTTTTCTTCCTTCCGATACAGTGATCTCATACTACGCAGGGCAGAGAACAGCGGATCCATGACTCTTCTTCCTATCCCCCGGTCAAATCGGATCCCCGAAAGGGCGACAGCATAGGCTTTTTCATAATAGTTCTGTGCAGAGGGATACAGCTCCCCTAATTCCAAAATTCGCCCATGTTCTCGATACAAATCACTTAAGAGCTCCCTATGCTCCCCTTCGGTCTGTGCCTCAGAACTTTGCAATTGCTTTTCAATATACACTAAGATCTCTGCCGTATTTTCAAGGAGTCTTGCTCTCTCCTCCCCGGAGGAACGATGAAAGAGGGAACGGACCAAATCAACATAGAGCCATGTAGTCTTTCTGTCACAGATCCATTCACAGGCCTTAAAATAGTCCAAGGCTTTTGCCCCATAGACTTTCCCCTGCTCTACGGAATCCACTCCATAGTAATACCAGGAAAGTTCTATATAGGCTTCCGCAAGGCTTCTTGGGTCCTCTTGGTAATGGTTTAAGCAAAAGTCTTCGTAAAAGTCGTAGTAGACCTTTTTGACAGCCTTTCCTTCCTCACCAAGCCCCATCTTTTTCAGATGATTTGCCAATCCGAGACATACCGATTCATAACGCTTTCGTTCTTTCTCTGTTGCGTTCTCCGGCTCAAGATGGCTCTTGAGCCATCCGTAAAGCTTCCGTTGCCAAAATACCACCTTGGAAAAATCTACGGCAACACCCATGCCGTTCCTATAAATGTCGATGAGTTTTTCCATCGCATCCGGAACACCTGCATCAGCCGCCGAGGTGATCCGTTTCACACCTCTGTCGAAATTTATCTCCACATCAACTCCGGCAAGGTACGCAAGGCCGATGTAATAATCATGCTCCGCCGATGTATCCCTTTCTCGCAATTCCGATTCGTGCAGGAACTCCGAGAGAGCACCGTGAAACGCCACATCATCTCGAACATCTGCAGGTACCGGCAGTTCCTTGTATTTCTCAAACAGTTGCTCTCTGTCTGTGGGAACAAGCTCCGCAGGGAAAATCGGTTTCCCGCCTTCCTTCGCCATAGGATACTCGGTAGTCATAACATAATTGGTCTCGTTGACCAAATTGGGAGTAACCGCCAGTACAAACAGCCTACTCTTAGCCAAGGCATCCTTTATGGATTGGTTGAAATTTTCACCGGGAATCAAAAATTCATCATACCAAATAGCCATATCCCCGTAGGCTTCGTTCTTATGGATCATCTCCATAAGGGCTTGGGCATAACGGCGGTCTTTTTTGCGGTAGCTTAGAAACACATAGCCATAGAATGCATTGCGGATCTTTTCCGCAAGCTCATCTCCGACCAAGACAGAATCCAGATATTTGTCCAGCTTTTCCTCATAGCCGATGGCTGTTTCGTCGGAATTGTTTTTGTCCAGAAACTGTAGCTCCCCACATTTGCGGTTAAAAAGCTCTTCTAAGCCCTTCTCTTGCATTAAGGGTAATACAGGAATGTGCTTTTCCACAGCAAATCTAAAATCCACTCGGAGGGCATCGTTTTCCCTGCATAACAGGTTGGTCGTTACAGGCATCACAAACAGTTGCATCTGCCCCAAGCTCTCCATAAATTCCTCATCCCGCAGGAAGCTCTCTTTCGTATACCAAACAGCACAATTGTGCTTCTTGAGGATCTCGTTTGATACGGTCTCGAAATATCTATCAAAATCGTCGGGATGGCAACAGAAATATACTCTGGGCAAACCCCTTGGGTCTGTATTTCCCGCGGTTTTATAATTTAAATACACCATAGTGGGATCTCCTTTCGGAATTGCAACGCTATCTTCCCCGTTGTTTCCGACTCATTTACCGAAAGAGCCGAATAATGGAATATCCGATATAGAAAAACTCCTCACGGATCAAAAAGGGAAGCTTGGTTTTCAGACTTCGATACATGGTCGTGGATGTAGGAGAGGCATAAGCCTCGATCCCATTGTCCGCCGCCATAAGCATGGCTCGCTTCATGTGGAGGGGGTCACTGACTACCAGTGCGGTTTCCAGCCCATACCGGTCCATGATCTCCTTGGCATAGAGGAAATTCTCCTCCGTAATGGTAGATCGTTCTTCTATGAGGATCGCCCACGCAGGGACGCCTTGGTTCAACGCATAAGCCTTAGCGGCGGCAGAATCGGACATACTGCTTCCCTCGCCGTAGCCTCCCGTCAGGATGATATAGTCTCCATACCCCTGCTCCCATAGGGAGATCCCGTGGTTGATCCGTTCTCTGTACACAGGGGAGATCTGTCCGCTAAAGGTTCCCGCTCCCAGCACGATCACTGCATCACAGGATCGGGTTTCATCCCTTTCACCGTATTGTACAATGCTCACTGCCGTCCACAGCAGATAGGCCAAGAGCAAAATAAAGCAAAATTTAAAAAAACCGAATTTTCTCTTCAATATCATCACCTACCGTAAACTATACCATAAACTATCCCCCAATGTAAAGCATTTTAGACGAGTTCTGCGTATGATTCACCGAGTCCGAGGGAGCGGAGTTCTACCGTTGCCTGAACATTGTCAGCGAAAGTCCGGAAAAATGTGCAAACTCCACCACCGATTCCACCGACAAAACCGCGGAAGACAGAAAATCCCCCCTCATTCTATAGTCAAAAGCCTCGTGCCGGTACGCACGAGGCTTTTCAGACTGTCAAAAAACTTGTTTTTTGACAGTCTGTCAGTGTTCAAAAGAGCGGCAAGACGAGCAAAACGAGGTCGTCGGCGTACGGTGGTACGGTAGAGCTCGTTTTGCGAAGTAAGTCAAAATGCCTTGCAACGCAAGCCTTTACAAGCTATTTCAGAGGATTTCGTTTTTGGATAAGTTATGCTTTCATTTGTAAATCAACCCCAATCGCCAAAACTTGCATTTTGACGATTGCCACTTTTTTGACACGCTGAAAAGCCTCGTGCCGGTACGCACGAGGCTATTTTCATAGGATCAAAATTCCCAACACACAAGGAGGCAAGAGCACAGCAGAGGCATACATACAAGTATGGATCGTATTCCTCGTCAAACGGGATAGGCACAAGATCCCCAAGGATACACCCGCTGTAAGTCCTCCAATGCTCAGCCCGTAGATCCCAAGGGTGCTCCACACCCTCCCAAGGGTTAGCCGTAATATAGGTACGCTTCCGGCAGGAGCTCCCAATCCGGGCAAGCCATAGAATCGCCATACGCTGAGAAGCTGTGGAAAATACACGATCATAGCCCCCATAAGTCCAAACAGAAGGGTTAACACTCCTTTTTTCCTATAGGATCGTCTTTCCCTCTCCGTTGTACGGAGGAGCATGATCATTCCTGTTTCATATTCGGTGGCAAATATCCCGGATAACCCTGCCACAAGGGAAAGGATCAGAAAAATCGTCTGTCGCAGAAGTTCTTTTATCCCCTCTCTTCCCAACAATCGGTCATAGGGCGTCAGGCAGACATATTCCAACCCATTCTCCTTCATATAAAAATACTGATCTCTCGCCCGATAGAAAGTAGCCTCACTTTCCAGCTGTCTATACACCTCCCCTGTCAGAGAAATGTAGGAATCCCGGCTGATAGCAGAGGTTGTCAGTGCCTGATCATATTCTTCCAATTTATGATACAGTTCTTCAAATCGTTCTTCCTCCTGTGCAATAAAGGCATCCTTTTCCTCATGAGCCACCCCTGCAAGAATTTCCGAATAGTGAATATACAATTGTTCCTGAGGGGATATCCGATTTGGAAACTCGGCATAGACAAAAAGCTGTATAACTATCAATACAATCAAGATATAGGATCCTCCATTCATAAGGAGAAGTTTTCTTCCCTCATAGCCTATAAGCCCCGATGAAATCCTTAGATTTCTCTCTTTTGAGGAGGAATTTTTCTCTCTAATGAAAGGAGCTTGCTTGATATGCAGTAAGATAGACAGGCAAAAACCACAAACCAAGATACCACTCAGAGCTATTACACTTGAAGTAAGATTGCTCAGGGGATATCCAAGGATATTCAGATTCCAATAGTTCCCAAACAGTTCATCTGTACTTCCCATAGTATAAGGATTCAGCACCGACTCAGGCCTTAGAAAGCACAGACCGCCTATCAAAAGAAACAATCCACAGCACTGCCACAGCCGTCTTCCCACATAGGACGCTACATAAGCAACAGCCATAACAGCCCCCATCCACAGGATCTTGTATCCAAAAAACAAGCAAATATACTCCCCTATGGTCACTTTCCACGAACTGCGGATCATGCCGAATATAGATTGGATCGGTGCAGACAAATTTACAAAGCCGCATCGGATAAACCCTATGAGCAGGTTGCTTCCGTATAAAAGACCTGTACCCAATGCTCCAATGAGAAGCCCTGAAAGGATTTTTGAGAAGGCCAGATAGAATCCACCCTTATATGTAGCCTTGCATAGGGCCATAGTGCCTTTCTCCCTTTCGGAATAGACAAGCTCCAATGCAATCACCAGCCCCATAAGCACAGCCATGATCTCCGTGATACCCTCTCCGGGAAGTAGCTCTACCGAGCCGGTATACAGGATCTCAGGTTTCACATTCCAAAGTTCCCTGTAGATCCGTTGGGATGCTATCACATTTCGATATGCAAAAGTATTTTCCTCATACCGACCGGACAGCAGAAGGGTCTCTGCATTAAAATCGATCTCCTGTAAGATAGAAGAATAATTGACCACAGGCTCGATTCTGTCAATGAGGGCTTGAAACAGCTGGCGTTCCGTGTAAATATCCTCCGTCAAATACCCACCGGGATCGGATCCGTCCCAAATAGCTTGGGTCAATTCTTCCCTCTTTTCCTCCAAGGCAGACAAGGCCAAAGCCCTATCCTCCGGTAAAGCTCTGTAAAGGGAAAGAATATGAGTCACATTCGTTTGGCTGTAAGGCTGTATCCCCGGGACAGCCATCCTCCACACGACCACACCGTTGATCAGGAACAGGAGAAGAAGTAAGATGACAGTCACCCTTTGACGGAGAAGTTTTTTCACTTCATATCGGATCATAATCCCCCTCCTCAAAGCATCGGAGATATACATCCTCTAAGGTGGGGCTCACAACATTGCCCTCCGAGACGGGAGTCTCCGACAGGAGCCTGAGACACAGCCCCTTTGGGTGGGTGGAAATGTTAGAGACCCGATATCGGCTCTGCCATTGTGTAAGCTCCTGCGCTGCAATAACGACCTCCCATACCTTCCCTTCCATTTGGGCTGACAACGCAGCAGGAGGAGTCTGACAAAGAAGCCTCCCCTCCTTGAGAAGTAGGATCTCCTTAGAAATACATCCCACATCCCCTACCACATGGGTAGACAGAATCACGATTTTATTTTCCGCAAGCTCCGCCACCAAATTTCTTACCGCAATCCGCTGTTTCGGATCTAAACCTGCGGTCGGTTCGTCCAGAATCAGAATCTTGGGATCGGACAGAATCGCCTGTGCAAGCAAAAGTCTCTGTTTCATGCCGCCGGAAAAGGTCTTGATCTTATCCCCCCCTTTGTCAGTAAGTCCTACACGGTCGAGAACTTGACCCATCGCGATTTTCAGTTTATCCTTCTCCATCCCTCGTAGGGTACCCATATATCCCAAAAATTGAGTGGCGGTCATACCGGGGTAAAACGCCTGCTGTTGGGGCATATATCCAAGGAGCCTGCGGAAGTCTGTACCCATTTGGCGAATGTCCTTGCCGTCATATGTAATGGTACCGGAAGTCTGATCTAAATTCCCGGACAAAATATTCATGAGGGTACTTTTCCCCGCCCCATTCGGTCCCAGCAAGCCGTGCACACCCTCTGTCAAGGTAAAGCTCACATTCCTCAGTGCATGAACCTTTCCGTATTGTTTATCTAAATGGGAAAACCGAAGTTCCATCCTCCATTCTCCTCTCTTCTCCTCTTCAAATTCCCGTTTATCGCTCTGTTTCCAAGTTGGTAAAAACCCTTGCCTCTCCAATGGGAGAGGTGCCGCGACTGCGGCGGAGAGGGCAGTAGGGATTCCCAATTTTGTACCGATTTCGTAGTAGGCATGGAAGTATTCGGTACTTTCTCTGATAGTTAGTTCTAATTTCTACTGCATACTGCCCTCTCAGTCAGCTACGCTGACAGCTCTCCCAGAGGGAGAGCCAAGAGGCTCTGCGGACTTGAAGACAGCACAATAAACTGTGATTTACCGTTACTATCATGCTTCAAAAAGCGGCATCGTAATTTTCGTTATAAAAGTCCTGCTTGGAAATGGCTTGAGTCGTTCCCGGTCCCGAACCGTAAAAATAACGTTCCGTCTCTCCATGGATCGAGAATACCATGGGGCTGATCCCTTTCTGGAATTGGTGTTTTTCTCCTGTCTGCAGGTCATACCAATAAAATTCCACATCGGTTTCTCCCTCGGCTCTTGTATTGCACCAAACTCGTCCATCGAAATATCGGAGTAAGATCACATCCGATTGCGGAAAGCAAGGAGTCACTTGCCCCGTATATCCATCATACATATAGACCATGTCATTTTCGGCAAAGAACATTTTTCTTTCCCCTATACATTTTTGATCCTGCATTGCCGCTTCTTTCAAACTGCCACAGATTCGTTTTCTTTCTCCTGTTCGGCGATCAAGGGATACATGTTCCATATGTTCGTACTCTTCCCAAATATATAAACCGTAATCGCCCTGAGGGTAGAGCTTCGTATATTCCTCCATGGTCATCAAAGCATCCTCCGTAAAGCTTTTATCACGAATGACCAAGAAGTTCTCTGTACACGCATGGGGTACAATGGCATCCCCACTGAAAGCGAAGCCCGATAGTACAGGAATTTCATCCTGTAGCAAAAGTTCCCGTTTTCCTGTTACCAAATCGATCTCATAAGAATACTGTACCGGATCCTTTTCATAACTGCATCCGGTCTGATCCCACTTTCGTTCATATTCCCGGAATGTAAAGAAAGCGACCCCATCATAGAGAGAAAAATCTATCTGCTCTCGAACCATGTTTTCCTCCGGTGTCATATCCCATATGGTTCGGCTTTCTCCTGTAATCATATTCCGTTCCACAAAGAGGACTTCTTCCTGATCCCCATTCCTTACCACGGCATAGAGTAAATCTCCCCGAACCATATAGCGGCACTCTAAGCACTGTCCCAAATAGGCAAGACAGCTATCATCTATATGGGTACAATTTGGTTGTGTACACAGAGTAATTTTCCGCTGCAACTCCATGTCATAGTACCGAATGACCGGAAAATGGGTCAAATAATAGAGCTCATCCACTGTATCCCCCCATCCTTTCACAGGGGCATAGGTCTTATATTCTCGGTACTCCTTAAGTTTGGTCTCCGATACAGGTATCTCTTCCGTCCCGGTTTCCGTTGCCACGCTCTCATTCTCCCCGGTCTGTAATGTATAGTCCTGTAGTTCTATACTACACCCCGTTAGGAGCACTGCAACAAATACCATAAAAACACATAGAATTCTTTTCATAAACTTACCCTTCATTTTATTAAAAAGCGGCATCGTAATTTTCGTTATAAAAATCCTGTTTGGAAATAAAGCAATTCTTTCCCTTATAGTAGCCGTAAAAGTAATCCTTCGTCTCTTCCATGATACTAAAGACCATGATGCTGATTCCCTCTTGGAATTGCTTCTTCTCTCCGGTTTGCAGATCATACCAAAAGTAGGTGTACACCAGGCTCCCGTCTTCTTTCTCTTCACCTGTATTATAGAAGATCCGACCATCCAACAGATTTAGGAATCCCATATTATCCTGTTCAAAGCAGTCCGTCACCTCGCCTGTATATCCATCATAGATGCAGACAGTATTCCCTTCTGTAAAAACAACCTTCTTATCTCGCTTGCAGCCATCATCCTGATGATGAGCCTCCACAACATTACCATAGATCCGCTTTTTCTCTCCTGTTTTACGGTTAAGAGAATAATGACTCGATGTATTAAAACGTCGCAAACTCTCTGTTAAGTAGTCAGAATAGTCTCCCTCGGGATTCTCCTGCAAATACGTTTCTGCAGACATAGGAAGTTCCCCTACATACTCCATATCGTTGATCACTAAAAAATCCTCTGTGCATAGGGAAACATCAATCGTGTCTCCCGAAAAATAAACGCCTTCTAAGGACGGTGCCTCTCCAACCAATAGCAGTTCTCGCTCTCCTGTGATCAGATCGATCTCATAGGAGTAGTTCTTCACATTCTTTTCCAAATAAGTGGTTCCATCCTCCTTCCAATCCATCTCGAATTCCCGGAATGCAAGGAAGGCCACATCTTCGCAAACAGAGAAGCCTACATCTTCCCGTACCATATTCTCCTCAGGAGTCAGATCCCATAGTATCCTGCTTTCTCCGGTGATCATATTCCGTTCTACAAACAGGATCCTGCCATCAGATTCCGTATAGTCTACAATAGCATAGACCATATTGCCGGATACCTGATAGTAAGTATTGTTGTCACCTCCCAAATATGCCGTACATTTCTCATCATCATGGGTACAGTTGGGCTGACTGCATAGCGTCACCCCTCGCCGTAGCTCCGGATCATAGTATCGTATCACACGAGAACGGGAATAGTAATAGGTATTCCCTACAACATTGCCCCTCGTCTGCTCTACGGGATAGGTCGTATATTCCCGATATTCCTTGATCCGGGTAGTTTCTGTAGTAGACGGCTCTGTGCTCTTCTCCGTAGTGGTAGGAACTTCCAGAGTATAGTCCGGCAGTTGTTCCTTGCATCCACAGAGAAGGAATAGCGATATCAGCAAAATAGCAGATAAAATCCGTTTCATAATCAATCCTCCAAATTCGCCAAATAAGGTATCATGATCTTCCCGGGATCGGCGGTAACAGAATCATAGGTCTTCATTTCCAGCAAATAGCCCACGCCTTGATATTCCCATGCAGCAAAAGCCTTCATGGACTCATATTCGCTCTGGGTGTTGGCAAGCAGAACCGTTTCTATCCCCCCGTGAGACAGGATCTTTCTTTCCTTCAAATCTTGGCTTCCGTCTCCGGACAATACCACATGGGATCTGTATTCTGTGGCAAATGATTCCGTTAGCGGAATAAAAATATGCAAGCCACAATACTCTATCACATCGTCATTGAGTCCTTTCTGACCATCTAATCGGAAGGGCAGATAAATTCGGATCCCATCGGGAGTAACCGTGCCTTTACGCTCCCATTCCCGAGAAGCTCGCACCGAATCAACGATGACTAAACTGACAAACACGTTCCCTGCAGCACTATCGATTTCCGGGCTACTGACCAGCTCCAACCCCAAAAGACGCTCTACCTGAGCAATGTGCCCAAAGTCGATACGGCTACCGTCCTCTTCTTTCAGATCGATGCCCTTAAAATACTTATGATCGTAGTCAAAGGTTTTCCATGCCGCTTTCAGATTCTCTGTCCATCGTTGAGGGATGGTGATCTCACGGGCTTCGAGGTCATAATTTACTGTAGTTACTTTACTACTGGGAGTAAATACCCCCATATAGTATGCTTCCATAATAGGAACACGATGATCGCTGCTCAAGACCCAAACGCTGAAGCTGACAGCCATGACTGTTACAGACAGCAAACACAGGAGAGCCGCGGCAACTCCGATTTTCCCAAAGAGAGAGGAAATGGAGCGTTTCGGTGTAACAGGCTTCTTTGCATCCAAAATCAAATCGTCCTCTATGTCTGTTAGTACTTGTAAAAATTTCAGTTCATCCATAGTGATATCCCTCCTTCTCTAAGTATTTCCGTAATTTTTTCCGCAGACGGAACAGGATCCCTGTGATCCGTGATTGCGAACAACAGAATGTTTCCGATAATTCTTCGATGGTTCCGTTATACCAGTATCTGCGAAGAAAAAGCTTTCGCTCCTCCGGTTTCAAGGTCTTTACAAAAGCATTTAGAACTTCCCCTAATTCTCGACCTTCTTCTCCTCGTTCCCATGCAGGGTCAGGAAGCATTTCCCGAATTTCTTCTAAAGGAAGTGCGGTATTCTTTCTCTTTTGAGCATTTTGGAATTTAAGCCGATCCAAGGCAATATTCCGACTAACTTTTGCAACATAAGCCTGAAAACAATCGGGCTTCCCGGGAGGGATAGACTGCCAGATGCGGAACCACACGTCGTTCAGTGCCTCCTGTGCTTCCTCATGGTCCCGCAGGATCCCGTATAGAATGGTATAGCAATAATTACCATAGTGTTTTTTCATATATAACAGAGCGGTCTCGTCCCGTCTCTCCAACAGAGCAACAATGTCTTCCACAGGATCCCTCCCTTCTACTTATAAAGACGACGTTTCTTACCCTTACATTTTATTCCTTTATAAAAAAATCCGCCATGGGAAGAATTTTGCACTTCCCATGGCGGAAAATTATGTTCCGATGCGAGGTATCAGTCCGTAATGATACGGCAAGCACCCCAGTAGTGACTGGAATAGTAACCGCTCATCAGAGTATCGATGACCACACCTCTGGTGGGGTTGGATGCGTGGATGAACAGGCCATCACCTATGTACAGACCGACATGGGTGATGTAGTAGCCGTTACCGCTGAAGAATACCAGGTCCCCGGGGAGTAGCTCTGCCTTGCCTACCTTGACGCCGTCCTCGTACTGCTCCTGAGCACCACGGGAGAAGCTGTAGCCGAAGTGCTTGTAGCAGTACAGCACAAGTGCGGAGCAGTCGAAGCTGTTGGGGCCATTGCCACCGTAGACATAGGGATATCCCTCATAGCTCTTAGCAAAGGCAACCAGATCATCCAGAATGGTGGGTTCTACATAGTCCTCTCCGTCGGGATGCTCCTTCTGCCAGTTCACGGTGAAGTTATAGCAACGGAGGAATACTGTCAGAGCTTCCTGAATAGAGGTGCTGTTCTTGGGGTTCAGATTCTTACCGTCACCCATGACCGCACCGATATAGATCAGCAGACGAGTGGGAGCCTGTGCCCAATCGGCTACCTTGCCACCGTCATTGTACTTCATCAGAGAGATGGCTCTGCTGTCTGTACGGGGATAGCCGATGACCTTCATAAAGTTTGCCATGATCTTAAAGAACTGTTCACGGGTCAGGGTGTCATTGGGCCCGAATCTGCCGTTACCGTAACCGGAAATAATGCCCAACTCATAGGCAGCACACACATCCACAGACTTTGTATCCTTAAAATGATCCGTACGGATAGGATAATATGTCTCCTTGGTTGCGGCAGTATAGGCCAGCATAGCAATGGAGCACATCTGCTCACGAGTAATGGCAGAGGTCATATTGCAGTTATCCAGAGAAGCGGGGATCATATTCAGCGCCTTCATGGTTATAACGGAACTAATGGCCCAGTTGGAAATACCGGAGTAGCCCTGATTCTGAGCCTCGATCTGCTTTCTTTCCTCCGTCTGGGCGTTGAACCACTGGCACATATATTCATATGCACGGAAGAACATCACAATGGCTTCCTGACAGGTGGTATTGTTCTTGGGATTGAGCTTGCCGTTGGAGCCCTTAACGATGCCGATAGCCACCATGATCTGAGTAGGCTTAACGGCATAGTCACTGACAGTACTGCCATCTTTAAAAGCATCCAGGGGCTGAAGTTCTACCTGAGGATTACAATAAGCGGTTCCCATGAGGTTAAAGGTGATCTTGAAAAACTGCTCACGAGTCAGGGGATCATTGGGTCCGAACTTTCCGTTACCGTAACCTGAAATAATTCCCTGTTCGTATGCATAGCATATATCGGGGTCACTTGTGTCCTCAAAATGGTCTGTAGAGTCGGGGTAAGGATATCCGCCCATGAGGTGCTCAAAGACCAGAACAGCCATTTTGCACATTTCCCCACGGGTGATCTTGCGGGTCATATCCGCATTGCGTAGGCTGTCCGGCAGGAAGCCCAGGTCATACATAGATTTCACTGCATCCGCCGCCCAATCTGCCTGATTGGTGTAGGCAGCTGTCATAGGCACTGCACTCATAAGTAAGCACAAACACAGTACCGTCGCGATCCATCGTTTCATAGTTCAGTCCTCCAATTGCAGTTCCAGACTTACGGGACAATGGTCGGAACCAAAGATGTCATTGTGGATTGCCGCCTCTACGATCTTGTCCCGCAAACGATCGGAGGTCAGGAAATAGTCGATCCGCCACCCCGCATTGTTCTTACGGGCATTGAAGCGGTAACTCCACCAGGAATATGCCCCGGTTAGATCGGGATACAAATGACGGAAGGTATCTGTAAATCCGGATGCCAGAAGATCCGTAAACTTTCCACGTTCTTCGTCGGAGAAGCCGGCACAGCCACGGTTGGCCTTGGGATTTTTCAGGTCGATCTCATTATGGGCAACATTCAGGTCACCGCATACGATAACAGCCTTATTTTCATCCAATTTTTTCAGATACTCGCGGAAAGCATCCTCCCAAGCCATACGGAAGTCCAAACGTTTCAGTCCATCCTGTGCATTGGGGGTGTAGCAGGTCAGAAGGTAAAAGGTATCGTATTCCAAACAGATGAGTCTTCCCTCGTGGTCCAGTTCCTCAATACCTACGCCATAGGTGACGGAGATCGGTTCTTTCTTTGCGAAAATCGCGGTACCGGAGTAGCCCTTTTTTTCTGCAGAATACCAGTACTGCCGATATCCGGGCAGCTCCAGCTCTACCTGTTCTCGTTGTGCCTTGGTCTCCTGAAGGCAGAAGAAATCTGCATCCAATATTCCGAAGGATTCCAGAAAGCCTTTGTCTATACAGGCACGAATGCCGTTTACATTCCAAGAAACAAATTTCATAGTAAAATCTCTCCTTTGCACCTCTATAGTACCAAAAAAACTGTAGATTTACAAGTCTTATCCCAAAAATTTCAGAAAAAAAAGGAGTCGCCGTAAGGCAACTCCTTTTCAGACTGTCAGCGTTCAAAAGAGCGGTAAGACGAGCAAAACGGGTTCATCGGTGTATGATGGTACGGTAGAGCTTGTTTTGCAAAGTAAGCCAAAATGCTCAATCGTCTAAATTGTAGATCTCCTTGCGACAATCAGCACAAATGCACTTTCCGCTATACTCCAGCAGATCGCGGTCTCCTCCGCAGAAAATACATACATTCTGTACCTTCTTAAGAATGATGTTCTCCCCTTCTAAGGAGATTTCCAAGGGATCTCTCTCTTCAATGCCCAAAGTCCGGCGCATTTCAACGGGCAGTACCACGCGACCTAATTCGTCAACCTTGCGAATAATTCCTACATTTTTCATTTCCGAATCTCCTCTTTTCGTTTCTAATTTACGAAGATAAATAGTCTTGCGATTTTCGGTTTGCATATATATTTGCAGAGAGGTCGTATAAAGAAATATCAAGGGTAAAAATAATACATTCCACACATTTTCATACTTGTCTTGTTATATTATATCACATTTTCATATTCTGTCAAGCTTTTTGTATATTTTCTCTAAAAAAACTTGGTAATTAACAGGAGGTACAGCAAAATGACGAGCATTATATGGATCTGCATCGTTATATTCTCTATTCTTTCAGCCTGCATTCAGAGTAAACTTGGATATTTAACCACCGCAGCTATGGAAGGAGCGGAACAGGCTCTTACCCTATGCTTAACCATCGGAGGCCCACTGTGTCTCTGGAGTGCATTATCCAACGTGATGGAAAAATCCGGGCTTACAGAAAAGTTAGGACTTCTTCTCCGTCCGATTTTCAAGAAGCTTTTTCCGAATGCCTGCAAAGATCCTCTTGCTTCCGGATATATGACGGCAAATATCAGTGCCAATTTCTTAGGCTTAGGCAATGCCGCCACTCCCATGGGTATCAAAGCCGTACAACGCATGAAGGAACTGCAAGGCACCACCGTAGCAAGTAATGAAATGTGCCGTTTTATCGTACTCAATACTGCTTCCATCCAGCTTCTTCCCACCACCGTAGCCGCCATACGAGGTGCCGCAGGTTCTCACTCCCCTTTTGATATTCTTCCGGCGGTATGGGTCACTTCCCTATGCTCCGTCACGGCCGGTCTTCTTGCCGCGAAAATTCTCGGGAGGTTCTATGCTTGATTTGCTGATCCCACTGATCCTTGTAGGGGTCTCTGTCTTTGCCCTGACGAAAAAGCAGGATGTCTACACCTGTCTCTTAGAGGGTGGCAGTGAAGGTCTCAAGCTTCTCTTTACCATAGCACCGGCTCTGGTCATTCTCTTGACAGGAGTACATATGCTCCGGGCTTCCGGTGCCTTTGATCTGCTGGGGCGATATCTCAACCCCGTCACAAATTTCTTGGGGATCCCGGTGGAAACTCTGCCACTGATGCTGATCCGTCCCTTTTCCGGTAGCGGTGCATTGGCAGTGGGTGCGGATCTCATTGCTACATACGGCCCCGACTCTCTCATCGGTAGAACTGCCGCCATTATGTTGGGCAGTACAGAAACCACCTTTTACACCATATCCGTGTATTTCGGAGCCGCAGGGATCAAAAAGACCCGCTATGCGGCACCGGCGGCACTCATAGCGGATCTTACAGGATTTATTGTAGCCTCCATATGCGGAAGGCTGTTATAATCAGGGACAAACCACACGGCAGGTAGTAATACCGTAGTATTGCATTGCAGATACAGCTTCTGCTGTAATCTCCTCGCCACAGATCACCACAGGGATAGCAGGGGGACAGGTAATACCGGCATCGGTCAGAATACGTCCCACACATTGCCCCACCGGGAGTTCTGCCGAGGGAGAAAACATAGCCTCTCGCACAGACATCCTCACCACAGTTGTAGGAATCTGCGGTGCAGATTCCGCAATAGGCTCCCTCCTCTGAAGATCGGAAAGAACTGTTTCTAACCGTCCCAAGGCATCTATACCGATCTCCGGTGTCAGCATCATAACCACATAATCAGGATCAGCAAACTCACATACGATGTTGGATTTTTCCAGATAGGCTGCAATATCCACTCCCCGGTATCCATAGGATTTTGGGGCTATGGTCAGTTTCAACGCCTCGTTCCCTACAAGCACATAGCCCTGTTTCCGTAGCCGTTCTTTTAGCTCACAAACCACAGGCACAAACGATCGCAGTTTTTCTGCATAACCACAGGACAGATATGCATTGACACTGTCCAATGATTGTAGAGTCAAGTAAGACGGGCTGGTAGATGCAAACATGGACATAGCCTGATAGGCCGGGGATACAAAAAAAGGAGGCGCATACTTGGATATATGCAAATAGGCTCCCCCCGTCAGGACAGGTAGGGTCTTATGGGCAGAATCACAGCACAAATCCGCCCCCAGATCTATTGGATGACAGGGGTTCGGCAGAAAATGACGGTATGCCCCATGAGCATTATCTACCAAGAGAAGAACACCGTATTTATGACAAACCTCTGCAATATCCCTCAGATCTAAGGTATTACCCAAATAATCGGGGTCTGTGAGATAAACTGCCACAGGCATTTCTTCCATAGCAAGTAGGGCACGCTCTAATCCCTCGGGGGAAACAAGGCATGAGATCATAGAGCCCTGCATCTCCGGAACCAACCAGCTAACCTCTAAATCCAGCAATGCCACTGCAGTCATAAAAGTCTTGTGGGCATTACGTCCCGCTAAGATTTTGGGAGTCTTTCCTTGCGTCTTGGCATAGAGCATGGCAAGATACACCATAGCACGGATTCCAAGGGAAGATCCCTCCGTAGAATATACCGTTCTCCCTGTTCCGAAAAGGTGCGTGGCATTTTCTTCACTCTCACGGATGATCCCGTGGCTGTGATAAAGCACATCAGCGCCGTCGATCTCTGTAATATCCAGAGATTCCATGCCCAGTGCTCCGGTGCCCTTATGTCCGGGCATATGGAGCCGCAGGGTATTCTTCTTTGCGTAGTCTCTGACAAAATCGCATATGGGCGTATTCATCATCAATCTTCCAGCATTTTTGCCGCTTCCAACATGATGGCGCATTCCATTCTCTTGCGGAACAGGTCACAACCATAGCTGTAAACACCGGTCACAGAGCCGGTTGCATGGTAAGCATTGGCGGCACAGCCACCGGCACAGTAGAGCTTTGCCCAACAATCTCTGCACTCGGGACGGGAGTAAACATTGCAAGCGGCGAACTCTTCTCGAATATCTGTATTGGTCACGCCCTGCCAGACATCGCCCAGCTTAAAGCGTTCTTCCCCAACAAACTGATGGCAGGGATACAGATCACCGGAAGGCGTAACTGCCATATACTCCGTACCGGAGCCGCAACCGGAAACACGCTTATAGATACAGGGACCACCCTTCAGGTCGATCATGTAATGGTAGAAGGTAAAGGGCTTGCCTGCACGGTGATGCTCCAGCATCTTTTC
Organism: Faecousia sp.; assembly: GCA_045659585.1. Taxonomy (GTDB): domain Bacteria; phylum Bacillota; class Clostridia; order Oscillospirales; family Oscillospiraceae; genus JAZOXB01. The sequence goes on along the minus strand of JAZOXB010000012.1, from coordinate 4,602 downwards.
TGCCAGCTTTTCGTACTGCTCCAGTACAATGGGCAGATCCTCAGCAGTGAGGGCAGAGGGTGCATCGGGTTCACACACCACAGGCTCCATGCTCAGTTCTGTAAATCCCAGATCCAACATAACCTCAATATCCTTGAGAAAATCGGGATTGGCATGGGTAAAAGTTCCGCGCATATAATAGTTCTTATTACCGCGGGCTTCAACCAGTTTTTGGAACTTCGGGACGATCCGATCCCAGCTCCCCTTGCCTGCATAATCCACACGATAACGGTCATGGATCTCTTTCCGTCCGTCTAAACTGAGAACGACATTGCTCATCTCCCGGTTGGAGAAATCGATCACATCATCGTCAATGAGAACACCGTTGGTGGTAAGGGTGAAGCGGAAATTTTTGCCGCATTCCTTTTCCCGTTCACGGGCATAGGCAACCAAACGCTTTACTATGTCAAAATTCATTAGGGGCTCCCCACCGAAAAAGTCGACTTCCAAATTTCTGCGACCCTTGGAGTTCTCAATGAGGAAATCCAGTGCCTGCTTACCGACCTCGTAGCTCATGAGGCCACGCTCACCCTGATATTCTCCCTGCCCTGCAAAACAGTAGGCACAGTTGAGATTGCAGGTATGGGCCACATGGAGACACAGAGCCTTGACCACACCGGTGGTTTTCCGCTTTAGTGTGTCTGCAATGGGAGCAAAGGTATCGGGAGTGAAGAGCTTGCCGGCATTCTTCAGTTCCTCAATTTGGGTGAAGCATTCTTCGATTTCTTCCTTAGATACAGTGGGATATTTGGCAAGGACACAGGCAATGATCTTTTCTTTTTCTGCACTTTCGTACATTTCGATGATATCATAGGCGGCCTCATCCACCACATGGACAGAGCCGGAGCAGATATCCAGGACGATATTTAATCCGCCCAGCTTATAACAATGAACCATTTATTTCATTCCTTTACTTTTCTTTGGTGTACTCATGAAAAATGCCGCCTGAAGGCGGCATTTCATAGGATGTAAAAATTACTTATCCTGCTTGTTCTCGCACTGCTGGTTTGCAATACCGCAGCTGGTCTTGCAAGCAGACTGGCAAGAGGTCTGGCACTCGCCACAGCCACCGTTCTTAGCGCTGTCGCAGAGGTTCTTGGTTTCAAGAGTCTTGATAGTCATGGTTATTTCCTCCAAGTGTTTAGATTTAGGATTATTATATCACGGTAATACCTATAAGTCAATCCATTACGGGAATATTTTTTTCATCCACCAGACCTGCATTGATCATCTTCTGGAAAGACAAGAGAATGCCTAACTTTGCATGATACCATGTGAGACCGCCCTGGAAATATACTGCATAGGGAGGACGAATGGGGCCATCGGCAGACAACTCGATGGACGAGCCCTGTACAAAGGCACCTGCGGCCATAATGACCTCGCTCTCATATCCGGGCATAGCCCAAGGTAAAGGATCTGCATAGGAGTCTACGGGAGCCGCCGCCTGAATGCCCTTACAGAAGGCGATCATGCCTTCCCGAGAGCCAAGCTCAACAGCCTGAATGATATCATGGCGGCTTTCGGTGCTGTTGGGAACTACACGGAAGCCCTGACGCTCATAGAGATTTGCGGCAAAGATGGCACCCTTCAGTGCAGAGGCTACAACAGTAGGGGCAAGGAAGAAGCCCTGATAGAAGGCAGGCATAAGTCCTAAGTTGGCACCGACTTCCTGTCCCAAACCGGGAGCGGAAAGACGATAGGCGCAACGCTCTACATATGCCTTCTTACCGCAGATATAGCCACCGATGGGAGCCAATCCGCCACCGGGGTTCTTAATGAGGCTACCCACTACCAGATCTGCACCCACATCACTGGGTTCGATGGTTTCTACAAATTCACCATAGCAGTTGTCTACCATGCAGATAATGTCGGGCTTAATGGACTTGAGGAATGCGATAAGCTCCCCGATCTGCTTGACAGAGAAAGTAGGACGGGTAGCATAGCCCTTACTACGCTGGATGGTAGCCATTTTGGTCTTTTCGTTGACGCAGGCACGAACAGCTTCGTAGTCAATGGCACCCTCCGGGGTAAGATCCGCCTGACGGTAAGACACTCCATACTCCTTCAGGGAGCAGGTGGAGGGACGAATACCGATAACCTCTTCCAAGGTGTCATAAGGCGCACCCACAGGGGACAAAAGCTCGTCTCCGGGGAGCAGGTTTGCAGACAGCGCCACGGTCAGTGCATGAGTGCCGCAGGTGATCTGGGGACGGACCAGAGCCGCTTCCGTATGGAAGGTATCCGCATAGACCCGTTCCAGATTGTCTCTGCCCACATCATCATAGCCGTAGCCCGTAGTAGCGGCAAAACAGCTTGCACCGACACGATTCTTCTGCATTGCCGCCAGAACCTTTGCCTGATTGTATTCTGCCACAGCATCCACAGCGGCGAAGCGTTCCTTCAAATCGGCTAATATGGTCTCACCATATTGATAAACACGGGAAGATACGCCCAAAGTCTCATACATTCCGGTCATTTCATAGGGATGTTTCATTATGTGTTTTTCTCCTATATTCTTAAAAAAACTATTTAGAAATCTTACTCAAAGAAATATTATATTCTTATCTGAGATTTTTGTCAACGCAAAATTTATGCGTTTATCCAATATCCGTAGCGGATAAACGAAAAAGGCGAGCCGTCTTGAGATTTCCGGCATTTTGAGGTGTTCCGCAACGGAACAGACCGAAAAGGTCCTCTGCCCGGCGTTCCAGTTCTGCGTATGCTCCGCGAGGAGCTTCTTCTCCGGGATGCAGTATGGGAATGTCGCTGTTTTTCCGCAGATCTCGCATAAGCTCCTGTCCCCTGCTGTTCATGGCAAGAACTCTCACATAAGGTACAGGTTCCTTTTGCAGTTCCTCTGTAATTCCTAAAAGAGCGCACACGAGCATCCGTTGGAGTCTGGTGCGTGGATACCGCTTAGACACCGCATTTTCTATGATCTCATCTATGGAACTACCGGAACGACAAGCCTCCATGACCTTTCGCCATAAGCCCTCGGAACCATAGGGCAAAGCTTCAAAATCAGCTTCACTCATAAACCGCAACCGCGAAAGCCAAGCCCGTTCCCCCGCTTCTACCTTATACCGATCCGCCTCAGCGAAGACCTCCCACGCGACTTGGGGAACAAAGTCACGCCAATCTTCAATGGTTCTCAGATAAGAGGCCGAGGGAGCATGTTTTTCCTGTCCTCCGTGGTAGGCTCCTTCACGTTTAATGACCATAGGTACAATGGAACTGTTTCGCTTTAAAAGGGCTTTGCAGTATTCCAGTCCCAGTATATTATTGGGTTGCTCCATAAGCCCCGGCGTAACACCCAAAGACTCTGCGGCAATCTGTCTGGCTCTGGGGAAGGACAAGCCCTTCCTTAATTCCTCCTTCAGCACAGGCACAAAGCCTTCGGAAAGCAAGATACGGGCACAAGACATAAGATCCTCTGCAGAGCCACTTTCGCTCCCGAAGCAGAGACCATCCAGCACACCCAGACGGCTGAAGATCTCCACCGCACCATCTGCAAATCCCTCCGCAGAGGAAACCGCATATGGCAAAGGGAGCTCCAATACCAGATCCGCTCCGGAGAGGATCGCACCTTTAGCACGGGTATATTTATCTAAAATTGCCGGTTCCCCACGCTGGACGAAGTTGCCGCTCATAAGGCAAACGGCTCTTCCTTCCTCCTTTACGGCTCGCAATTGATATGCATGACCGTTATGAAAGGGATTATATTCGCAAATGATCCCAATATTCTTCACAATTTTTCCTCTTTTCCCAGAATTGTATGTATAAAACGAAAATTGTACTTGTAAAATCAAAAAAGTATGATACAATAATAGAAGATGTGGTAGTACTATCCTATCACAAGATGATTCCAAAATGCAAATACATTTTTTACAGGAGTGACCATACTATGAAAATTCTCGTTATCAACGCAGGCAGCTCTTCCCTGAAGTACCAGCTCATGGATCCCGTATCCGGAGATGTTTTCGCAAAGGGTATTTGCGAGCGTATCGGCATCGACGGCAGACTGACCCACAAGGTTCCCGATAAAGGCATTAAGGAAGAGCGCGAGATCGCAATGCCCACCCATTCCGAAGCTATTGCTTCCGTTATGGCAATCCTTGTTGATCCCACCTTCGGCGTTCTGGCAAGCACCGACGAAATCGACGCTGTCGGCCATCGCGTTCTCCACGGCGGTATGGAGTTTGTTAAGTCCTGCATCATTGACGAGGCTTGCAAGGCTGCTATCCGTAAGTGCATCCCCCTGGGCCCCCTCCACAACCCCGCTAACCTCATGGGTATCGAGGCTTGTGAAAAGGCTATGCCCGGTAAGCCCCAGGTAGCAGTCTTTGATACTGCGTTCCACATGACCATGCCCCCCAAGGCATACCGTTATGCAATTCCCACCAAGTACTATAAGGAGCACAGCATCCGTCGCTATGGCTTCCACGGTACTTCTCACCGCTTCGTTTCCAAGCGCACCCGTGAGCCCCTGGGCAACCCCGCTGAGAGCAAGATCATCGTATGCCACCTGGGCAACGGTTCCTCCCTGTCCGCAGTTAAGAACGG
>JAZOXB010000011.1:0-6640 GCA_045659585.1 Faecousia sp. | reverse complement strand
CGGACTGAGCCAGAGCAGCGGCACGGATGCGGTCCAGAGTGGAAGCAACATACTCGTAGCCATAGCCTGCAGCGGCGGAGCCGGCATTCATAACGATGGAAGTGGGAGCAACACCAACGCCCTCAACGAGAACGTTCAGCTGCTTTGCCAGGTTGATGTCAACAGAGGACTCTGCGCCGACCTTCTGGCCATATGCCAGAACAGCGGAAGCGGCGACGGTCTTGTAGTTCTCTTCACGAGCGGACAGAACCAGAATGTTCTTGCCCTGGAGAGCCTCGGAGATCTTGCCGAAGAGCTCTGCGTCCTTCTCGATGTTCTTGCAGCCCATGATGACCAGGGGCAGGTCGGTAGCATCGGCAACGGACTTGGCGATCTCGACGCACTCAGCAGTGGCCTCGTTCTCGCCGTTGGGATCTGCACTCTCCATACGGAGGCAGACGAAAGAAGCGCCGGGCATAGACTCTGCACGCTTTGCCATCTCTGCGGGGGTGGTGCAGCCTTCGTAGAACTTCAGCAGTTCGGGCTGGGTGAAAGCGGTGATGCCTGCATCGGGGATCTCAACACCGATCTTGGGTGCGTTCTCGATAGCAGCATCGAAGGAGTAGAAGGGCAGGACGTTAACGCCGCCGAGGGTAACTGCCTTATCACCGGTACCGATGGTAACCTTTGTGATAGAGGAGTTAAATGCCTGGGTCTTGGGTTCAAAAGCCATGGATATACCTCCTGAAAAAAATATAAAAGTTTTTAAACTCGGGGTTTACAAAAGAATGATGTGGGATCAGATCCCGATGTTCCGCAGAAGCTGGCCGAGAGCCTGCTTCATGGGGCTGTTGTCAGCGATCTTACTGCTGGGGTTACCCATACAGTCTGCCTCATAAACAGCCTCATCCTGGGGCAGAACGCCCAGAAGCTTTAAGCCGTGCTTTTCGATTTCTTCCCGAACGCCATCGTTGAGGACGCCACCGGGAGCACGGTTGACGATGAGACCCATTTGGCTGGGATTCAGCTTCAGTTCCTCTACCATCTCGGCGATCCGGGCTACAGCCTGAATGCCCCGACGGGAGCAGTCGGAAACCAGAAGCAGGGTGTCGACCTTCGGCAGAGTGCCACGGGCGATGTGTTCCATGCCGGCCTCGTTGTCAATAACGGTGTACTTGTAGTTGCCTACATACTTGTCTACCTGAGATTTGAGGATGCCGTTGACGAAGCAGTAACAGCCCTTGCCCTGGGTTCTGCCCATGACCAGCATGTCAAAGTCGTCCTCTTCTACCAACGCGGTATTGAAGCGGTACTCTGCATAGTCAGCCTTGGTCATATTCTTGGGGATCACATCCCCACGGAGCTCGGCCTGTGCCATTTCTTCTCGAACGGTACCCAAGGTGGTTTCTACCTCTACCCCCAGAACCTCGTTAAGGTTGGAGTTGGCATCGGCATCCACGACCAAGAGGGGTGTTTTCTTCCCTTTGATCAGGTAATCGATCATCATGCCGCAGACGGTGGTCTTACCCACACCGCCCTTACCGGCTACTGCGATTGTGTGTGTCATAAAAGTCTCCTTGGGTTAGGTTTTGCTTTCTGTCCCTCGATCCGATGGAGCTTTCAGACCGAATCGAAGGCCATAATCAGCGGTAAAAAGGCGAACTTCACCCACTACCCCTAATCATACACCCTAATGATACCATAAACCCGAAGAAATATCAAGCCGTTATCTTCCTAATTTCAGCAAAAGCTGTAGAATTTTTAGAAATATCTTTATCGGCTTATGGTTTAAGGAAATTAAAATCCGTCAAAACGGGAGACGGCGGTGGAAATTTTCTTGCAATTTTTGCCAATCAAAAGTATAATAAAAGTTGTACAATTAAAATATGAAATGCCGATGCTTTTTAGGTGGCATTTCGGATCACGAAGGGAGTTTGCCAACATGAAAAAACGTATTCTCGCATTGCTTTTGGTGTTGGCATTGTTCTGCAGCCTTGTGCCTGCAGTCTTTGCTGCGCCCAGTCCCGTATCTACGGTCAACGTCACCGCAGACCTTGCCTATGATCTCAAGGGGCTAAAGTACAACACTGTTATTCAGAATTTCTACATTGACACGGACTATATCTATGTCACCCAGAGTGCCGGATCCGGCACCTTCTACCTCTCCCGTCTGAAAATCAGTGGAAAAACCGCCACTTACGTTGACCATATGACTCTGACCAATTGCGGTAACGGTGAGTCTCTGGCAGGGTACCATTATAACGGGAAGCTGTACTTCTTCATCGGTGCAAAGGGGCTGGAAGCTACCAACTACGGTTCTACCCAGATCGCCCGTATCCAATATGAAGCCGGCAAATCCTACACCTACACCGCCCTGAACCGGTTCATCCATCTGTCCAGCAGTACCGCTGACGGCACTTCTGTAGGCTCCGCCAACCGTGTGGCTGTTGCGGCAAACGATCTGTTCACCGTTTTCCGGATCCAGACCACAGATGATGCCATCACCTATTCCTGCTATTACACTAAGAACCTGAATCAGGCTCTGGATGCCGCCCAGTCTGTAGGCATGGAAACTGCAACGGTTTTAGGTGGCTTCCGGTATTCCTTTACCCAGAGCAAGGACAACCGGGTTCTTCCCAATAACTCTTTCCAAGGTCTGGAGCTTGCCAATTCCGATATGATCTTAGTCTCCGGCGGCAATTCCGGGGAGACTCCCGCCATTGCCAGAATGAGCCATAGCGGCACCTATCAGTATCAGGCAAATATCACCAATATCGGCACTGCTTCCACCGGTCCCATCAGTGTCAAGGGGGATCGGGTATATATCGCTTATGTTCCCTCAAGTGACTATGCCAACAGCCAGAAGCTATACTCCTTTGTAGGTACCAAGATCGGGGTTCCTGCCGTCACCTATGCTTCTGCCACCCTGGGCTACACCCTGACAGGGCTGAAGTTTACTACTACCATTCAGAATTTCTATATTGACTCCGACTATCTCTACATTATGCAGGGTAACGGAACCGGAACCCAGTATCTCTCCCGTCTCAAGATCAGCGGAACTACTGCAACCTATGTGGACCATATGACTCTGACGGAATGCGGCAACGGCGAATCTCTGGCAGGCTACCGTTATAACGGAAAGCTGTACTTCTTCGTCGGAGCAAAGGGTCTGGAAGCCACAAGCTATCATTCCACCCAGATTGCCCGTGTGCAATACGAACCGGGAAAGACCTATACCTACACCGCCCTGAACCGATTCAGCCATATTTCTAACAGCACCGCCGCCGGAACCAGCTTAGGCTCCGTGGTTCGTGCCGCCGTTGGTGCCAATGATAATTACACGGTATTCCGCATCGAAATCGAAGACGGAACCACCTGCTATACCTGCTATGATACCAAGGCTCTGAACAAAGCTCTGGACAGTGGCACTCTCATCGCTATGGAAAGCGCAAGTGTCCGTAGCGGCTTTGTCTATCATTTCAAACAGAAGAAGGCTATCCGTGTAATTCCCAACAACTCCTTCCAAGGGGTAGAGCTTTCAGGTATCAACAACATTCTCCTTTCCGGCGGCAACTCCGGAGAAACCCCTGCCGTTGCTAAGATGAACAAGAACGGTACCTACGAGCGTTTGGCATACATCACCAACATCGGAACTTCTGCCACCGGCCCCATTGCGTATCTCAATGACCGTCTGTACATCGTATGTACCGGCAACAACAAGATCTATTCTATCGGCGGTGATCAGTTGGGTATCGTTGCGACTGCTGCCGCTTCCTACACTGCAAATGCCGCTGACGTACTGAAAGCCGCTTCCTACATGAAGGCTAATCTGGATGCCAAGGTTCTTCCTGCTACTGTGACCATTGGCGAAAAGTCTTGCACCGACGAACAATTCTTGGAACTGGCCTGCAGACTGCTCCTGAACATCGCCAACGGCACTCCCAATGACGTTCTTCACTTTACCGATGTAGCAGCAGCTTCCTCTCCCTCCGGCACTGCAGTAGGCACCGTGGCGAAGGAAGACTATATCGCCATGGCCCGCAACATTCTTGCCAATATAGAAAGCTTCCGCAGAGCTCCCAATTACACCACAAGTGCCGCTATCGGCAAGATGCAGCATAGCTACTGCGTATATATGTACGCCTTCCTTCTGGATTACTATGCCCGTTACAATATGCTGCCGGAATCCTATGCTGTCATGGCTTGGACGGGCAGTACTGCCGCCCCCATTGCCCCCAATGTTCCCGGTGTCTCTGCCTTAGACCTGGCATCTGCAACCACTGTCCATCAGCTCCCCTGTGTGGTTCCCGATACCGAAACCGGAGACTATCAGCAGAATCTGTCCGTTGTGGTTCGTACCGCAGAGGGAAAAACCATCGTCTTTGATGGCGGCCGCTACGGAGAAGATGCCGAATACCTCTTTAAATATCTCCAGCGTGTCACCGGGGATGCAACGCCCCACATCGACGCTTGGTTCATGACCCATGCCCACTCAGACCACTACGGTGCTTTCCGCGATCTGGTAAAGAACCACGGCTCCCAGATCACTCTGGATGCCTTCTACCACCGTTTCCCCACGAATGCCGAGGTAGACAAGTACTTCTCCGCAGTGGAACCGGAAACCCGTAAGAACCAGATCAGCTATATCTACAGCTCCGTAAAGTCTCTGAAGAACGCTCAAGGCGGTGCCGTCAATATCGTCACCCTCAACGCTATCCACACGAACAAGTGTAACTCTTCCTTTGATTTCGGAGATCTCCACATTGATGTTCTCCTTACCTTCGATGATATCAAGTGGGCGGTAGATAACATTTCTACCAAGTATACCGCAACATGGGAGACTCACAATGCCGGTCACACCGGTCAGGCTCCCAAGCAGCTTGTTTCCGAGAACTTCAACAATTCCAGCACGATTTTCCGTCTCATCGTAGGCGGTAAGACCCTTATGATCACAGGCGATGCTTCCACCGTCAGCACCATTATGTTGGAGAAGTATCATAAAGAACATTCCTCCAACAGTGCGAAGTATTATTCCATTAAGACCGACTATGTGACCATGGCACACCACGGCTCCAGAAGAGGTCTGTCCCAGGCGATCTACAAGACCATCGATCCCGATGCCGTCCTGTGGCCCGTGCCTAAAACCGGTACCACCAGCGAGAAGACCCAGTACCCCAGACAGTGGATCTCCGAGCTGGGTGCTACCATTTACTACTCCTTCGAAGGTCCTCAGGCACTCACCTTCGGCACCAAGAGAAGCGCATCCGCAACCACCATTTCCGAAGAGCTGAAGCCCCTGGTATTCAACGCAGAATACTATGCAGAGAACTATCCCGAACTGAAGGCCGCCTACGGCACAGACGAAGCACAGCTTTACAACCACTTTGTCAACTACGGTCTGGAAGAAGGCCGTAGCGCAAGCCCCTACTTCGATGTCCAATTCTACATGAACAACAACGGCGAACAGCTCCGGGAGCATTGCCACGGAGATTACAATGTGGCCTTCGCCCATTTTGTCAAGTATGTTTCCGATGCCAACGAGAGAAAGACCGCTCCCAAGATGCTTTCTTCCACCTTCGATTGCAGCTACTACGGCAGTGCTTACGCAGATACCAAGACACTGACCACAGAGCTTGCCCTCCTGCAGCATTTTGTAACCGTAGGCGAGGCAGAAGGCAGATTGGCTTCTCAGGGCTTCCTGTCCTCTGACGGCTACACCTACCACAAGAAGGCTACCCGTGTTGTCACCGCCGGCACCTGCTCCAACCCCGGCACTATCAAGTACACCTGCTCCGATTGCGGTTACACCTGCACCCAGACCGCTTCTACCACCGACCACAGCTACACCGAGACCGTCACCGCTCCCACCTGTACAGAAGACGGCTACACCACCTATACCTGCTCTATCTGTAACCACAGCTATGTAGAAACCGGTGCTACCGCCACCGGACACAGCTATGGCGAAACCGTCACTCCTCCCACCTGCACCGAAGACGGCAAGATCACCTATACCTGTTCTGTCTGCGGTCACAGCTATGAGGAAGGCGGCGAAACCTCTACCGGTCATGCTTACACATACACCAAGGTTGACGGACAGACCCACACCGTAGGGTGCGAAAACTGCAACTTGTCCGAGACCGCTTCCCACACTTATGAAAACGGCACCTGTATCTGCGGTGACGCAGAGATCAAGGAGCCTATTACCGACGAAGCCATCCTCATCGGTCATAGCCTGAATCTGGCAAGTGACATTTCCGTAAACTTTGCGGTGCAGGCTTCTCAGGTCAAGAATTATGTAAACCTCAGATTGGTAGTTGAGAGACCCATCTATACCAAGAATGAGCAGACCGGAACCAAGACCGTGACCATCGAAGCCGTTCCCAATGGTAGCTATTACTACTTCACTCTCACCGGCCTTACCGCCGTTCATATGGGTGATGTGGTTTCCGCACAGCTCCATATGGAAAAGGACGGACAGCCCTATGTTTCCAAGGTCGATACCTACAGCATTGCACAGTACGCTTATGCACAGCTGGATAAGGCAAGTGCCAAGGATAGCCTGAAGGCTCTGTGTGCAGACCTCCTCCGCTACGGTAAGGAAGCACAGGTCTTTAAGTCCTACCGTACCGATTCTCTCGTAGATGCCGCCATGACCGAGGCT
>JAZOXB010000010.1:0-7604 GCA_045659585.1 Faecousia sp. | reverse complement strand
TCAGCGTTCAAAAGAGCGGCAAGACGAGCAAAACGAGGTCGTCGGCGTACGATGGTACGGTAGAGCTCGTTTTGCGAAGTAAGTCAAAATGCCTTGCAACGCAAGGGTTTACAGGCAATTTCAGAAGCTTTTTCCTTAGGGAAGCTATGATTTCATTTGAAAATCAACCCCAATCGCTAAAACTTGCATTTTGACGATTGCCACTTTTTTGACACGCTGAGCTCTCCCGGAGGGAGAGCCAAGGGCGTGTACGGACTTGGTAAACAGCTCGATAAACGGGAATTTCGTTACTTACTGACCTTGGAGTCAAAGGCCAGGGCGGATTCCGCCATTTCCTCACTATGGCGCAGGACCTCTGCCACAGAGGCGGGAACCTCTACGGTCTCCCCTCGGCGGATCAGCCAGGATCGCTGATTGACGGAGACGAACACATCATCCTGCAATTCTCTGGTCTTAGGCAAACGGATGGATACCGTTCCTTCCTTCTTTACAGTTGCCATATGGGTTCCCTCCTTAGTTTTCCTGTGCGGTAGAGGAGAATCGCTTGGAACAGGATTCCACACGAACCAGATAATTGGGGATCAGAAGCTCTGCGGTCTTCAGAGCCTTCCAGCCAACGGAGCTACGCTGATCCAGAGGATCGGAGGTACCGCCGGAGCCCTTCTGCTTGACGATGGTTTCCAGACCGCCACCCTGGATCTCCGTAACACCGTAGGCACCGTCGCCGAAGAACAGGGAACCGAATACTGCCAGACCGTTGGGACAGCCTTCACCGCTGTAGACCTTAGCTTCGGTGGTCTGGACGAAACGGACACCGCCGATCTCACCGATCTCTCCTTCATACAGGCATTCTGCGGCGGCGTACTTGTGGGCGTCGATCCATTCGGGATCACGCATGAGATCATAGGCAACATAGGGATGGATAATGGCAACATACTTGCCGTCAATGGTGGGGGCGTTCTGGGCTCTCAGCTTAGCAACCACCTGATTGACCACATCCACGGTGAGCTGCGCACTTTCGTCCAGATCTCCACGGGAAGTGACCTCCGTCTCGGTGCCGTCGGCGGCCTTCTTGGGGCAGTAGGTCACATTGGTGCCGGTGTGGAGCACATTACGGACAACGGTATCCAGAGTCACACCTGCCTGTCTGCCCAGAAGCTTTGCCGCCTCCAGAATGGTATTATCCAGTGCCGTCAGCTCCAACACATCGGACTGAACAATATAATCGCCATACTGATGGACAGTAGCACTAACGGTGCTGACATTGAGGCTGTTACCATCGGGAGTTACGCCTTCGGTCAGGGGCTGGGTAGCCTTGGGCAGAGGGCTGAACTTACGGAATTCGATGGTCTTGCCGCCGTTTGCGGGGATGGGACGCTTCTGACCGAACTGATCGTGAACCAGATTGGGACTTGCCTCGTCAATGAGGTTCATATCATAGAAGGTCTTCATTTCTGCGGAAAGGGCTTCCTGTGCGGTGGTCTGAATGTTCATAGTTTCGTTCATATACATCATCCTTTCTGAAATTACAGTACGATCTTTTCACCCATACGGACACGGCGGATCATTTCACGGCGTTCCTGACGGGTCATGGACTTGACATCGGGCTTGGTCACAGCAGGGCCGTGATTGCCGCCGTTTTCTGTGGGTCGGTTCCCACCTGCCAGAACCTTGTTGGTCATCATTCGTTCCACCTCTCTGGCGGCGTACTCCATAGAGGCAGAAATGATCTCATCCTTGTGGATCACCTCAAAGGCGGATCGAACATCCACTCCGCTCTTGAGAAGAGCCACAAAGTCCGGATTCTTGGCTTCCTGTGCAAGGGACAGCTTGGGGTAGAGCTTCTGTGCTTCCAGTTCCTGAGCTTTCAGCTTTTGCAGAATGGCTTCCTTTCGCAGGGAGTCCTCCTTCGCCTTACGGATACGGAGCTCCTCACTGTAAGAAGGCTCCGTAGTTGCCCCCTGCATTTGGGAAGGTGCCTGCAGATTCATGAGCAGAGCCTCAACCTTGTACAGTCGCTCCTCCAGAGTGGGAGTCTTAGGCTCACCGCCGGTCCTTGCGGTACTGCCCTCGGTCACCGCCTTAGGCTCCGCTACTGTGGTCTCCTGCCCCTGTGCCGGGGCATTGGTGTTGTTTTCATACTTTTTCATTTCACATTCTCCTTTCTAAGCGTAGATTCCTTCTTGATTTTTGTTCTGTTCTGTGCTGATTCATCACCTCCTCAGGTAAAAAATAGAAGCCTCAGGGAGCAGTTCCCAGAGCGGTCTTTTCCCTCACCTCCTTTACGGGATCTGTGCTACGGGAAGGCTGTGCCTTCATCTCCTGTTGTTCCCAAGCCACCTGCCGAAACATGGCGGCATTTTTGGCAATGGCTTCCATCACCGTACCCTTTCGGTCGAAGTCCATCATTTCCAGACACAAGAGAGCCTGTTCCGCCCGATTGGGGTTAAAGAACCCGTTGGCGTAGAACTGCAGTGCCAGTTCATTCTGGCTGAGAGTAGCATAGGGCGAAGCCTTCTGGGCACAAACCTGAATGTCGAAAAGGGGCAACCGATGTCCCATAGAGATGCCGAAGGCTTCTCCCTGCCTCTGGGGACGGAGCCCCCGATTGCAATAACGGGCGAATTCCGTTCCACCCTCCGCGCCCAGAATACGGAAGCACCGAGGCACATTGTAGAACTGACGGATCAGTTCAATGATCAGCACCACGATCTTGCGGAAGGCACGGTAGCTACCCTTGTTGGCATCACGGGACAGCTTGCTTCCTGCCTCTTGGAGAGCGGCAATGGCGGAAGCCGCCGTAACACCGCTGGAGGTACCACCTACAGAAATATCTCGATTGCCGGTGGTCTCCTTCAACTCTTCGATCTTGTTGTTGAGGATATGGACATAGATGGATGGCAGGCTGTTGCCCTGTACCGGCAGAATGCTGTCTTTCCCCAACTGTCCGTCTACATGAATGAGAGGACGGGTCAGATCCAGATATTCCTCTTCGTTCACGGAGCCGTCGGAGCGGATAAAGTGGCGAGGGGTGGCGTTGACCAGAAGATTTTTCAGAATGGCCTGATTGCAACGGTCAATGTACTCCTGAGAGGACTTGGCAACATCAATGAATCCGAAGCCACAGGGACTCCCCTTGACACGGAACAGAGGATCGAATACAAAGGGATATTCCCCATGATCGTACCAGCCCCTGTGTGCAAAGGCTTCTTCATTCTCCGAGGCAAAGAGGATCTCCTCTCCCACAAATTTACAGTAATGGAGCCTGCCCTCCTTACGGTAGTACCAATCCACCACAGGCACCATATCAAAGGTGTCTACCGCCTCGTCATAAATATATCTGGAGGTGTCTCCGCTCCCTCCTTGGAGCTTTCCCTCCAGTTGGGGATAGGTTTGCATCAGGGACTCTTTGTCCTGCAATTCCACATGGAACACATTTCGGCTGTCTTGGATCCTGCCGATGCCCGGTTGCCAGAACAGGTTAATGGGATCCACCCTTCGGACAGAAATATCTCCCAGACCGCCCATGAGACCGGGATCCCAGAATACCCCATAGATGGCGGTACCGCTACGGAGCTTGTCGTCCCAGCCTTCGGAATAGACCTGTTCAAAGTCTCCGTTTTCCAACAGAACGGGAATGATCTGGGACAGAAGCTTGGCTTCCTTGCTGTCTTCCTCCTCCCGTGGCAGTAAGATGGGAGCAGGGAAATTATCCATGGCATCGGCATGCTTGTTGCAAATACAGTTGAAGAGCCATGCACTGACAGGCTCCACCTGTTCCCCATCTTTCCCTCTCAGATAATCCCAATGGCGTAGCTTGTACCATTGTTCGTTGGCAATGAGTCGCCCCTCTAAGGTGCTCTTCCCTGCCCGATATTTCCGTAAGATCCCCATGGCCTCACGGATCTTTCCTTTGTCGATCATCGGTTCATACCTCACTTTCCTCCTGTTTCCGATTTTCCCCATCCATCACTTCCATTTTCGGAATGGGGGTTGCCTTTTCCAGCTTGGGGATGTCTAAGAACAGCTCCGCTCCCTCTGTAGGTACCCTACCCATGTGGGTCTTTCGTGGGCCGATGGGACGGGACATGAGGAAGTATCGGGCTTCGTCTGCCACATGATCCTCTCCACGGGTATCCAGATCCTCTGGCATGTGCTCATCATACTGCAGCAGAGGAAGTGTACGGATAAAGGCCTTGCAATTGGAGAACACATACAGCAGTGGGAAGCCGTTGTCATCAAACTGCATACGATAGTGGAGCTGGAGCCATCCGGGGATCCGTTTATTGTCCCCACGGCTGAAATAGATCTGATGCTTCGCCGCCGCATCTGCCACACTTTCTCCCGTCTCCCCGTCCCAAATGGCAGGATCCGCTACCCCGGTAATGTGCTTGCCCATAAGAAAGGGATGCTCCTGCTCCAGCCTGTGGATCTCGGTAAAAACCTTGTGAGGGGGCCACCGTAGCCCCTCATCGGGAGTGCCGGTACAGCCGTACAATTCCAAGATCCGATAACAGGTACCGTCTCCCGAAACCGCCCACCAACCACAGGAAAAGGGCTTGTTGAAGCCCCAGTCGAAGCTTCGGTAGATCCTCCAGTTAGGATCGATGGGAAAGGGATCGATCACATGAGTCCATCGGCGGTCGGCATAGTGCTCCGGACGATTGGCAAATTCCTCAAAGAACTGCCCCTGAAACACATTCCAATCCCCATCCAGCCACGCCTTCCGCAATTTGGGAGGCAGACCCTCCAGCTGTTTGACATACTCAGGCTGAGCCTTTAAGAGAGCGTGATTGTCCGTGACCTTGGATTGGATGAAAATATGATCCTCCGGCACCTCGCCCAGCTCATAGATCCGATCTACAAAGATCCGCTTGATGTATTGGTGTCCCTGTCCTCCGGGGTTGCAGGTGTAATAGATCCGCTTGGGAAAATCATTGACACCACGGAGGCAGGCGGTCATGGTCTTCATCTGGTATTCGGAAAACTGAGTGGCCTCGTCAATAAAGATCACATCGTATTCCACACCCTGCAACCGATCCAGATCCCCATCCCTGGCACAGTAGGTGAAGCTGATGGTGGAACCGTTGGGGAAATTGATTGCCTTCTGACGGTCGTTGTAGGTGGCAATGTCCTTTAACTCCCGACGGAGGATCAAAATATGGTTGTTCATCAGCTCCGGGTAGGAACGGCGAAGGATCAGGATCCGTATCCCCTCATACCCCAGAGCCAGAAGAACGGCTTTGGTTCGAACTGCCCAGGATTTTCCTCCCCCTCTGGCACCGCCGAAGGCAATGTGCTTTCCCTTGGCTCGGAGGAATTCCATCTGCTTCGGCTGAGGCATAGGTAATTTCAGTTCCTTCATTCCTGCCTCCCCTTCTTACAGACTGCACTCCCGGGTCTCATCGGTAAAGGTGATACGAATGCTCCCCTTGTCTCGATCCTCGGAGCCTTCCACTTCCTTCATGAGCTTGGCAACCTTTGCCTCCTGCTCCTTCAGCTCCATGGGATCCCTCAGCATCTGAACTTCCTTCAGATCCTTCAGAGCCGCCGCCAAGAGCTTAATGCCGTTGCGATCCACGGGACATTTTACGGTGGTCAGAGTCTCACTTTCCACCTGGATCTCACAGGTTGCCTTGTCTGCCCTCTGCGGATGGTCATAGAGGAATTCCTTCTCCTTGCGCACCGTGCGGAGAACCTGAATATCCAGCTCCGTAATGGCCTGTCCGATCTTATCCAGAAGCTGTCCCACCACATTGTCCATCCGTTCCTGCTTTTCACGGTGGCAACGGGCTCTGAGGACAGCTTCGTAGGCCACTTCGTCAGGCTCCTGCTTCTTTTGGAGGGCCTTTCTGTATACCTCTCGTTCCTCCTTCCAGTGCTCCCGTTTCACTCGCATGGCAAGACAGCTACGGGTCAGCTTGTGCTTCGCCGCCAATTGACTCTGGGTCAGATCCCCTGTGATATATTCCATTTTGACCTGTTCCCAATCTACCATGGGTCACACCTCCTTCAGTCCTCGTACTTGTTGTAGAGCATTTTGGCAACGGGGCATTGACCGAAGTTCATGGAACAGCAGTAGCCCTCTTGATGCTCTTTCAAAAATCGGGGGCGTGAAAATTTCAGCACCACCTCGCTGTGGTCGTTGACTCCTTCGCAAATGATCCGGTTGGGTTTAAAGTCCAGGCAAAAGGGACATTCCGGTAGCAATTCATATTCCTTTTTCATATCAAATCTCTTCCTTTCTGTTACCGTTTTTTTAAAAGGTTCTCTTCTCTGATCCGTTTCAGTTCCGCCGCAAGATAGGCATTGGGTCGATCCCCACCGTAACGGATGGCACGATCATAGGCTTCCGCCTCCAATCTGTTTCGCAAGCCTCTTTCTTCCAGGTTTTTCAGGATCCCCCGCATATAGGGCCAGTAGGTTCGGCAACTATTTTCCGCCTTTTCCAAGGCGTAGCGGATCAGCTCCTCACCCAAGGCTATGTACAGCTCTTCGAATTCTCTCTTCGCTGCTTCCGTAAAGGGTGCATCCAGACGATCCTCCACCTCTGTGGTGAGAATTCGTAAGGGAGTAGCTTTATGCCCCTTTTTCAAAAATAATTCTTTTTTCTCAAACACACAAGAATCACCTTTGGCACCGAAGGGAGGAGCATAGGCCGATTTATGGCCGGAGGACTCCGTCCTACTTAGGATGGTACCATCCTTCTTAGTGTTCGAATGAGAATTAAAATTAGAATTAGAATTAAAATTAGAATTAGAATAGCCATTTTTGCCATGGTTTGCCATACTGTGCCATGGGTGAGAAATGGGCATCTCTTTGGAGACGGCTCCCGATTTCGAAACAGGCTCTCGGGGCTTTGGTGCAAAGGCGGCCTTCGCCGAAGGGTAAGTCTCCAGCATAGGCATATCCATAGGCTGTGGGTCAAGGTCTCCCGGAGAATCTTCGGAATCCGATTCCATCCATGCCAGAACCCTTGCTCTTCTGGGATCCTCCATAGGTTATTTCCCTAAGGTGGTAGGCTCCCCATCGGAGACAGAAGCTTCTTTCCCTTCTTCCAAGGGGGACTGTGTGGATTCCTTCCGATTCCATCGGGATTCGGCACCCTTTCGACCGGCTTCCCTTCGTTTATTCCGAATGGCTTCCCAATCCAGATAATACCGCTTCTGCCGATCGATGACCCGGTTGATATAGTGGCACAAAACACCCTTTACCGGGAGCACCTCCCCGGAAATGCTGTACCACATGAGGATCCGAACCAGTTTTCCAAAATCAGCATTGGAAAGGTACTGCATCTCATCGTAATACTCAATGGGAATCGGGACATAGGGTCTCGTGTTTTCTTTGCCGTCGTAACGGAGAGGGGTCTCAAGGCATGGTTCCCGTTGGCTCTCCGATGCCTCGACATGAGTTTTCATAGTACATACGCTCCTTTCTCATCATAATAAATTGAAAAATTTTATCCTTGAGTGAAAAACTGAATGCCAGTGAGTCTGAATAAACGAATCATACTTCATAAAACCAGTAGAAATTCAGTCCCAGATAAGATATAATAGGACAGAAACTGCTGGAATTTACTGAAATTTGCGCATGACAACCGGGCG
>JAZOXB010000009.1:0-9676 GCA_045659585.1 Faecousia sp. | reverse complement strand
AGACTGCCCCAAGAGGTGTAGAGGAATTTGATTGGAATCCGGACTACTATCAGAGCGGAGATCTGACCTATTATTTGGGAATGCCCCAATCCCAGATCATGGAATATGCTTATTATCGCACCTTTAACTTTGACGCTCCCTACAGCATCACTTCCGTCCCCCGGTATCGATATGAGACCATGCTTTTCTACAGCGACAACGTAACATGGGACAATACCATTCGTACGGATCGAGAGGACCTCCCCTCTTGTCTGGTGATCCGGGATTCCTATTCTACCCAGATGTATGACTTGATACCGGAGCAAATGGACACCACTCATTATCAGGGAATGTGGAACTACTCTTGGAACAGCGGCACCATTCTCAATGAGCAACCTGATTATATCATTTACCTTGTGGCAGAATGGAATATCGATTCTCTTTTGAAATGATTCTCTGTAAATAAGAAGAACCTGTCTCGCCGAAAATGGTAGAGACAGGTTCTTTGTTGTATCTGATTGATTATTACTTGGTACCGAAAATACGGTCGCCGGCGCCGCCCAGACCGGGGATGATATACTTGTGTTCGTTGAGTCTCTCGTCCACTGCGGTAACTACGATGTCTACATCGGGATGAGCCTCGGTAACAGCCTTAATGCCTTCGGGGCAAGCCAGAATGTCCATGAGGACGATGGACTTACAGCCGTACTTCTTCTTGAGGATGTCGATAGCGGCGATGGCACTGCCACCGGTTGCCAGCATGGGATCTACAACGAATACGTGTCTCTCGGAAATATCGGGAGGCATCTTGCAGAAATATTCTACGGGAAGATGGGTTTCGGGATCACGGAACAGTCCCAGGTGGCCGATCTTTGCGGAGGGGATCAGAGAGATCATGCTGTCTACCATGCCCAGACCTGCACGGAGGATGGGAACGATGGCCAGCTTCTTGCCGGAAAGAACCTTGAACTTAGCCTTAGCAACGGGAGTTTCGATCTCTACTTCTTCGGTAGGAAGGTTACGGGTTGCCTCGTAGCACATCAGAGCGGCGATCTCGCCTACGGCCTCGCGGAATTCCTTAACGCCGGTGTTCTTATCACGGAGGATAGACAGCTTATGATGTAGCAGAGGATGATCCAAAATCTGTACTTTACCCATTTTAATTGCTCCTTTTCTTCTTTGGGAATCGGGAAAACTCCTTTTGGGAGGCTCCCTTTACATATTCATTATATCACAGACTGTGCAACAATCCAACAGTTTTTTTATAATTTTTTAAAATTAAGAATCCGATGGAAACTTTAGAAGCAAATAGGGCTCTATTTCAAGGACGGTTGCAATGTTCAAAAGCAAATCAATGGATAAACCACGATTCATATTCGGTGCTTCGATCGCTCCCATGTGCTGACGGCTGATTCCGACTTTTTCAGCCAGTTGTTCTTGAGATAGTTTTTTCTTTTTTCGGTAATATGAAATTGCATAGCCGATTTCTGTTAAACGCTCCGTATTATCAAATTTCATCTGTGCTTGCTGCATGAAAGTCGTCACCTCCGTCTTTCTATATTTTACCCCATATCAGATTAGAGATAAATCATTTGAAAGACGACTATTGACGCATTCTACACGACATGTTATAATTTCAGCACGAGAATATAACAGAAGGAGAGTTTCGAAATGCAAAAACAGAAAAAAGATTTGATACTGTCAGCTCTTGCTCTTGTGAAAGTCGGAAAAGAGGTAGAACATGCGAAGGAAAAACTTAGACGGTTGGTGTCCGATGGAATCCCTTATGATTCCCCTGAAATGAAGAAAGCATTGGACGAATGTCTTTTGCTACAGCAAAAGTGGGATCGTCTCGAAGCAGAACATTTGGATATAAAGATTGGAATGTCAGTTTAATCTTTGCAGAAGGGGCGGAGGGGACATTCTCCGCAACGGGGACTGCGTGCGGTACAGAGATCTCTGCCGAACAGGACCATTCGATGGCAGAACGCGGTGCTTTCCGAGGGAGGCAGAATGGCTCTGAGCTGTGTTTCTACCTTTTCCGGATCCTTGCTCTTAGCGAGCCCCAGACGGTTGGTGATGCGGATCACATGGGTATCACAGACCACCGAGGGCTGTCCGTAGAGGTCTCCCAACAGAAGATTGGCGGTTTTCCGTCCCACTCCGGGGAGCTTCAGCAGTTCTTCCATGGTGTTGGGGACTCGTCTGCCATAGATATCCCGAAGCATTTGACAGGCCAGAATGATATCCCGTGCCTTGTGCTTATAAAATCCGCAGGAATGAACCATTTCCTCCATATCTTCCAGATCTGCCTCAGCAAAGGCATCTAAGGTGGGATATTTTGCGAAGAGGGCAGGAGTGATCATATTCACTCTGGCATCGGTGCATTGGGCAGAAAGACGGACGGCGATCATAAGCTCATAGTCTGTGGTATAGTGGAGCGCACATTTGGGATCGGCATAGCGTTCCTTTAAAATATCAATGATCTGAGGGAGCATAGGTCATTCCTCCTTTTTTCTTTATTGTATCATAAAATTTTCGTTGAGGAAACACCCAATTTCTGATATAGTATCAGAAAAAGGAAAGAAAAGGAGTTTGTCTATGGATTGGAAAGAACTGCTGAAAGAACAATTTGAAGCCCCTTATTACAAAGAATTACAGCAAAAGGTAGCTCTCGCAAGGACTCGGGGAGAGGTCTATCCTCCCGTGGGTCGGGAATTCTTCGCACTGGACACCACTCCTGCGGAAAAGGTACGGGTAGTCATTTTAGGGCAGGATCCCTATCACGAACCGGGACAGGCTATGGGGCTGTCCTTCTCTGTCGCCAAAGGCTGTCCTCTGCCTCCCTCTCTGCGGAATATTTATAAGGAATTGGAGGAGGATCTGGGGATCTCTCCTGCACCTCACGGGGATCTGACGCCGTGGGCGCAACAGGGGGTCCTCTTGTTAAATGCTACTTTGACAGTGGAGCGGGGCAATGCCAACAGCCACGGAGACTATGGCTGGCAGACCTTTACGGACGCAGTGATCTCCGCAACCAATGGGTTGCCGCAGCCCATTGTCTTTCTGCTGTGGGGATCCTATGCACAGAAGAAGGCAACACTGTTAAAAACAGATTCCCCCCGTTTGATCCTGAAAGCACCTCACCCCAGCCCTCTGTCTGCTTATCGGGGCTTTTTCGGGTGCAAGCATTTTTCCCAAGCAAATGCGTTTCTGAAGGCCCACGGGGAACAAGAGATCCGTTGGAGCTTGTAAAAGAGTGCTTGACAAATTTAACCTATAGCGTTATACTATTCTCAGTATAACGACTTAGGAGGTCATAAAAAATATGAAAAAAGAAAACTTCATCAAACGCAATTGGCTGGTCATTCTCTGTGGCTTGCTGGTTGGCACTGCCGCTGTGGTTCTGACCAAATTCGGCAATCCCGGCAACATGGGCTTCTGCATTGCCTGCTTCCTCCGTGATATTGCAGGTGCTCTGGGTCTCCAGGGTGCAAGCACTACCAACGATGCCGGCGAAACCCTTCGTACTCTGTCCAACTTCCGTCCCGAGATCGTAGGTCTCATTGTCGGTGCCTGCATCATGGCTGTTGCAAGCAAGGAATTCAAGCCCAAGGGCGGTAGCTCCCCCTTCACTCGCTTCCTTCTGGGTGCCGTGGTCATGGTCGGTGCTCTGGTATTCCTGGGCTGCCCCCTCCGCATGGTCATCCGTATCGGCGGTGGCGACCTGAACGCCATTATCGGTCTGGCAGGCTTTATTGTAGGCATCCTGATCGGCATCCTGTTCCTGAAGAAGAACTTCTCCCTTGGCCGTGCTTACAAGCAGTCCAAGGCTGAAGGCATGGTATTCCCCATTGTTATGGTAGCACTGTTCGTCCTGTCTCTGGTTGGCTCCGTTCTCTATGTTTCCGGCGCCGCTCCCGGCAACAAGGCCGCTCCCTGGGCTCTGGCTCTCGTTGTTGCTATCATTGTCGGTGCTCTGGCACAGAGAAGCCGTCTGTGCATGGTAGGCGGCATCCGCGACAGCATCATGTTTAAGGAATTCGGCCTGCTGGCAGGTTTCGGTGGTGTTCTTGTTGCTGTTCTGATTGGCAATGCTGTTCAGGGTACTCTGAACTGGGGCATGGAAGGCCAGCCTGTTGCACATACCGAATGGCTGTGGAACTTCCTGGGTATGGCTATCGTTGGTTGGGGCTCCTGCCTCCTGGGTGGCTGTCCTCTCCGTCAGCTGATCCTTGCCGGCGAAGGCAACACCGACTCCGCTGTTACCGTATTCGGCATGATCGTAGGCGGTGGTCTGGCTCACACGCTGAAGACCGCTTCCTCAGGTAGTGGTCACGGTGCCAACGGCCCTGCCGCTGTGATCATCTGCCTGGTTCTCCTGGCTGCTATTTCTATTACCAATCTGAGAAAGGAAAACTGATATGATCGATGCAAGAGGTCTCGCCTGCCCCCTTCCCGTACTGAAGGTCCAGCAGGAAGTAAAGAAGAGCAATCCCGCAACCCTTGAGGTTCTGGTAGATAACAACACCGCTGTGCAGAATGTGACCCGTTTTGCCAATCATGCCGGATACCGGGTCGCTGTGAAGGAATTGGAGGACGACGAGTACTCCCTGACCTTAACCAAATGATTCAATACATAGCTACATTCCACACCCATCTGGCCGCTTTAAAGACCCATCGAAGTCTGAAAAATCTGGGAGTGGAAGCCCGTATGGCTCCCGTTCCCCGTAAAATCTCCTCTTCCTGCGGAACCTGTGTGTTTTACAGTGCTGAGGAGCCCTGCTACGATTCTCTGGATGAGGATGCAGAGGCTGTCTATTCCATGAAGGATGACGAGGTAATTACTCTGCGGGTATTTGAAGAATAAACGGCAATTAAAGAATCGATCGATCCCATTGGGCTGTCTTGCGAGACAGCCCTTTTTTAAATATTCAAATCCCCGTTTATGGATTCGGTTAGATACGATGCAATATGATCTATGGGGCGGTCTCACGGAAAGAGGGGTAACTCTGCAGTATTTCGGTTCGTGAGGACAAGAGAGGAAGATATGCCCTTTGGCGGGCAAGATATGCATCGATATCGAAAATAAAGATTGACATACATGGTCTTTGGGTCTATAATTGTATTCGTAAAAATAGAATTTTTTTTGGAGGTTCTTATGTTAAAAAATACCGTAAAAACCATGGAAAAAATCGTTGCTCTCTGTAAGGGCAGAGGCTTCGTCTTTGCAGGCTCCGAGATCTACGGCGGCCTTGCCAACACTTGGGACTACGGCCCCCTTGGCGTAGAGCTGAAGAACAATATTAAGAAGGCTTGGTGGAAGAAGTTCGTACAGGAAAATCCCTACAATGTAGGTCTGGATTCCGCTATCCTGATGAACCCTCAGACTTGGGTCGCTTCCGGTCACCTGGGTGGCTTCTCCGATCCCCTCATGGACTGCCGTGAGTGTAAGGAGCGTTTCCGCGCCGACCAGCTTATCGAGAACTACTGCGCCGAGACCGGCACCCAGCTTCCCAAGCCCATCGATGCTTTCTCTAATGAAGAACTGAAGGCCTTCATCGACGAGCATGAGATCGCCTGCCCCACCTGTGGCAAGCGGAATTTCACCGATATCCGCCAGTTTAACCTGATGTTCAAGACTTTCCAAGGTGTTACCGAGGATGCAAAGAACACCGTATACCTCCGCCCCGAGACTGCACAGGGTATCTTTGTCAACTTTACCAACGTACAGCGTACCACCCGTCGGAAGCTGCCCTTCGGCATCGGCCAGATCGGCAAGTCCTTCCGTAACGAGATCACTCCCGGCAACTTCATTTTCCGCGTCCGTGAGTTCGAGCAGATGGAGCTGGAGTTCTTCTGCCAGCCCGGCACCGATCTGGAGTGGTTTGCATATTGGAGAGGCTTCTGCCAGCAGTGGCTCCTGTCCCTGGGCATGAAGGAAGAAAATCTCCGTCTCCGTGACCATGACCCCGATGAACTGTGCTTCTACTCCAAGGCTACCACCGACTTCGAGTTCCTGTTCCCCTTCGGTTGGGGCGAGCTGTGGGGCGTTGCAGACCGTACAGACTATGACCTGACCCAGCACCAGAACACCTCTAACAAGGATCTGACCTATTACGATCAGGAAAAGAACGAGCACTACATTCCTTATGTCATCGAGCCTTCCCTGGGTGTTGAGCGTTCCTTCCTGGCATTCCTGGTTGATGCCTATGACGAAGAAGTCGTCGGTCAGGACAAGAAGGGCAACGACGATGTTCGTACCGTCCTGCGGTTCCATCCTGCTCTGGCTCCCTTCAAGGCTGCGGTTCTGCCCCTGTCCAAGAAGCTGAGCCCCGCTGCAGAAGAGATCTATCGTGACCTCCAGAAGGAATTCATGGTAGACTTCGACGATGCCGGTTCCATCGGCAAGCGTTATCGCCGTGAAGACGAGATCGGCACCCCCTTCTGCATTACCGTTGACTTTGCCACCGTTGGCGACGAGAATACTCCTGCCGATAACTGTGTTACCGTCCGCGAACGTGATACCATGGAGCAGGTTCGTATCCCCATTGCAGAGCTGAAGTCCTACCTCCGTGAAAAGCTGGCTTTCTGAGCCTAAGTTGATCCTATGATGAAGAAATTCATGGAACGAGTCAGGGGTCTGACGGAACCTACGGGTAAGAAAAGCTTTATTCTGACAGTTATTAGCTTTTTCCTGACCTCCGCGGCACTGACTGTTCTGCTAATGTGGTTAGGAACCCTGACCTTTAGCTTCCACAGATTGCTGTACTATTTTGGGGAGCCTTTTATGATGCTCCTCAACTACCTCCCTGTTGCGGTATTGATGCTGATCCTGTATCTGATCTGCAACAGAATGTGGCTTTCTTTCCTGCTCACAAGTATTACAGGCTACCTTCTGGTATTTACCAACCACTTTAAGGTAAAATTCCGCGCGGAACCCCTTGTAGCTATGGACCTCTTGACTATGGCAGAGGGAGCCAACGCAGGTGGGGAATTTTCTTTTGAGCTTCCCACCGCCTTCTGGACCGGTGTGGTTTGCATTCTGTGCGGGATCATTTTCCTCGCGGTTGTGGCGAAGTGGCGGATCCCCAAAAAGCTTTGGTACACCAGACCCATCGTCTTTCTCCTGGCGCTGGCCTTTGTGCAGTTTATGTGGGATCCCTACTACAACGATGAGACACGGTATGTGGCTTTCGGCAGAAGTGACTTTACCTATTTTAACGATTGGAAGAGACCGGAGCGTGCATCCAAACGAGGGGTGATCTATTCCTTTATCTTCTCGATTACGGATCTCCTGGTTCAGGAGCCTCCCAATTACGATCCCCAAGTGGTGGAGAATATTCTGGCAGAATATGACGGGGAGCTGATTCCCGAGGATCGTCGGATCAATGTTCAGATCCATATGCTGGAAACCTTTGCCGATCTGTCTGAGCTGGGGATCACTTTCCAAAAGGATCCCTATGACAGCTGGCACAGACTGGAGGAGGAAAGCTACCATGGTACATTGGTGGTAGATGTTCTGGGTGGCGGCACGGTCAATACGGAGCGATCTGTAATGACAGGCTTCACCTATGTCCATCCCAGCTACAGTGTTCCCACAAACTCCTATATCCGCTATTTCAACGACAGCGGTTATTTCACACAGTTTACCCATCCGGGAGACACCTGGTTCTATCATCGACAGGTCGTTAATGAACGGTTGGGCTTTGCAAGCGGTCTCTACGAAGAAAACTATTTCAATCAATACCCCGGGGTCTATCATGGCAGGGATGAGGATCTGTTCCCCATTCTGCGAGATCTGTATCTGGAAAATACCTCCGAGGGGAAGCCTTATTTTGCTTTCCATCTGACCTATCAGAATCACAGCCCTTATGAAGCGGAGACGCTTTTGGGGGAGGAATATGTTTCCGATGAGAGACTTGATGTGCCCTCCTACAATATGCTGAATAACTATCTGTCCGGTATCGAGGCTACGGGCAATGCGGTATCCTCCTATGTGGATATGTTCCGTGAGGACGAGGAGCCTGTGGTCATGGTCTTCTTCGGAGATCACAAGCCTACCTTGGGAGATAACAACAGCATTTATGAGGCTCTGGGCATCAATATCAGCGACGAAACCGCCGAAGGAAACTATAATCTCTACACCACACCCTACCTGATCTGGGTCAATGATGCGGCTCGGGAGATCCTGGGGAAGGACGTCAAGGGCGAAGGCCCTGTGATCTCTCCCAGCTACCTGATAAACGAGATCTTTGACATCTGCCAATGGAAGGGCAGTGCGTGGCTCCAATATCAGAATATGGTACAGGATACCATCCCTGTGCTTTTCCGCAGAAAAACCTTGTGGGTAGACGGTGTTCTGACCAAGGAGTTCTCTGAGGAGATCAATACTCTCCGTCTGCAGAGAAATCGTGTGGAGTTCTATTGGCGTTATAATCTTTCCGACTAATGATCAAACGAAAGGAAACTAATATGGAAAAATTAACCGGTAAGCAGCTTGCCATTATGGCAGCCAAGGCAAGACTTCTGGGTCTGGATGCAGTTCACACTGCCGCATCCGGTCATATCGGCGGTAGCTTGTCTATTATCGATGCTCTGACGACCCTGTATTTCAATGTTATGAATGTGGATCCCGCAGATCCTCAGAATCCCGACCGTGACCGCTTCGTGCTGTCCAAGGGCCACACCACCCCTGCACTGTACCCCGTTCTGGCTCTCCGTGGCTACTTCCCTCAGGAAGATTTGAAGCTCTTCCGTTCCATTAAGGGTCACTACTCCGGCCATGCCGAGATGCGTCATGTTCGCGGTGTTGATATGTCCACCGGCTCCCTGGGTCAGGGTCTGTCTACCGCTGTGGGTATGGCACTGGCAGGCAAGGTAGGCAAGAAGGACTACCGTGTTTATGCCGCTATGGGCGACGGCGAGATCGCCGAGGGTCAGATTTGGGAGGCCGCTATGTCCGCCGCAAAGTACGGTCTGGACAATCTGTGTGCCATGGTTGATGTCAACGGTCTGCAGATCGACGGCGCAACCAAGGATGTTATGCCCTCCGAGCCTCTGGACGAGAAGTTCCGTGCATTTAACTGGCATGTGATCGTAGTAGACGGCCATGACTATGATGCTCTGGTTGCCGCTTTCGAAGAGGCTAAGACCGTTAAGGGCAAGCCCACTATGCTGATCCTCAAGACCACCAAGGGTAAGGGTGTCTCCTTCATGGAGAACAACTACGGCTGGCACGGCAAGGCTCCCAATGACGAGCAGTACGAGCAGGCCAAGGCAGAAGTAGAAGCTTATTTGGCAGAATTGGAGGGAAAGTAATATGGCAGGAAAGATCGCAACCCGTGCCGCTTACGGCGAAGCTCTGGTAGAGCTGGCAGAAAAGTACCCCGAGCTGGTAGTATTCGATGCAGACCTTGCCAATGCTACTATGACCAAGGGGTTTGCAACCAAGTATCCCGAGCGTTTCTTTGATATGGGCATTGCAGAATGCAACATGACCGGCGTTGCCGCCGGTATGGCTACCTGCGGTTACAAGCCCTTCACCAACACCTTCGCAATTTTTGCTTCCGGCAGAGCATGGGAGCAGGTTCGTAACTCTATTGCATATCCTCAGCTCAATGTTAAGGTCGTTGGTTCCCACGGCGGTCTGTCTGTTGGTGAAGACGGTGCGACCCATCAGGGCAATGAGGATTTC
>JAZOXB010000008.1:0-10032 GCA_045659585.1 Faecousia sp. | reverse complement strand
CAGAAATTAACCAAAAGACCCAGGCTATCATCGATACCATGGCCAAACTCGCAGCAGGTGACAACTTTGCGGCGGTGCTGGATTACGGCAAATCTTCGGACATTGAATTGGTGCAGGTGGCTGACAGCCTCCGTGTCGGTGCAGATGAGGTGGTGACCTATGTTGGGGCAAGCCTCACCGGAAGTACCGGCAGTGTTAGCTTCACCAAGCCTTCCGGTCTGAGTTTAGATGGCAAGGGGACAGGTCTTACAACCGATGCCTATCGCTTTGATATGGTGGCTCCTACAACACTACGCTTTACCCCTAAGACGATTATGGAGGGGACGCAGACCATCTATGCTGTGTTTAAGGTCACCTCCACTGCGGATGCGAGCTACAGACCACGCTATATTACCAAGGGCATCACATTTATTCCCGCCACATCCACCTACTATGAAACAGATTTATACACCGGGATCCATCACATTGACAGAACCGATAGTCTGCTGGTTCACTTTGGTGCCGATGACGATACTACATGGGGCTCCCCTGCAAACATCAGCTCTGTGAAAGAGGAAAACGGAGTTCTCTCCGGCACCGTCACAGGCACTGATCCTCATGTTGAGATGACCAACAAGCCGGATTCCTTACACTATATTGTCAAGTCAAGCGATGTGGTAAAGGTGCGTATCAAGGTGCAAAGCGGCACAGGTACCAATTTGCAGGTATTCTTTATGACGGAGACCAATGAAAAACCCGCAGGTGGCATTTCAACAGCGGATGTAAGCTTTACTGCCGATGGGAATTGGCAGACCATTACTTTGCCTATTTTCGATGCGGTTGTAGGAAAGACCGTTCGCGGTCTCCGTATTGACCCTGTGAGTAATTTCAGTAAAGAAGGTACCTTTGAGGTGGACTGGATCTATATCGGCCCCGATGAGGAAGTGGAGCCCTATATTGTCATGGGCTTCGGTCCAAACGACTATACTGCATGGGATCGGAATAGCAAAGCCACTACTGTTACCAAGGATACCGCCGACGGCGGCTATCTCAAAGGCTCTATTACAGATAGCGATCCCTATGTTTTGATGACTGCCGCAACCCGTAGATACGGCTACAGAGTCAAAGCGGGGGATACCGTGCGAATCCGCGTTCAGTCCGATGCAGAAACCGGAACCGGCTTCGAGGTGTATTTCTTTACAGATTTGAACACCAATGCAAATGAAACATATGTGGTAAGAACGGAAAACTATATTCCGGACGGAAATTGGAAGATCGTGGAAATTCCTTTGGAGGGGGCTATCGTAGGCAGGGAAATTCGAGGCCTGCGCTTTGACCCTGCGTTAAATGGTACATATATGACCTCCGGCGATTTCTCTATTGACTGGGTATATGTAGGCCCCAAGGAAGAGGTTAAGAAGCCTGTGATCGTTGAGTTCGATGACACGGATGGTATTGATTGGGAGGTAGTGCACGATGTAACCGGTCTGACCAAGGAAAACGGGGTTCTCAAAGGCACGATCTCCGCCAATGACCCCCATGTTAGAATGACAAATGGGACTTCCACCCTGAACTATACCCTCAAGGATACTGATGTGGTGAAGGTTCGCATTCGGTCTGATATCGGTACAGGAAAAGGACTGGACGCTTTCTTCATTACCGATGCCTATTCCGGTACCAGCGCCCCTTATGGAGCCAGAAATGGAGAGTATGTTCCCAACGGTCAGTGGCAGACGGTTACTCTGCAGCTCCTTCCCAGCGCCGTAGGTACTACCATCAGCGGTTTGCGTTTGGATCCTACTTATAATGATACATCCAATGAATATGCCGAGGGCGGTACTTTTGAATACGATTGGGTTTATGTAGGGCCGGATATAGATTTGGAGAACTTTGATAACTTCAAAAACTCCCCCTTTACCTTTATATCCGCAAGCGAAAGCAGCAAGTGGGAGTATAGGGGCAATGCAGATGCCTCTACCGCAAAAGCACAGCTTTCCGACAGTGCAAGCTCCGAGGTTACCTATCCCGACAATTCCCTTTTCTTCGGTTTCGGCAACAGCCCGGAGGATAAAGCCCATTACAATTCCACCTACAGCAATATCAACTACGATGATCCGGGTGCAATTGCCAACAATTATTACACCTCTACCAACAAAGATGCCCTCCACACCTCCATTTCCATTGACAACGCAACCGGCACTTTGGAACTGAAAGCTGAAAAGGGTGCAGAGACCGGATACTATGCTTGGTTTGATACCGTCAACGGCACATACGGGACTTGGCCCCTGAATTATAATCCCAAGGATGCGGAGATCATTCAGATCCGCTTCAAGATGGAGGGCTTTGAGTTAGGGTCCGGAAGAGGCTATCCTTATTTTACCATCCAGTATTTCAATGGAGCGAAGGATGATACCAAGCACCGACTGGCACTCTCACCGATCCCCGAAAACTATTTGTCTAACGGAGAGTATATGACCGCAACCATCCATTTAACAGATAGCTTGGGTCAGGCATTCTGCCGGCAGTCTGCCATTACAAAACTGCGTATTTTCTTCGGAGATGTTATGTGCCTCAGCGGCGCAAAGGGCAAGGTCACCATAGATTACCTCTATATCGGCCCCAAGACAGGCTTTGCAGAGGAAAATAATATCTATGGCTACGATGCCTCCTATGACCAAAACAGAGAATACTCCGGCGGTAGCTCCATGGTTGTAACCGGCTCCAAGGTTCCTATGATCAAGTATAAGACCGATGAAAACGGCAATGAAATTCTGGATGCAGAAGGCAATCGTATCAATTACATCCACTACGAAGAGGGCAAAACCTATACAGAAGTGTCCTTCCCCTTTACAGGTACCGGCTTCGATATTATCAGCCGTACCGGCAAAGAACAAGGCAACCTCCGTGTGGTAGTCTGCGATAGGGAGGGTGTTGTTAAGAAGACGGTAACAGTCATGAACAAGGGCGAAACCGAGCTCTATCAGATCCCTGTTGTGTCCGTTACCGGTTTGCCCTACGGAGCGTACACGGTTCATATTTTCGTCAACGAGGCATTCACCAACACCATTGTGCCGACTCTGAACCGCGGTGGAGAATTCTATTTCGACGCGGTGCGGATCTATCAAACCATTAACACAGAGGATACCGGGGAGACCGCCTCCCATGCCTATGAAGTCTATCAAAAACACGGGGAAGCAGATCCCATCTTTAAGGAATTGCGAGACATTCTGATCGATGCGGGTAAGGATCTCCCCGAAGCCACCATAGACGGTGTGGTCTACATGGACAATCACGGAGATACTTCTACCGGCTCCATTGCAAAATATGAGGCCGACGGACCCAATAACGAGGTATATCTGGCTCCCGGCCATTCCATTGCCTTCAAACTGGAAGTCGAAGGCAGGATCCCTGCAAGTATCGACATGGGCGTAAAGAGTGCAGACGGCTCAACGGTATCCATGACTACCGGCATAGGAGCCATCGTATCCGATGCCAAGTCCGGGGGCTCCACACGAACCATTGGGACGGCCACAGATCAGTATTATCCTTTGGAGATCCCGGCTTCTATGTGGCAAGCTTCCGGGGATACGAGTTATATTTATGTCATGATCTCCAACCCCGGCACGAAGGGCATTGTGTCTGTTACCCATATCAAGTACGCCTACGACGTGCCACAAACCCACCCCACTATGGAAGCCAGATCGGTGCGATTTACAGTGGATCCTACCATGTTGGCACGGCTTCTGGCACCCTGCGAACATGAATGGGATGAGGGTACTGTAACATACGCTCCTTCCTGCACAGAAACCGGCAAGGTACGATATGTCTGCCAACTCTGCGAGGAAAACCTGACCGAAGAGCTTCCGCCTTTGGGACATGCTTATATCTACACACAGGCAAATGCAGACTATCACACCGTGACTTGTAGTATCTGTGATTACCTCTCCGGGGCACCTCATATGTATACAGAAAAGGAATGTGCTTGCGGTCAGGTAGAGCCTCGTGATCCTGTAGAGGAACCCGGTTGGAAAATCAGTCATACACTGAATCTGGCAAGTGATATTTCAGTGAATCTTGCAATTCAGAAATCGGCTCTTACAGGCTTCGATATGGATACGGTCTATATTGAGAGCATCCTTGATATCTACGAAGGAAACGAAAAGATAAGCGAAAAGTCTCTTCGCCTGTATCCTGTGGAGAATGGAAACTACTATTATTTCACTCTCTCCGGTTTGACTGCCGTGGAAATGAATCACTCCATTACTTCTGTGTTGCACGGAACCAAGGATGGGCAGGAATACTATTCTCCTGTAGATGAGTACAGTGTTGCTACCTATGCTTATTCTCAGCTGAATAAAGCAAGTGCGCCCTCTGCGCTCAAGCGTCTCTGTGCCGATCTTCTTCGGTACGGTGCAATGGCCCAAGTGTTCAAGGGCTACCGCACAAATGCCCTTGCAGACAGTGCAATGAGTGACGCCCACCGAGTCTATCTTTCCGATATAGATGAAGTGACCTTCGGCAATACAAACCTGTATCTGAACGATGGGGAGAATGCACTTGTTACTTGGGTAGGAAAGGCTCTGAATCTTGATTCCAAGGTAGAACTGAAGTTTATTTTCGATGCCCAAAACTATAATGGGGATTTGGCAGATCTGAACTTGCAGGTAGCATATACCGATGTAAAGGGCAACCCCAAAACCCTATCCGTAGAGGCTTGGGAAGTATACAACGAGGGCAGGGGTTACTATTCCTTTACTCTGGATACCCTTCTTGCCGCAGAATTGAGAACAGTCGTATCTGCCCAAATTTACGCAGGAAATATCCCCGTATCCTGCACCCTGCAGTACGCCGCCGACACCTACGGCAACAATAAAACAGGCGCATTGGGAGATCTGTGCAAAGCCCTCTTTGCCTACTCCGACAGCGCCAAAGCCTATTTCAAAAGCTGAGAAAACTCCGACATAACAAACCGAAATTCCTCTACGATCGCCTTCCACTGTCGTAGAGGAATTTTTATAAATATAACGAGGGTTTTTTGTGGACTGATTCAAAACGAGGATATATTGGTATTGATTTATTTGGCAGTAATGTGATACAATTATAGAAACCTTTCTTGCACAATAGAGAAGGGCGAATGTGATACTGTTAATGATTCTCCGTTTTGAAAAACGGAGGCGTAATAGGGTAGGAGAAACATATGAAATCACGGGTTTTAGCACTTCTTTTGGTATTGGCACTTTTATTGTCAATGATCCCTGCCGTTGTAGCAGCACCCACACCCACTGCCTCGGTCAGCTTGAATGCAGATTACCGATATACTCTGACGGGGCTTCCTTTTTCAGCTGTGGTGCAGAATTTCTTTTTTGACGATTCCACTCTGTATGTTACCCAGCACGGCGGCTCCGGAATCACCTATCTGTCTCGGCTGACCATTCAGGGGGATAAGGCTGTCTATCAGGATCACATGACCCTGAACAACTGTGGCAGGGGCGAATCTCTTGCCGGGTATTATTACAACAATAAGCTGTATTTTTATGTAGGATGTAAAATAGATACTGCTGCAACCACCAATTATTCCATTCAGGTTGCCCGAGTGCCCTATGAGGCAGGCAAAACCTACACATATACCCAGCTTAACCGTTTTAATCATTTGAACTACGCCTCTAAGGATGGCTCCCGTTTGGGGACAGGGTATCGGATCAATGTCTGTGGTAACAGTCAGTATACCATCTTCCGTGTGCAAACATCGGAAGGCTCCGTGACTTATGCTTGCTACGACACAAAAGGGCTGAACGCTCTGCTGGATGCAAGCCAATCTGTGGATCTGTCCCAAGCAACACCCCGTACCAAGCTGGTCTATGCTTTCACCCAGACAGGATCTTCCCAGATCGTCCGCCCCAACAGCTCTTTCCAAGGGGTAGAGTTGGCATCCAAGAATGTTATTTTCACCTGTGGCGGTGCCGGAGACGTGGTTCCTATGATCGGCAAGATGAACAGTGCCGGTACCTATCAGTGTCAGGCATCCATTGCCAACGTTGGCACATCTTCTATTAACGGTCTGCAAAGTCTGAACGGAAAGCTGTACTTTGCCATTGAGGGCAATTCTCTGACCAATGGGCAGATGATCTATTCCATCGATCTGATCAACATGGGCGTTCTCCCCGTTGTAACAGATAGTGTTGGGGTATCCACCCTCCATCAGCTTCCTTGTGTCAATCCCAATACAGAGAAGAACGACTATCAGCAGAATATGTCCTATGTGATCCGCACGAGCAAGGGGAAGACCATCGTCATCGACGGCGGCTGGGCAAACCTTGACAGTGACAATCTCTTTGCCTATCTCCAGAAGGTCACAGGAGACTCCACACCCCATGTAGATGCCTGGTTCCTAACCCACCCCCATACAGATCATTACGGGGCATTGGTTGGCATTTCCAACAACTACGCATCCCAAATCACGGTAGATACCTTCTACCATCGTATGCCCACAACGGCAGAAATCAATAAATATTTTTACAACGACGACCCCAACGGCATCATAGGCGGATGCTCTAAGGTTCATAACGCGGTGAAAAAGCTAAAGAACCTTCAAGGCGAGGCCACTCGATCTGTGAGCCTCAACACTGTACACAGTGGAAAATGCAATTCCTCCTTTGACTTTGATGATGTACATATTGACATTCTCATGACTGTGGAGGATGTATTCTGGGGCTGTGATAACATTACCACCAAGTATTCCGGAACAAAGGAAACTGCCAGTCACAACTATACCAACGAAACCATCGCCCAGCTCACCGCAGACAATCTGAATAATTCCAGCGTGGTATTCCGAGTCACTATGGGCGGAAAAACCATCCTCTTTATGGGT
Organism: Faecousia sp.; assembly: GCA_045659585.1. Lineage (GTDB taxonomy): Bacteria > Bacillota > Clostridia > Oscillospirales > Oscillospiraceae > JAZOXB01. Next base: position 3,185 of record JAZOXB010000008.1, on the reverse strand, counting down.
GATGCCGCCCAGTCTGCAGGCATTATGCTCAAACGCTATCACGATGCCAACAAAACAGACAACAGCAAGTATTTCAGCCTCAAGAGCGATATTGTACAAATCGCCCATCACGGAACCAACGCTGTTCAGAAGGTGGTCTATCAGGCCATCGACCCGGATATCGCCCTCTGGCCTACTCCCAAGTGGTGTTATAATGCCCCCTCCACAGCCGGTGTTACCCAGTATTATGTCAGGCAGTGGATCAAGGCACTGGGAATGGTGGATCTTGTTTCCTGCGATGGGCCTCAGGTTTTGTATTTCCCCACTGACAGAACCACTGCTTACGTAGAAATCCCGGCAAAGCTCCGCCCCTATGTATTTGACGCACAGTATTATGCCGAGAGATACCCCGATCTGAAAACAACCTACGGGACAGACGAGACGAAGCTGTATAACCATTTCATTGAATACGGAATAGAAGAAGGCCGCTCGGCAAGTCCTTTCTTCGATGTAGCCTTCTATATGAACCAAAATGACTATGCCCTCCGCTATGATCTCCACGGAGACTATGTTCAGGCTTTTTATCACTTTGTGGATCACATGGATCTTACAGAGGAGCAGAGTGCTTGTCCCAAGCAGCTTTCTCCCCTGTTCGATACGGGCTATTATGCAAAAGCTTACCCCGAACTTGCATCTCAGGGTTTGGATACAGAATTTGAACTGCTGGAGCATTTTGCACTGATCGGCTATGAGGAGAACCGCCTTGCTACAGATACGGTGGTATCTAAGGATGGCACCTTCTATCATCAGGACTGTAATATTCAGCAGGCACAGGCACCTACCTGCACACAGGATGGCTCTACCCAAGGAAGTACATGCCTTGACTGCGGACAGGTTCTGCAGGTAGCACAAACCATTCCGGCCACAGGACACAATTTTGTGAACGATGTGTGCACGAATTGCGGCGAGGGGAAATATATAGTGGATTCCTCCATCCAAATTGGACATACCCTGAATTTGGCAAGCGATATTTCTGTGAGTTTTGCAGTCCGCACCACAGACCTTGCAGAGTACGACAGCTATTACTTGGAGTGTACCCTGTATAACGGCACCGTTGTAGAAATCGAGCCTGTTCCGAATGGGAGCTTCTATTACTTCACCCTAACAGGCCTTACTGCTGTCAATATGAATGACGAGATCCGCGGAACCCTCCATATGACCAAGGACGGCCAAGACTATATTTCACAAGAGGATCGGTACTCCATTGCCCAATATGCCTATTCCCAGTTAAACAAACCCGGTGCCGCTGAAAATCTGAAGATCCTGTGTGCAGATCTCCTCCGCTATGGCTCTGCTGCCCAGATCTTCAAGGGTTACCGTACAGACAGCCTTGCAGATGCCACTATGACAGAGGAACACAAGACCTTCCTGAGTGTCCTAAGCAATCTTACCTTCGGCAACAATAATACTGTCCTCAATGATCTGGACAACGCTACCGTCACATGGACAGGTAAGTCTTTGGATCTGGCCTCTAAGGTCACTGTGAAGTTTATCTTTGACCCTGCAAACTACAAGGGAAATGTGGAAGATCTGACCCTCCGGGTTTCCTTCCCGGGAATTAAGGGTGAGACCAAAGAATTCATCCTCACGGGAGCAGAACTTTACAATTCTAAAAACGGCCTGTATGCTTTCTCCTTTGACGGTCTCTTAGCCGCAGAGCTTCGCACCGTAGTTTCCGCACAGATCTACGAAGGAAATATCCCTGTATCCTGCACTCTGCACTACGGCGCTGATACCTACGGCAACAACAAAACCGGCACCTTAGGCACTCTGTGTAAGACCCTGTTTGCCTACGCCGACAGTGCCAAAGCCTATTTCGCACCCTAACCCCCAACTTCCCCGGGCTGAGGATCATCCTCAACCCGGGGAACTTTTTTTATCTTCGAATTTTGTGTTTTTATTTGAACTTATAAAAATCTATGATATAATGAGAAGTAATCCTATGCATCCGAGATACACTTGAAACGGGAATCTCATTTGCAGATCGGATCAATGACTTACCGCTTTTTTGGATAGAAAACGGAAAATGAAAGGATGGTTCATATGTATAAACGCTTGATTTCAGCACTTCTCCTTGTTGCCCTTCTACTGACAATGACACCCCTTAAGCCCACCACTGTCCGGGCAGCCTCTTACACCACCTCTGATTGGAACGCTCTGATCAGTAACTGGAAGAAGGTTCTCTGCGGCAATGACAGCGTAGATTGGGACGATCCTGTGATCCGGGATATCGTAGGAGTCAAGAGCGGCACCACAGGTCTGTCCACCTCAGGCATCAGCTACAAGGCAGGTGTCGCATGGCAGGATCTGGAGAAAAACCGCTCCAACTCCAAGCGGATTTTTGGCTCCGTCAATATGACCACCGAGACCACCAGTAATGACCTGCGTTTGCAGTTTGTTGACCTTTACAAAATGGCGCAGGCCTACGGCACACGGGGCAGCAGCTATATCTATAAGGACAGCAACGGAAATGCAGTAACCCAAGAGCTTTATCAAAATCAGGAACTTAGGGATGCCATTTTCTTTGGCTTGAAGAAGGGTCTGAACTTCTATAACAAGACCTATTTTGACGCACAGCGCGCCAGTTCCAATCGGGGCGCCATCTATAACTGGTGGGACTGGGCCTACGGTGGCCCTCTGGAGATCCTGCGGACGCTTCTGGTGATGTATCCCTATGCCAATACCACCGAGAGCAGTATTGCCAAGTCCTACACCGATAACTGTCTGTACTTTATTGATATCTGCCGTCCCAACAATGACGGAAAAACAGATACTGCCACCTTGGGTTACCGCCGTTCCAGACTGAATATCTGTGCCATGATCGCTTCTCTGACCAAAAATACTGCTCTTATGGAAGAAACCCGAACCAATCTGGCCTATTACTTAGAGCCCCATTATGATACGGTAGAAGGCATTAAAGAAGATGGTTCCTACATCTGCCATCAGCATTGGCCCTTGGAAGGAACCTACGGTACGGATGTGCTGGTCAACCGTATGATGTATACCTACTCTGCCATGGCAGGGACGGCCTTTGCCTTGGACGGAGCAGAGGTTATGGTAGAATGGATCATGAACACCTTCAAACCCACCATGCACAAGAATATGTTCATGGTACCCTTTAATGGGCGATATCCTTTTATGGGCAA
>JAZOXB010000007.1:0-13466 GCA_045659585.1 Faecousia sp. | reverse complement strand
AGGGGACAAGATGGAGATCGTAGGGCCGGATCTGCGCCCCTTTGAACTGACGGTTCCCATGATGGAGGATATGGAAGGAAATGCGCTGGAACAGCCTCGCACACCCCAGATGCTGTTCCGTATGCAGCTGCCTAAGAAGGTGCCTGCTATGAGTATCCTGAGACACGGCGTGGAGCTCTCTGCGAAAGATTGAAGATAAAAATATTTTTCAATTATTAGTAAAAAAGTGCTTGACAAAACCCACTTCATGTGGTAGTATATGTGAGCACCGTGAGTGCACCATGCGCCGATAGCTCAGTTGGATAGAGTGACTGGCTACGAACCAGTAGGTCGGGGGTTCGAGTCCCTTTCGGCGTACCACGAAAAAGCAGGTTTCGAAAGAAACCTGCTTTTTTTAATGATATCCGTTCCCTGCGGTAACGGATGATATACCCTACGGGTATGATATCTGCTACGCAGATGATATACGCTTGCGCGTATGAAGGGAACGGATATTATATCATACTTGCTTTTGGCAAGTATATCATACGGTTTTAGCCGTATATCATATCGCTTTAGCGATATATCATTTTAAAATATCAAGCTATGATTTGACTAAATGGTAAGAAGGTGTATCCATGTCTGAAAACAAGCTACTTGCCTTATCATTTGAATTTGCTGTTACTATTGTGAATCTTGTTGACGATGTAACTGTACCCAAAGTTCCTATATGACGGATCAGCTTGCAAGAGCCGGCACATCGGTTGGTGCGAATATTCACGAGGCACAGTACGCACAGAGCAAGAAGGATTTTGTTGCGAAATTGGAGATCGCCCTAAAGGAATCTAATGAAACGAGCTATTGGCTCAAGTTGATGTACGAGACAAAAAGAATTGACGAACCTACATATCAATATGCTGAGAAACTATGTGGCAACATTCGTAGACTTTTGATTGCATATTGCAGAACTGCGAAGGATAATCTGAAATGAATAGCGTAAAAGATGTTGTTGCAACCTGTGGTGAGTGCGGTAGTGAGTACTTAAAATCGGAGTCAAAAATGATGGGTCTATGTCCGGAATGCTCCCATATTTTATACGGATATGAAAACTGCCATCATCGGTTTGAAAATGGCAGATGTATATTTTGCTTTTGGGATGGGAGCAGGAGCGAATATATTGAATCGTTGATTGCCGAGGGAAAAGAATGACAGAGAAAGAAACTTCATGGGACAAGGTCTTGCAAATCCATACCACCGGGAGAGATGATTCCCGTGCCGATGAATACCGCTTTCCCTACGAGCCTACGCCTTACAGCGTTCTGGAACGGTTAAGAGACAGCGGCCTTGTTGAGGAAGAAAATGTGGTTTTAGACTATGGCTGCGGCAAGGGTCGTGTGGACTTTTTCTTATCCCATGAGACAAAAGCGACCACTATAGGGATCGAATATGACAAAGAGATCTATGATATAGCTATAGAGAATCGGAGGACTGCTCTTTCCGGGGGAAATACAACCTTCGTATTGGGAAGAGCGGAAGAATATCAAGTTCCCACAGAAGTAGATCGGTGCTATTTCTTTAACCCCTTTTCCGTGGAGATCCTTCACAAGGCTATGGCAAGAATTTTAGAATCCTATTATGAGCACCCCAGAGAAATATTCCTGTTTTTCTATTTCCCTTCCGATGAGTATGTTTCCTACCTGATGACAGTTGATGAGCTGGATTTTTACGATGAGATCAGCTGCGATGATCTGTTTCCGGAAAACAACCAACGGGAACGGATCCTGATTTTTACACTCCCTCAATTTTAAACAATAAGCCGGTTTTGCTGCTTGAAGAAAGCTGCGGGATCGGCTTTCTTCGTACTTATCTCTTGTATTTTCTTGTCCTCTGTGCTATGATAAGTAAAATGAAACATAGGAGGAACTACCATGTTATCCTTTGAGAACGATTATATTCAGGGCTGTCATGAAAAGATTTTGCAGGCCCTTGTACAGACCAATTACGACAGGGAACCGGGCTATGGAAATGACCGTTTCAGCCGATCTGCCACTGAGCGGATCCGCAACGCCTGCCAATGTCCCACGGCAGAGGTTTATTTTATTTCCGGTGGTACCCAGACCAATCAGCTGACCATTGACACCATGCTGGATTCCCATGAGGGTGTCATAGCCGCCAAGACCGGTCATATTGCCTGTCATGAGGCAGGGGCCATTGAATTCACGGGACATAAGGTTCTGGAGCTTCCCAACTATGACGGTAAAATCGATCCCAAGGATCTGGAAAGCTATATGGAGACCTTCTTAGCCGACGAAAGCAGGGATCATCTGGTATTTCCCGGTATGGTGTACCTGTCTCAGCCTACGGAGTACGGCACCCTCTATTCTCAGGCAGAGCTTCGTACCATTCGCAGTCTCTGCGACCGTTACGACCTGAAATTATACATTGACGGTGCCCGTTTGGGTTACGGTTTAGCCGCTCCAACCAATGACGTGACATTGCCTGTTCTGGCAGAACTGTGCGATGCCTTCTATATCGGCGGTACCAAGCTGGGCGCCCTCTGCGGTGAGGCTCTGGTATTCCCCCGAAAGAGCCCCAAACAGTTTATTACCAAGGTCAAACAGCACGGTGCTATGCTTGCCAAGGGGCGTTTGATCGGCATTCAGTTTGATACCCTTTTTACAGAGGGATTATATTTTAAGATCGGTGATCATGCTATGACCATGGCGGTAGCCATGCGGGATGCTTTTGCAAACTTTGGCTACAGCTTCCATATGCCTCTGATCTCCAATCAGGTTTTTGTGATCCTGACAGAGGAACAGCGACAGATCCTGTCTCGCCATTTGCGGTTCACCCTGTGGGAACGGTTGCCGGGAGATCGCTGTGTGATCCGCGTTGCCACAAGCTGGGCAACCAAAGACGAAGAAATTGAAGAACTGCAACAGATCCTACAACAATGCAGGAAGGAATCATAACTATGCTGACTACCTATACACAAGAAATTTGCACCTTCACTTCCAAGGAAAAGCCTTCCTTTTCTCTCCAATACATTTTGGCAAAGCCTACAGACATACAGCCCGACGAAAAGCTTCCCTTGGTGGTCTTTATGCACGGTGCCGGAGAGCGGGGGACGGATATTCAGGATATTAAGAGACTTGGCATCCCCAAGTATTTGGATGAGGGTCTTCCTATTCGTGCCATCGTTTTGGCTCCCCAGCTCTTTAGCCGTGATATTATCTGGATCACCGTGATCCATGAAGTCATGGAGCTGATCCGCCTCATTCGGGACGGTGAGCCCAATGTGGATGTCAACAATGTTTGCCTCAATGGTGTCAGCATGGGTGGATATGCTACTTGGGAACTGGCTATGAGCTATACGGCAGAATTTACTGCCATTGCCCCTGTTTGCGGCGGTGGAACCTCTTGGAGAGCATGGCGCCTTGCCCAACTGCCCATCCGCACCTACCACGGGGATGCTGACGACACGGTTCCTATGTCCGAAACCCTCAATATGGTAGCCGAGGTGCGAAAGGCCGGCGGTGATCCGGAATGTATTCTCCTACATGGAGTGGGCCACGATATTTGGCATTGGGTCTATGAGCATACGGACATTTTGCAGTGGCTCGTTTCCCACAGAAAAGAAGATAACAAAGAATGATTTTGGGGATATAAGGGAATATTTCTTTACTTTATGCCAATAATTTTGTATAATATAAAGATAATAGTCCTTTATGATACCGAATATGAGGTGACTCTATGAGAGATATCGTTTTTGTAACCCCTACAGACTCAAAGAATATACTGAAGGAATCTGTGGGCCCTCTTCTACTTGCTACCATTCTTCGGAGCAAGGGGATCGAATCCCACATCCTTTCTTTCTCCGGGTTCGGAGATCCTACGAATTTCTATGATTTTTTGGAAGAGGGGATCCGCCAAATCTGCGAGAAGAAGCCTAAGATCCTTTCCTTCTATACCCGTAGCGACTGCTTCCACATTATGCTGAAAATGGCAGAGGCAGTGAAAGCTCGTTTGGGATGCATCATTGTAATGGGTGGCCCTCAGGCGGATATCGTGGCACAGGAGACCTTAACACAGATTCCCTATGTGGATTACATCTGCTGTGGTGAAGGAGAAAATACGGTTTACCCCCTGTTTTCCTCTCTGCTCCGTGGGGAACCGGATCTGACGGTTGACGGCCTTGTATACCGTAAGGATGGGGAAGTCTGCAAGAATCCCAGACCCGCCCTTATTGAGGATCTGGATACGATCCCTATGTTGGATTACAGTATTTTCCCTGAGGACGCCTTGGTGGATCCCAAGATCGCCTTCCCTATTGATGTAGGCAGAGGCTGTCCCTTTGGCTGCACCTATTGCAGTACCAAGACCTTCTGGGGGCGGAAATACCGCCTCAAGAGCCCTAAACGGATCGTTGAAGAGCTTCGGTATTATTATGACCGCTTCGGTGTACGGCACTTTGTATTCCAGCATGATATGTTCACTATGAATAAGAAGCTGGTTATGGAGACCTGCCGTCTGATCAAGGAGCTACCTTTTAAGGCAACCTGGAACTGCAGTGCTCGACTGGATTGTGTGGATCGGGAATTGATCGACATTATGGCAGATGCAGGCTTGTATCATATTTATCTGGGCATTGAGACCGGCTCTCCCCGTATGCAAAAGCTGGTCAACAAGAACTTGAAATTAGATGGCATCATAGAGGAGATCGGATACCTGCTGAGTAAGAATTTGCAGGTCACCACATCCTTTATTTGCGGATTCCCGGAGGAAACGGAGGAGGACATCAGCCAAACCCTTTCCATGGTCATCGATCTGCTCCGTATGAGGAAGGTTCGTTTGCAGATGCACCGTTGCAGCTTCTTGCCCGGAACCGCACTCTTTGAACAGTACAAGGATCAAATGTGCCCCACCGATGTTTACTGCGATATGACCGGCTCTTTAGGCGTGGCAGAATGCCAAGACCTGATCCGTAAGCACCCGTCTTTATTCCGCTACTATGAGGAATATACTACGGAACTGAGAACCAAACTGAATCACTTCCAGACCTTCCTAGGGGTTATGAAGCTGATTCGACCGGTTTATTTGTACCTTGCGGAGAAATATCCCCGTGAAGATGTGATCCGTATGTATTACGATTTCGTAGAGAAGAATCGGGAAACTCTGGAACGGAAGGATCTTTCCGATGAGGAGATGATTCATGAGATCGCAGACCATGATCTGTTTGTGGCAAGCTTCCGGGGAGACCTCTGCGAAGCACAGATTCGAGATTACTACCAAATCTATTCTGCCAAGCAGGAAGTTAACCGCGGGATCAAGGCCTCGGCTACCGTCGTTACCTGTATATCTCCGGCTGAGGTAGAAAAGGGTGTGCCTCTGGATCAATGTACGCCGGCAGTATATATGGTCACCTATTTTAAGGATGACGAGGGCGTTGTAAAAATTCGGATTCGACATACATAACGTGATTTGAGAGGATAAAAAGATGTTAGATGTGCTTTTTGTTACACCTACCCTTACAAGAGATCCGCTGAAGGAACCGCTGGGTCCTGTGACCCTTTCTACCATTCTTCGGCAAGAGCAGATCTCTGTTGAGATCCTGTCCTTTGGCATGATCGGAGATCCTCATAAGGATTATTCTGCTTTTTTCCAAAAGGGGATCCGGATGATTCTGGAGAAACAGCCGAAGATCCTGTCTTTTTATACCCGATGCGATTGCTATCATATTATGCTCCTGATGGCGGAGCAGATCAAGGAGAAATTAGGCTGTTATATCGTATTTGCAGGTCCTCAGGCCGATATCATCGCCATGGAGACTCTGGAAGAGATCCCTTGGGTAGACTATATTTGCCGCGGAGAAGGGGAAAATACTGTATATCCCTTCTTTTCCTCCCTGCTGAAGATGGAACCGGATCTGTCTGTTGACGGTTTGGTATATCGTTCCGACGGAGAAGTGAAGTCCAATCCCAGACCGGAATTTATCAAAGATCTGGATGTATTGCCGATCCCTGATTTTTCCGTGGTTCCCGGAGAAGTTCGAGTAGATCCCAAGACCTGCTTTTCTATCGATGTTGGCAGAGGCTGTCCCTTTGGCTGTACCTATTGCAGTACCAAAACCTTCTGGGGTCGGAAATACCGCCTCAAGTCTCCGGAACGGATCGTTCGAGAAGTCAAGCATTTCAGTGAACTGTACGGGCTGAAGTATTTTGCTTTTGAACATGATATGTTCACCATGGATCGGAAGCGTGTGCTGGAGGTTTGCCGTATGCTTCGGGAACTGGATGGCGGCATCCGATGGAACTGCAGTGCCCGTGTGGACTGCATCGATGAAGAAATGGTGCGAGCCATGGCAGACTCCGGCATGAGATGGATCTATCTGGGGATCGAGACCGGCTCTCCCCGTATGCAAAAGCTGATCAATAAGAATCTGAAGCTGGAAACCGTACTGCCTATGATTCGTTTCCTGTCTTCTCTAAATATCGGAGTCGCCACATCCTTCATATACGGCTTCCCTCAGGAAACCTATGAGGATCTGTCTCAGACTCTGGCTCTTATGATCGATCTGATGAATATTAAGAATGTCCAGATCAATTACCACCTGTGTGCCTTCCTACCGGGAACGGCTCTGGGTGAGGAATACGGAGACCGTCTGACTCCCGCAGAGGTGCATTCCGATCAGGCCGGTGATATCGGTGTGGTGGAATGTGAGGACTTTATAAAGAGACATCCCCGTTTGTTCCTCCAGTATAAGGAGTATCGCACAGAACTGAGATCCAAGGCGGCGTACTTTACCACCTTCCTCAATGTATTTAACAGCCTGAAACCTGCATATCTGTATTATGCTCGCCAATATGACAGAGAGAATATGATACAGATGTACCTGGACTTTGTAGAGGATTATAAAGAGATCCTTACCGCCCAAGAACGGATGTCCGAAAACGAAAAGGTCAGCAGGATCATTGCCTCGGACAAATTCGCAAAACGCTTTTCCCACCTGCCTCTTGCGGCACGGGCAGAGGATGTGATCCATTGGGAAGCAACCAAGAGATCCGTACAGCGTGGAGCGGTACCTTCCGCAACACAGATCCTGTCATTCCATCCCGGTGACTTGCAGACTTGCGGATCACTGGAGGAGATCAAGGATGCTTGGACTATGGTCACCGTTGCCAGAGATAAAGACGGCATGGTGCAAACCTTCGTCCGTCGGATGTAAGGGAACGGCTTTGAGTTCCGCCGAAATGATATTCAGGGAGCCGATCAGAGGATCGGCTCCCAAAATTTAAAAAAAGTGGATATTTTAACTCTTAGCTATTGACAATTATAAAAACCTGTGGTATAATCCTATGCGTTGACGGGCCAACTGTTCCAGATATATGGGCCTTTAGCTCAGTTGGTTAGAGCATCCGGCTCATAACCGGACGGTCCCGGGTTCGAGTCCCCGAAGGCCCACCATTTTAATATAGGGGTATAGCTCAATTGGTAGAGCGGCGGTCTCCAAAACCGTAGGCTCAGGGTTCAAGTCCTTGTGCCCCTGCCAGAAAAGTCCAACACCTTTTGGTGTTGGATTTTTTGCTATATAAGCCTTGTGCTTTATCCAATATTATGCTATCATGGTATTATAGAAGGTGGTGTGCAATATGGTTGAAAAAACTGCTGAAGAATGTATTCGCAGAATACTTGTCGATATAGAAAAGCGAAAAAATGTAGATTATGCTGATAAGCTATCGGTGCGTCGGTACAATGCTGCGTATGATAGAATATATGCAAATGCAAAGCATATAAACGATAATTACCCTGCACAGTTATCGCTGCTAATAGAATTATTCTTCCATCCAGATTTTTCGGTTGTAACATGCTGTGCACCCTTGATATTTAGATTGACTAATGCTACGAAGGAACAGAAACTCTTGGCAATCGAAACTATAAAAATGGCGATTAAAGACCCACGAATGGATAGTATTTCGAAGCTTGGTTTTTCTATGAGCCTCAAGGATTGGGAAAAGCAAGTTTGATTGCAGTTGTGTCAATGACACAACGGAGACAAAAAAAGTCTTATTTATCAATAGTTTTTCAATAGTAGAGTAAGACCTCCAAAACCGTAGGCTCAGGGTTCAAGTCCTTGTGCCCCTGCCAGAAAAAGGCGAGTGCAAAAGCACTCGGCTTTTTCAACGAAATAAATCCGTTGCGGGATTTGTGAAATATGCTTCGCATATGAAATATTGCTACGCAATGTGAAATGCGCTGCGGCGCATATGGATTTATTTCATTTCACTTGATGTGTCAGCATCAAATTTCACAATGACCGCAGGTCATTATTTCACATTCGGCGAGAGCCGAATATTTCACTAAAAACAAACTCTTTGTGTCAAATTTGTGCAATGGTGCAGTCGATTGGGAAAACCGTTGCAATACAAGGGAAAACAAATCTTGATGGAATACCTCCAAACACGTAGACTTAGGATTCAGGGCCTTGCCCTCTTGCAAAAAATTTAAACGCCATTGGTGTTGGAATTTTTTTAACGGGAACTTGCATCCAGTATCATCATGTGATATAGTAAATATATGGAGGTGTTATTATGTTATGTGTTACTAATTCTATTTTTACCGAAGTTGAAAAAGCTTATCTTGAATTTGTTCTTTCTTATGACTTCCCAGAGAAAAACGAAGTCATTGAACAACTGAACAATATGAAAGAAGCAGATATCACTCGGGATGTAACCCCCTATTATTGGATTATGGAGTTTCGCCCGAATGGCATTAATCCAGGTCATGGCGAAATGCGACCTTATATTGATATTGAAGTTTTACATGGAAATGGAATTGCTCCAACAGTATTTACATTGTATAAACGAAACGGTTATGTATTTGAATTGGAAATCTATAATGCTGATAGCTCTGCTATGGACCTTGATGCAATCATGCTTGGACAGATTTTTGTTAAACTATACGACTAAATAGTTGTGTCATATTTGTGTCAATGCTGCAGTCGATTGGGAAAACTGTTGCAACACGAAGAAAAGCAAGCCTTGAGGGAATACCTCCAAAACCATAGGCTCAGGGTTCAAGTCTTTTTTAACGAAATCCGTCCTGACCAACGGAATAAAATCCATTTGCGTGGGATGAAATCACTTTGTGATGAAATCCGACTTCGTCGGGAGACAGACGGATTTCATTATATAATCTATTTGAGGGCAATGCTTCCCATTGATGAGATACAACGGAAAGTCGTTGACGATTGCACTAAGAATGTGGGACAAGAAGTTTGAAGGCGGTGAAATGAATGGGGAAAATAGATGATTTTGAGAAGAAACTCATCAGCCGTGGTATGACGGATGAAGATTTTATTGAATATGAAAAACTGCTAAAAAGGGTTCGGGGCAATTTCTCGAAACGCCAACACTGTTACACAACGGCCATTCAATTCCCAGGCAAATCTGCAGAACAGGCAGTGAAACTGATCCAATACGGCTTAGACAATTTTGAGGATGGTTGGTTCTCCACATACACATCCTATTTGTTCATGGGACGTATTTACGAGGGGATCAATGAGTATCAAAAAGCCTTTGATGCTTACCTCATGGCAAAGGACGCTCTTGGAACAGACCATGGCGGATATGTTGCGGAATTGTCAAAAGATCTTCTGTGGATGAAGCTTCACATAGATTCTTTCCGCTATTCTCCGGAATTAGAGGAATATCTCGCTATGTATGAAAAGACGAATGATTTTTCCAAGGCATTTATCAATTCGGAATTTAAATACATCGTTGCCAACATTGTAATTTTCCTCCATGCAGGAAAGACAGAAGAAGCAAAACAATATCACGAAAAGGCTGTGGAACTGTGCAAGCCGAATTATGTAGGCAGATTATATGATCTTCTCCTGAAAAATCATTACCGGGATGCCTTAAAAGCAACACCGGAATCCATCGCATTTGTGAAACAGCTTAAACTTTAGATCAGACAGGATCGACTTGGCAAACTCTCGGTTATCTGAGGAATCATTACTTGATGTACTATAATAAATAACAGCACCCGGAGTGTAACCGGGTGCTGTTTTGCTATACTTGGGCAGGGTTTGCTCTTATGAAAACAGAACTTCTACAGAACATTCTTCCGCTGTGACCATTTCGGCTTTGCAGGGACGGGAGCCGTTGATCAGGCTGTCACGGAGGGTGGCGAATTCTTCCTCACTGACATTTTGGAAGCCCCAGGTTCCGTCGGGATCGTTCAGGGTATAATAGGGCATCACGCCTGTATTCGTGTGACCGAACTCGCCCATGTGAATGGAATCCAGCATTTGGGCAATGCTCTGGCTTAGGATGGCTTGGGAGTCTTGGACGCTTTGTGATCTGTCGATCAAAATGGTGTCTCCCTTACAATATTCTGCGGCGGATTCAGCACCTTGGCAGCTGAGCTCTCCGCAGGCAAGGATCATTTGGGTTCCTTCCTCATACCAAGTGCACAGTCGTGTCAAATCTGCCGTGAGACAGATGGCATCTTTCGGGAGAGTGTAGGTGCTGCTGATTCGAACTTGTACCCGATCCTCAATGCCCAGCTCCGTGGCGGCGGCTTCGATTCCCTGGAGATAGCCGCTACCGTATGCTAGGTAGGAAGCTGTGCCGAGATCGTAGTAATAGCCTAATTTGGTGTAGCCTTCCTTTATGGCTGTATAGCCTGCCAGATAGCCTGCGATCTCCGGCTTGTAGTCGATACAGAGGATATTATCCGGAAGGTCTTCCAATCCGAATTCCGCCTCCGATACACCTAATGCAAGAAATGTGGTTTCGGGATACTGTAGAGCAACCGTCAGAAGGGTAGGCCACTCTTGCCGTCCGTCAAGAAGCATTAGCTCGTAGCCCTCGGATGCGGCTGTGGAGATCGCATCTGCAGGATCCTCGGAGGATGCGTCTTTATAGTATGTGTATTGGAGCTCGTAGTCGCTGTAGAAAGCAGACAGGGCTTCTCCGGCGGCGCGCTCGTAGCCGCCGCTGTTTTCAGCTCCGGTGGTGTAGAACATGGCCACGCGGAGTGTGTCTTTCCGATCTCTTGCAGTCAAAAGTTGGGTACCTAAGCCCAGAAACAACAGCAGGCAAGCGGCTATTGTAATTACGGGCGTCCAAGCAAAACGGGTCTTTTTACTACTGCGAGCGATCAGATCCTCGTCGATCTCCGACATTGCATTTAATAGATCTTCGGGTCTCATACATAACCCTCCTTTCTCAAATAGTCTTCCAATCGTTTTCGGATACGATGGAGGGAAACGGCGGCATGTTTGGGAGAGATCCCCACATACTTTGCGGCTTCCTCCAAGCTATCCATATAAAAATACCGCCGTAGGAACAAATTTCCGTCCCGTTCCTTTAAACTGCGGACGAAGATACTGATGATACGCCCTAACTCACGGGCATCTACTTGATCCTCCACCGCGTTTTTTGCAGGGAGGCATTCTGCCAACTCTTCCAGAACCAGCGGGACGACACCGCCGCCTCGACTTTCGGCAGTTTTCCGACGGATGGAATCCAGTGCCAAATTTCTGGTGATCTTCCCAAAGAAGGCCTTCAGAAAAGTTGGACGCTGGGGAGGAATGGCGTTCCAAGCTCTGAGCCAGGTTTCGCTGACACATTCCTCCGCATCCTCAAGACAGCGGGTGATATTTAGAGCGATGGTATTGCAATAGGCTCCGTATTTCAGTTGAGAGTGGACAATGGCAGTCTCGTCTCGTTGGAAATACAAGGCGATGATATCTTTATCTTCCATATTATTGTGTATCACAGATCGAGACGGTTGGATCTGTGGCCTTTCTCTGTTGGAAAGTTTGATGCCATAGATCTCTGCACTCTATATGACGGAGTGCAGAGGAATATGATTACAAGAAATTTTATATTATATTATATAATGTATATAAAGGATCATTTTCCCAATTCTCGGTTTTTGCGGAAGGCGGCGAGAACTGCTTTCTGTGCGGCGTTCCGCAGGCCGTATTCTTCTAAGGCGCAGACGCCTGCAATGGTACTGCCGCCGGGGGAGCAGACCTTGTCCTTCAGAGCACCGGGATGTTCTCCGGTTTGTAGAACCATCTCCGCGGCACCGGAGAGAGTTTGGGCGGCCAAAGCCATAGCCACATCTCGGGGTAATCCGCAGGCCACACCTGCGTCGGCGAGAGCTTCCATAAAAATATAGGCAAAGGCAGGACCACAACCGCTAACGGAAGTTGCCGCGTCCATAAGCTCTTCTGCCAGAGGGAATACAAGGTCGGCACTTTGGAGAATGGCTTCCAGCTCAGAGGCGTCATCCTCTGTGGCGAATCGACCCAAGGCATAGGGGATGCAACCCTTGCCCACCATGGAGGGGGTGTTGGGCATGATACGGATCAAAGGGCAGGGGAATCCCAAAAAGGATTCCAGCTGTTCCGTAGACAGACCTGCGGCCATAGACACCAGGACGAAGGAATCTGTTCGGTCTGCAAGGAAAGGGGATAGGCTTTCCAGAAGGGATTTCATCTGGTGGGGCTTGACTCCCAGGAAGATCACGGAGCATTCTTCTGCGATACGAGGATTGTCTGCGGCAGTACAGCCGTTTTGGACAGCGAAAGATTCCGCTTTCTCCGGATCTCGGCTGCTGACCAGGATCTCGGAGCCTGCCATACTCCGTTTGGCACACAGCGCCATGACACTACCCATATTTCCGATGCCGATAAAACCGATCTTCATCATTGTGCTTTTCACTCCTTACTGAAGTATACTAAAATTATACCAAAAAAGAGAGAAGATTGCAACCCGCCGGGTGAAGCTTTCTGAAGGATTCTATATTATAATGTATAGAGCGAGGGGGAGAAAAGAGAAGCGGGGGAGGAAAAACAGGGTAAAAACAAGAAAGCCCTTACATTTAAACAAAGAAAAAGATATTTCTATGTTTCCAACAAAAATTTTTTCAAAAAATTGTGAAAAAAAGAGAAATAATGCTTGACAAATAGATACATATGAAGTACAATGTAGGGGCGTGAGTTCGGCGTACGAGCTCCACGCACTGCGATGATGCAGGAGATTGCGTCTTAGACGGTAACTTCTGCGGAGTATGTCCGGTCATCGGGCGGCTGAGGTGAATATGTATGTGGCGTATATCGCCGCATGACATGAACCCGGTCGGCACAAGTCGGCCTTTTTTCATGCCAACGGAGTGATACGCACGGATAAGCGTACATCAAATCATCTCGACCGTACCCAGAAACCAAAGATACTGAGTACGTTAAATTTAGGAGGAAATCAACAATGACCAACAACATGATCAGAATTCGCCTGAAGGCTTATGATCACCAGATCATCGACGCAACTGCAGAGAAGATCGTCGAATCCGCAAAGAGAAACGGCTCCACCGTTTCCGGCCCCATTCCCCTTCCCACCAAGAAGGAAATCATCACCATCCTGCGTGCTGTTCACAAGTATAAGGATTCCCGTGAGCAGTTCGAGCGCCGCACC
>JAZOXB010000006.1:0-2522 GCA_045659585.1 Faecousia sp. | reverse complement strand
TGAGGAGACTCCCGCAGTTGAGGAGACTCCCGCAGTTGAGGAAACTCCCGTAGCAGAAGAAACAGCCACTGCAACCGACAGCAGGGACGCTCTTCTGTCTGCCAATGCCGTATCCGGCCCCAAGATGCCCACAGGCAATCTGAAAATGAGCAAAAAGGGACGTCGCTCCCGTCGCCATAGAAATCTCGTACTGGAGATCCCTCAGGAGCCTTCGGAAACCACATCCGAGTCCGACGAAAACGGAGCTCCCGTTACTGTCCTGGTATCCCCTGCTATCAAGGAACCTTCCTCCAAGGACAGCGGATCTTCCGAGCTTACTCTCTCCATCAGTTCCGAATCCACAGAGAAGTCCCGGTCCTCGGAAGATATGGACATTGACAGCTTGATCGCATCGGTCAACGAAGTCGTCGGTACCGCCGACGAGGAGAATGTGGTCACTACTGAAGCTGACAATGCTTCCCTGACCATGCATGTGGCTCCCGTAGACTCCGGCTACTACGATCCCTACCATGATCAGTCCTCCGAGGCACACGAAACTCCCGTCGAAAAGAAAAAGGGCAAATGGCTCCCCATTGCACTGGTTTCTGTTTTGACCGTTGCTCTGATCGGCCTGATCGCATTCCTGCTGAACAATTACTATGT
Organism: Faecousia sp.; assembly: GCA_045659585.1. Taxonomy (GTDB): domain Bacteria; phylum Bacillota; class Clostridia; order Oscillospirales; family Oscillospiraceae; genus JAZOXB01. Next base: position 1,880 of record JAZOXB010000006.1, on the reverse strand, counting down.
TAACATCACCACTCTGGATCTTCTGTCTCACACCACGGAGGAACTGACAGTGGAACTGGTCACCCCCGATCCTCAGGATTGCTTCATCGTGACCTGCACCGATAACTACGGTAATTCCTACCCCCGTACCATTAACGGTAGCAACTACACCTTCACCGGTCTGAGAGAAAACACCGCTTATACCGTTACGGTCATTGCTTCCGAATATCACAGACTCCGCTCCGGCAAATCCCACACCATAACCGTTAAAACTCCGGGATCCACCAAGATCTCCGACTTTACCGCACGGCGCGGTACCCAGGCAGGGGATATCGTTCTGAACTTCAACAGCGAAGGCCCCAGCCCCGAAGAATGGAAATTTACTTATACCGATGAAAACGGCGTACTTAGCGGCCCCTTCCCCTTCAACGATCATACCGCACTGATCACCGATCTGAAGGAAGGCGCCACCTATACTTTCTCCATCGAATCTCCCGGAGATATTTATCTCTCCGGTGAAACCACTGTAGAGTACACCCTGCTTCCCATGGTTGCGGTCACCTCCCTCCACATTGAGGATGTACATGACCGAACCGTATCCATCGCATGGGGCTGTGAAGAGAACTTCCCCCAGGAATGGACCGTTACCTGTGAGGGCGGGGACTACAGCAAGACCCTGACCACTGCGGAGCTTAACATTGCCTTTACAGATCTGCCGGATCTGGAAAGAGCCTACACCTTCTCCGTCAGTGCCCTCGGCATGGATGAGCCCGCTGTTCTCGAACTTCCCGCCAATCCCGTACTCTTAGAGGATCTGAAGGCAGAGTATCAAGACGACGGTACCGTAGAGGTCACCTGGTCCACACCTGCCGGAGTTCCCACCGGTGGATGGCACCTGACCTACAATACGGTAGGTAGTCTCCATGTTCCCTATCTGGTACGAGACATCACTACCAATTCCGCTATCCTGACCAATCTGATCCCCAATGCGGAATACGAGATCGCCCTTCACCTGACTGCCGAGGATGCTTCCTTGGTACTGTTTGGTGAGACCACCACCACTCTGGTCACTCCCGAAGCACAGGCCTTTAGTGGATACGACATTGATCCCGCACCTGTTTTCGGCAACGGTGCCGGCAACCTCTCTCTGTGGCTCTGCCCCGAAAAGGAAGATTGGACCTATACCGATCTGGAAAAGACCAGAACAGAGTTCACTAAGGATGAGAAGATCGCTGTCTGTCTCCAGGTCGAGAGCATTTCCGCATCCGAAGATACCGTAACCCTGATTTATGTTATCCGTAACGAAGCCGGTCAGGTAGTTACCGATGAGACTCAGGAATTCACTTGGGATTCCCTGTGGTTCGAGCGTCGTCACGCAAATGCCGTTCCCCTGCCTAAGGAAGTCGGCGAAAGCAACTCCCTCCCCGGCGAGTATACCTTAGAGGTCTACATCAACGGCATGCTGTTGTTAGAACGAGGATTTACCATCGTTTAACCCACTATTTTCAAGATCATAGGCTCCTCAGCCTCACTGAGGAGCCACCCATTCCTTTCTATAAAGGGAGCCCCCTTGTAGATATTATGTCCTACCAACCGAAAAAGGAGGAAAACCATGCAAAACGGATTTGTAGTTATCATGGGCGTTGCAACGGTATTCGTTGCCTTGGTTCTGATCATCGGTCTGTGCTATCTGTTGGCACTGGCTTGCAAAGAGAAAGAGCCGAAGAATGAAGCTGTTTCCGCCCCGGTCTCTGAGGAGGCCATTCCCAACAGAGCAGAATTTGTTGCCGCCGTCAGCGCCGCCATTGCTGAGTACAGCGGTACCGATGCTTCTGCAATTCGCATTCTGTCCATTAAAAAAATCTAAAAAAATATTTATTTGAAAGGTGAAATAATCATGA
>JAZOXB010000005.1:0-7538 GCA_045659585.1 Faecousia sp. | reverse complement strand
TGGGCTCCTACACAGGCTCCACAGAGGATCTGAATATGAAGGTCACCTACAAGGACATCTACGGCAAGGACAAGGAACTGATCCTTCCCCATATAGAGGTCTACAATGCAAGCCGTGGCTACTATGCCTTCACTCTGCATTCCATGTTAGCGGCTGAGCTTCGCTCTGTGCTGACAGTGCAGATCAGACAGGGGGAAACCGTAGTCTCCGGCAATGTCCTCTATACCGCCGATACCTACGGCAACGGCAAAACCGGTGCCTTGGGAGAACTGTGCAAGTCCCTCTTTGCATACTCTGACAGTGCCAAGGTTTATTTCTCTCAAGGTTAAAGCTATCCCCACCTATGCCGCCATGAAGGATGCCCTTCATGGCGGCGATCTTATTTTCGAGATCAAGGGAGGCATGGGCACTATTTGTGCTGGATTTGTTTTAATTTTGTCATGGATTTGGTTGATAATTCTTGCAATGTATTGGAATTTATGATAAAATTTAACAACATATGCAGATTTATTCAAAGTCAGAAAACGGAGGTAATTATCATGAAGAAAGGCCTTTTCAAACGGGGAATATCAGCATTGCTGATCCTGTGCATACTTGCCGGTATGGTACCGACTTTTGCCCGGCAGGCACAGGCGGCATCAATCCTCGTCAGCACCTCGGCTGCTCCGAGCACAACTGCGACCGAGGTGGATGCCCTCTTTGCGGCTCGTTCAGAGGGGCAGCATCCGCGAATTTTGGCAGATGCCGATAAATTCGCGGAAATCAGACAGATGATTCAGACAGATGACTATATGAAGGTGTTATACGGCAGAATATACGCCTACGGTTTGGAGCAGCTGGATCAGCCTGTCAGCATATATGAGATTCCCGACGGTGTGCGTCTTTTGAGCGTTTCAAGAACGGCCAGTGGACGCATTATGTGGATGGCCATGCTGTTCCAGCTCAGCGGTGAACGCCGTTTTGCAGATCGGGCCATAGCGGAAATGCTTGCTGTGTCCAACTTCACCGATTGGCATCCGTCCCACTATCTCGATGTTGGACAGATGGCATACGGTGTCGGTATTGGCTATGATTGGCTGTATCACTATATGACGGAAGAACAGCGTGCCACTGTACGCAATGCGTTGTATAACTATGCTGTCATGACGGGTATCGACCACTGGGTTCACAACAGCACTTCTAACTGGAATCCATGGTGTATGGCAGGTCTTGCTGTTGCGGCGGGGGCAATCTATGAGTATTATCCCACGGAATGCAGTACCCTCTTGGCAAAAACCGTGACCTCCATTCAGGGCTCTCTGGCTCTCTTTACGCCCCTGGGTGCCTATCCGGAGGGCCCGGGCTATTATCGTCTGGGAACGGAATTCTCGGCTGTGTATTTCGAGACCATGAAGAGCCTCCTGGGAACAGACTTCGGTCTGTCCGATCTTCCCGGTGTCCGTGAGTCCGCCAAATATTTGCTTGCGACAACGGGCTATGTCAATACCTTTAATTTCGGCGATTGCAGTGATGCCATCTTGGACGGTGCAATGCTTCACTGGTATGCAAATCGCTTCAATATGCCTGAGGTTTCGGTCTATCAGCGGAAGTTCCAGAGCCGAAACTATGAGCTTATGGACGAGGTACTGGCACTGATTTGGTACAATCCCGATCTGGTGGAGGGCTATTCCTCGGAGAATCAACAGCTTGACTACTTAATGTACAGTGATGAATATCAGAGTGTAGCCTCTTTCCGCAGCTTTGATGCCGATCCCAATCAGATCTATGCGGCGATCAAGTCCGGCTACAACAGCACCAGCCATGCAGATATGGATATCGGCACCTTCGTTATGGAAGCCATGGGTGAACGCTGGTTTATGGATTTGGGCTCCGACGACTATAATCTTCCGGAATACGGAAAGTTCAGTAACGGGTATACCGACACAATCGGACGCTGGACGTATTACCGCAAGCGTACAGAGGGGCATAATACCATCGTTGTCAATCCCTGTGAGCGAGGTGGACAGGATGCAAAGTCTGCCGCACAGATCACCGATTATGGCAGCTCCTATGACGGCGGTTACGCTACAGTGGATATGTATGATGCATATGATTCTTACGGCGTGACCTCGGCCAATCGTGGCTTGATGCTGTTCGATAACCGCAGTCGTGTACTTGTGCGTGACGAGTTGACCTGTTCTGCTCCGTCGGAGGTGTATTGGTTTGCCCATACCATGGCGGAGATCACCATTTCTGAGGATGGAAAGACAGCAGAGCTGACCCGGAATGGAAAGACGCTCTTAGCGCAGATCATTGCACCGTCGGATGGGAGATTTACACAGATGGATGCACAGCCCCTGGTGGATTACTCTCTCAAGCCTGAAAAGGAGAAATCAAGGGACGGTATCCGCAAGCTTGCCATTCATTTGGAGAACGTGGTCAGCACCGAGATCTCTGTTGTATTCACTCCCGTTTTGGAAGAGGCTGATCGGAACAAGGAACTGCCGAATGTTACTCTTGCAACCCTTGATACACAGCTCAACGACTACGATGCACAATCGACCCTGAAGGCAAATTCCCAGGGTGTTTATGAAATCTACAATGTAGATCAGCTCTGCTTGCTGTCTGACATGGTTCGCGGCGGCAATAACTTCGGCGGTAAGACCCTTAAGCTCATGAACGACATCGATATGCAGGGCAGAACCTTCCGACCCATCGGTGGCTGCGGTGTTGTAGGGGGCGCAACTCCTTCCTTCAACGGAATCTTTGACGGCAATCACCATACCATCAAGAATCTGTGCATTTTCGAGCCTAATTCTGAACATGTCGGTCTCTTTGGCAGAACGCATAATGCCACGATCCGTAATTTGGGAATTGAGGGCGGTATTGTTTTCGGCTGTGGAAAGACCGCCGGCTTGATTGGCACTGCTGCCCATACCGCCATAGATAATTGTTACAATAAGGCCAATATTATCTCCCTTGGTAAGCACGCAGGCGGCCTCGTTGGGGAGTTGGGTACGGGATCCGTGATCAGCAACAGCTACAACAATGCTGACATCAAGAACTATGACACAGTCAGCGGCGGTCTCGTTGGCTATGTGACCAGCCAATCCAATGTTACCCTCTCCAATTGTTATCACATCGGCAACCTTACAGATTCCGGAGATCACAATGGGTTGATCGGCCATTATGTTACTGTTTCAGGCAATTACCTGGTGGGCTCAGTGACGGCGAACAACTGCTATGCGACGACACCTATTAAGTCGTCCTATGTGGCGGAGGATGCTAATCGTGAATTCTATACAGACTGCTTCCAAATTACGGAGGCAGAGCTTGTGGGCAAGGCGGCTGCCTTGGGCGATGCCTTTATTGCAGACTGTGAATGGGAAAATGACGGTTTCCCCGTGCTCCAATGGCAGTGCGACACAACCCTTCCCACCGGGAACGTGATAGAGATCCGCACGGAGGCGGAACTCCGTCTGCTTGCCCATATGGTGAACAGCGGTGTTGAAAGCCAAAGACCCTTTGATAATACCACGGTAAAATTGTGCAACGACATTGACTTGGGTTCCCGTGAATGGATCCCTATCGGTGGTTCCAGCCCCAATGACCAATCACCGCTCAAATCTTTTTACGGCACATTTAACGGACAGGGATATGCCGTCAAGAATTTGAAGGTCAGCACTAACCTCCATTTTAACGGTTTCTTCGGCGGTGTTAACGGCGAGATCCTGAACTTCGGCATTAAGAGCGGTTCCGTGAACGGCGGAGACAAGGTGGGTGGCATCACCGGCTACCTGGGCGGATCAGGCACCTTGGACAACTGCTATAACCGTGCATCGGTACAAGGCGTAAGCTTTGTCGGAGGCTTGGTAGGTATGGGCGGAGGGGTTGCTGTCAGCAACTGCTACAACACCGGAGCCATCACCGCAACCAATGAGGCAGCGGGTATTGTGGGGTATTTCTCCAGTGCCGCAGGTAATGCAACAGTGTCAAACTGCTATAACGCAGGCACCCTCAGCGGCAGAAAGAAGGGGGCGATCGTCTCAGCCTTCCATAAAAACCTGAGTGGAATTCCTATTACAAACTGCTATGCCCTCAGCGACGAAAACCCTCTGATCAACGAGCAATGGGGCTATGAGGCAACAAACTGCAGCTCTTGCACCGAAGAAGAACTGAAGGCAATGCCAGACGGTTTGGGTGCTGCTTTTGCAAAGGACTCACTTATCCCGAGAAATGACGGTTATCCGGTCTTGAATACAAGCCTCTACGGTACCGCAGCTAAGGAATTGGTACCTGATGCTGATGGAGTTTACAACATTTACACTGTAGAGCAGCTCCGCTCCGTTGCTTATATGGTCAATGTCAAGAAAGACACCTTTGCAGGTAAGACTGTGAGGTTGCAGGCAGACATCGACCTCATGAACAAAGAATGGATCCCCATTGGCGGCAATGTATTAGCTGAGAGCGGTACAAGACCTTCCTTCGGTGGCACCTTTGACGGTAACGGTCATATCATTACCAATCTGCGGATCACCTCCGGAAATCTCTATGTCGGCTTGTTCGGCTTTACCAGCGGTGCGCGGATTAAGAATGTGGGTCTGGAAAACGGTATGGTCATCGGTAAGGAAAAGGTCGCAGGCCTGGTGGGCAGCATCCGTGGCGCAACCCAAGTCACAGATTGCTATAACAAGCTCAATATTTCCGGCACCACATCCATCGGTGGTTTGGTGGGCATGATCGGCGGCAGCGGTAGCTCTGTGAAGAACTGCTACAACGCCGGTTCCGTAGATGCCGTACATTTGACTGCGGCAGGTATCGTTGGCTATTTGGCCAGCGATGCGGGCAATACCGTGGTGGAAAATTGCTATAACATAGGGGTACGAAGTCCCGGTATTATCGGTGATGTAAATAGGAGCGTGACCACCGCGAAGATGACCAACTGCTATACCATTGATACGGTAGAACTGAATAGCACAGCCAATTCTCTCCTGATCACTGATTGTGAAAAGCTGGATGCGGCAACTCTGCGCACCTATGCCACCACCTTGGGCAGTGCCTATGGGGAGGACTATTTGGCACAGAACACCATTTTCCCTGTTTTAGCTTGGCAGAACAGGGGTGCTCCCACATCTCTGACCACCGATGCACAGGGGGTTTACCTCATTAATAATGCCGACGAGCTGAGATTGCTGTCTTACCTCGTCCGCAAGGGAAACAATTTCAGGAACAAGAAGGTCCTGCTGACTGCAGATATCGATCTTGAAAACAAACCCTGGCTTTCAATCGGCGGCTATTTGGAGAGTAAACTCTATGCCTTTGAAGGCTCCTTTAACGGTGGGGGACATCGGATTTACAATATTAACGCATGGGAGATGACTGGTGGCTTCACCGGATTGTTCGGCAAAGCAGCCTACGGTGTGATCGAGAATTTGGGTATCGAAAGCGGTGTCATCGTCGGCAAGGAAAAGGTTGCAGGTATTGCCGGTAACCTGGCTTCCGGTGCAACCATCCAAAGATGCTATAACAAAGCGACCCTTTACGGTAATTTACATGTAGGTGGCATAGCAGGTATGGTCAACCTCGGCACCGCGGTCATCAGGAACTGCTATAACACCGGAATGGTATACAGCAGAAATGTGGTCGATCAAAGTGCAGGACTGGTGGGCTATCTTGCAAGCGATTGCAAGAATGTTCTGGTAGGAAACTGTTATGACATCGGGAATTATAATGCAGTGCTTTGCCATATCAACGATGCTGCAACGGGCACGATTATCCGCAATACATACAGCGTCGGCGGTGTTAAAATGGTTGCCAAATCCCTAACCGGTGCATATACCCTTGAAGACGGCACTAAGCTGGTTACTCCCGCAACCATGAAGACCTACCATACGGTGCTGGGAAGTGATTTTGTTGTTGACAAATACCTGATCAATCAGGGCTATCCTGTTTTGGCATGGGAGAGAAGCAGTGAAATTCCCGACTCCAAATATTTGTTCTTCGACTTCACCAACACAGAAAAGGATCAGCTCCGCTATGCTCGTTATACCTATGGCTTTACCCAGTTCGATGATCCCATGGCATTGAATTGGTTGCTTGCTTCTGATACCGGCAGCAGTGTAGAGATCGACGGCGAAACAGACACCCTGATCCTCTATACGGAGGCACCCCTCGGTGAAGCCGATTGGCCCGCAGCTTACACGGACCCACGCTTTACAAAAGGTAACAATAACTTCCCTCTGCATTTCGATCCTGCGGAGGCAGAGTATTTCCAGGTTCGCTTTAAGATGGAGAATTTCAGATCAGGCGAGCAGGTGAAGAATGGAACCACAACCACCCTATCACCCTACCTGAAGATCCAGTATTGTGCAGACGGAAGTACCACGTTAGTTAACGGCACGTCAGACTTCCGCGGACACAGTGCCTATATCGATGCAGATGAATGGGTTGTTGTCACCGTCCCCGTGAATAGTAATTTTAAGAAGGCAAAGGAAATCCAGAGACTGCGGATCTACTTTGGCGGTATGGAAAGCATTTCTGCAGAGGAAGCCGGCAAGGTTACTATCGACTATATCTATATTGGCTCCGAGGAAGACCTCCCCGGCAAGAAGAATCTGCTATTCCACTTCTCCGACACTCCTGAGGATCAAGCTCGTTACGACAGCAAAACCTACGGATACGTTCAGTTTGATGACGCACAAGAGCTGAACTGGGCATACTCTACGGTTCGAGCCAACAGCGTGACCATAGACAGCGAGAACAGCACGATTCTGATTCAGGCGAAGGGAAAGCTCGACGATGCCCTCCACCCCGATGTCTACATTGATGCATACGACAGACAGAATGCAAACTCATTCCCTCTGCATTATTATCCTCAAGAAGCAGAGTATTTGCAGATCCGCTTTAAGATGAAAAATTTTAGATCGGGAGAAAAGGTAGAGACGTTGACCGACGGCGGAACTAAGATCACCCAGGTGTCCCCCTATCTCAAGATTCAGTATTGCGCAGATGGAGGCACATCCTTTGTCAACGGTACATCAAACTTTACCAAGCATAAGGACGAAATCAATTCTGATGCATGGTTCATTGCCACCGTTCCCTTGAATGACTCCTTCAAGAGTGCAAAGGAAATTCAGAAACTGCGTGTCTATTTCGCCGGAATTGAGAGCATTTCCGAAGAGAATCCGGGGGAGCTTACCATAGATTATATCTATATGGGTACGCTGAAGGATCTGCCCACGCCTGCTTATACGGTCACCTTCGTAAACACTGACGGAACGACCCTTGCAACGCAACTGGTCAACCGAGGGGAGAGCGCCGTCTATAGCGGCAAGACACCCACCAAGACCTGTGACGATCAGTATCACTATGAGTTCAATGGTTGGGACAAGGCCTTGTCCAACATTACCGCAAACACCACCATTACCGCAACCTTTACCGCCACTGCCCATAGCTATACCTATGCAACCAAGGATGTTACCAATCACACCGCAACCTGCTCCTGTGGTTACAGTAAAGCCGAAGCCCATAGCTACACCTACAAGGCAACCAAAAATCCC
>JAZOXB010000004.1:0-4981 GCA_045659585.1 Faecousia sp. | reverse complement strand
TGCGGCGGAGAGGGCAGTAGGGATTCCCAATTTTGTACCGATTTCGTAGTAGGCAGAGAAGTATCCGGTACTTTCTCTGATAGTTGGTTCTAATTTCTACTGCATACTGCCCTCTCAGTCAGCTACGCTGACAGCTCTCCCAGAGGGAGAGCCAGGAGACTCTGCGGACTTGATAAACAGAGCGACAAACTGTGATTTTACACAAAGATATTCAACAATGTAGATGGAGTATCCGATTATGTTTAATTTTTTAAAAAAGAAGACCAAGATTGAGGCAGACCGACCGGTGCCTACCCATATTGCCATTGTTATGGACGGCAACGGCCGTTGGGCAAAAAAACGGGGCATGCCCCGTCAGGCTGGCCATAAGGTAGGGGCCGAGGCCTTCCGTACCATTGCGAATTATGCAAAGTCCATTGGGCTGAAATATCTGACGGTCTACGCCTTCTCCACAGAGAACTGGAAGCGTCCGGAGGAAGAGGTCAATGCCATTATGGATCTGCTGGAAAAATATCTCCGCGAGGCTATCCGTGACATGGAGAAGAACCGAGTCCGTTTCTGCTTCTTCGGAGATCTGAGCCGTCTGTCTCCTCAGTTACAGAAAGAGGCACAGGAGGCAGTGGAGCGTTCTGCCAAGTACGAAGGTGTTCAGGTCAATTTCTGTCTGAACTACGGTGGCAGAGCCGAGGTGGTTCGTGCCGCCCAACGCTTCGCCCAAGAATGTGCCGAGGGCAAGCGGAAGCCCGAGGAACTGACAGAGGCTATGCTGTCGGATCTTATGTATTCTCAGGGTGTTCCCGATCCTGAACTGGTGATCCGTCCCGGCGGAGAGCTCCGTACATCCAACTTCCTGCTGTGGCAGAGTGCTTATGCGGAATATTATTTTACCGATGTTTTGTGGCCGGAATTCGGTCCCGAGGAATTAGAAAAGGCGATTGCGGCTTATAATAGTCGTAAACGCCGTTTTGGAGGCGTATAAATATGTTTGTGAGAATTTTAACCGCTGTGGTGGGTTTGCCACTTCTTTTGGGAATCGTTCTGTTCCTGCCTCCCATTGGTACTGCCGTGCTTTTTGCTCTGGCTTGCATGGTCGCTTCCTATGAAATGCTGTGGCGTACCAAGCTGTGGAAAAACAAATGGGCTGTGTTTTTTAATGCTCTTATGGCAGGTGCCGTGGTTATGTGGTCCCGGCTCAAGGGTTGTGGGATCTTAACCGGCGACAAGCTGTGGCTTGCCGCACTGGCCGGGATCTTTGCTTATGCTACGATCCTGTTCTGCCAGCTTTTGGCAGGCCAAGGTAAGATCAAGGTCCAGTCCATTGCTGCCGCTCTCTTTACGGGATTCCTGTATCCCTTTATGATCGGCGCACTGGTTCGTCTCCGTGCCATGGAGGGGGGGCAGTTCTACATTCTGGTAGCTTTCCTCCTGTCTATGGTGGCAGATTCCGGAGCATACTTTGTTGGAAGAGCCATGGGCAAGCACAAGCTGGCTCCCGTCATCAGCCCTAAGAAGACGATTGAGGGTGCTATTGGCGGTGCCCTTATCAATGTTCTTGCTATGATGGGCTACACTCTCTTGCTGAACAAGTGCTTCGGCTTTACTCAGATCAACTATTGGTATGCCGCTGTTTACGGACTCTTAGGTGCCGGTGCTTCCATTATTGGCGACCTGACTCTGTCTGTGATCAAGCGACAGGTAAAAATTAAGGATTACGGCAATCTGATGCCCGGTCACGGCGGTATTCTGGATCGCTTTGACAGTACCATGATGGTAGCACCTCTGGTGGAGCTCCTGTTGCTGTTGATCCCCTTTGCGGTGAAGTGATATGACAAAGAATGTTTCTATTTTAGGCTCTACCGGCTCCATCGGTCGTCAAACCTTAGAAGTCGTAGAGCAGTTACCTATTAAGGTTGTAGCAATGACTGCAGGAACCAATGTGGAACTCATGGCTCAACAGTGTCGGCAGTTTAAGCCGGAACTGGCGGTCATGTCCACGAAAGAAGCGGCAGACCGTCTTGCTTCGGAATTAGGGGACGATACTCGAATTATGTGGGGCATGGACGGACTCATTGCCGCCGCTGAATACGAAAGTGCAGACACCGTGGTAACTGCTGTGGTGGGCATGCTGGGTCTCCGTCCCACCTTGGCTGCCATTGGTAAGAAAAAGCGGATCGCCCTTGCCAATAAGGAAACTCTGGTTTGCGCCGGTGAACTGGTCATGGCGGCGGCGAAAGAATACGGAGCAGAGATCATCCCCGTAGACTCCGAGCATTCCGCTATTTTCCAGTGTCTTATGGGCTCCCACGGGAAGGAAGAGGTTCGCAGAATCATTCTGACCTGCTCCGGTGGCCCCTTCTTCGGCAAAAAGCAAGAGGAACTGCAAGGTATTACTAAGGCAGATGCCCTCCGCCATCCCAATTGGAAAATGGGCAACAAGATCACCATTGACTGCTCTACCCTTATGAACAAGGGCTTGGAGGTTATTGAGGCCATGCGGCTGTACGACCTGCCCCTTGAGCAGGTAGATGTGGTGATCCACCGTCAGAGTATCATTCATTCTCTGGTAGAATTCCGCGATGGAGCTGTGATGGCGCAGCTGGGGGTTCCCGATATGCGAGTGCCCATCCGTCTGGCTATGACCTATCCTTATCGTGTGGAAAATCCCGCAGAGCCTCTGGATCTGTTCACCTGCGGTGATCTGACCTTCCATAAGCCCGATGAAGAGGCATTCCCTTGCTTGGCACTTGCTAAGGAAGCCGCCCTTCGAGGAGGCACAGCCTGTGCTGTCATGAATGGTGCCAATGAGGCGGCGGTTGCCCTGTTCTTAGAGGATAAGATCGGTTTTTATGACATTCCCCGTTTGGTGCGTGGAGCAATGGACGGTGTTCCTTTTGTGGAAAATCCGAATTTGGATCAGATTCTTGAGGCGGACAGAGCAGCAAGAGCGATCGTAGCACAGCTTCTGTGAGGTGAGTTGTTTTGATGACCGTGTTTTATGTATTTGTTGCGATTTTGTGTTTCGGCATCCTGATCCTTGCTCATGAGTTTGGTCATTTTATTACTGCCAAGCTCAGTGGGGTAAAGGTCAACGAGTTCTCCCTGTTTATGGGGCCCGCTATCTGGAAGAAGCAGAAGGGCGAGACCCTCTATGCCCTCCGTTGCATCCCCTTAGGGGGCTACTGTGCCATGGAGGGAGAGGACGGAGACAGTGATGATGACCGTGCCTTTACCAAGGCCAAGGTCTGGAAGCGAGCAGTGATCCTGGTTGCAGGTGCTACCATGAACTTTATTCTGGGCTTCCTGATGATGCTGTTCTTTGTGAGTATTTATTTTCAGGGAGATCTGCCTAAGTCCACTGTTGTAAAGATCGAAGAGGGGAGACCCTTTGCACAGCAGATCCAAGTAGGAGATGAGCTGTATAAGATCGACGACAGAAAGGTTCTGGTTCGTGGCTACGAAACCTATCTTCTGGATCGGGATCCCGACGGGATCCATGATATCGTGGTGATCCGTGACGGCAAAAAGCTTCAGTTTGAAAATGTGGAAATGAAGCGGGATCTGGTAGCAGAGGACGGTAGCCTTCTCTACGGTTTCTCCATCGGAGGCTATGAAGAGGAAACTTTAGGAAATGTTCTTTCCTACACCTGGCGACAGTCCCTCAATGTAGGTCGGTTAGTATGGCTGTCTCTTGGAGACCTGATCAGCGGTCGGGAATCCGTAAAGAATATTTCCGGTATCGTCGGCGTTGTGGATGTGGTAGCGGAAACCAGTAGTCAGTCGGAAACCGTAGGCCTGGGTCTGCTGAATGTGCTGTACTTCTTTGCAGTGATCAGTATTAACTTAGGCGTTATGAATCTCCTTCCCATTCCCGCACTGGACGGCGGCAGAGTGGTATGCCTCTTTGTAACCGCTACTGCAGAAAAAATCTTAGGACGGAAGATCGATCCCAAGTACGAGGGATATTTGAACGGCTTCTTCCTGATATTACTCATTGCCCTGATGGTTCTGGTCACCTTTAAGGATGTTTGGAACCTGTTTGGATAAAAAGAAAGGGAACCCCTATGACAAAACAAATTTCTGTGGGCTCTGTTCTCATCGGAGGCGGAGCACCTGTTGTGATCCAATCCATGCTGAACACCGCCACCACAGATGTGGAAGGCAGTTTGGCACAAATTACGGCACTGAAGAATGCCGGTTGTGAGATCGCACGACTGGCAGTGCCGGATATGGAAGCGGCAAAGGGCTTTGCCCGGATTGCCGCCGCTTCTCCTCTGCCTCTTGTGGCAGACATCCATTTTGACTATCGCTTGGCCATTGCCGCCGCAGAGGGCGGTGCATCCAAGATCCGCATCAATCCCGGTAATATCGGTGGGGAAGATCGGGTCAAGGCAGTAGTAGATTGCTGTAAGGCACATCATATTCCAATTCGTATCGGAGTCAATGGTGGCTCTCTGGATAAAAAGCTTCTGGAAAAGTACGGACACCCCACTCCCGAAGCCTTGGTGGAGAGTGCATTGGAGCATGCCGCCCTTTTGGAAAAGTACGATTATACAGACATCTGTCTGTCTATGAAGTCCAGCAATGTACCTCTAATGATGCAGGCCTACCGTCTCATGTCCGAGAAGGTAGACTATCCCCTCCATGTAGGCGTTACGGAAACCGGTACAGAGTATATGGGCACCATCAAATCCGCTATGGGCATTGGCGGCCTCCTGTGCATGGGTATCGGTGATACCATCCGTGTGTCTCTGACGGCGGATCCTGTCCGTGAAGTCGTGGCGGCAAAGGCCATTCTGAAGGCAGCGGGTCTGCGGAAAACCGGCGTGAATCTCATTGCCTGTCCCACCTGTGGCAGAACCAAGATCGACCTTATCGGTCTTGCCAACCGTGTGGAGGAGGCTCTGCAGGATTGTGAAAAGGAACTGACCGTTGCGGTTATGGGTTGTATTGTAAACGGCCCCGGCGAAGCACGGGAAGCCGA
>JAZOXB010000003.1:0-8237 GCA_045659585.1 Faecousia sp. | reverse complement strand
CAACTCCTTGGCTCACAGAACGACATGGCTACGATCCGCCTTGACCTTGACACGGACCTCCTCGTTGGAGATCTTCTCCAGAGAAGCCTTCACAGCCTCGGCGGAGCCCTGTACGTCAGCCTTGACGATCAGCGGCAGCTCCTTCATTTCACCCTCCTGCATCTTAGCAAAGAGGTTATCCAGAGTCACCTTGCTCTGGAGCATAGCGGCGGCATCCTTTTCGGCCTGCTTACGCTGTTCGACCAGCTGGCGAGCCATACGCTCGTCCGCAACTGCATTGAACTCATCGCCGGGAGCGGGAGTCTCTGCAAGACCGGTGATCTCAACGGGGATAGAGGGACCTGCCTCGGTAATGGCTCTGCCCTTATCGTCGGTCATCACACGGACGTGACCTACAGCGGTACCTGCAATGATCAGGTCGCCCTTGCGGAGAGTACCGTTCTGAACCAGCAGAGTGGCAATGGGGCCACGGGTCTTATCCAGACGGGACTCGATAACAGTACCCTTAGCGGCACGGTTGGGGTTAGCCTTCAGTTCCTGCATTTCTGCGGTGAGGATGACCATCTCCAGCAGGTTGTCGATGCCCATACCGGTCTTGGCGGAAATGGGGCAAATAATGGTGTCGCCGCCCCATTCCTCTGCAACCAGTTCATACTCGGTGAGCTGTTGCATGATACGGTCGGGGGAAACACCGTGCTTATCCATCTTGTTGACCGCAACGATAATGGGAATGTTGGCGGCCTTTGCATGGTTGATCGCTTCTACAGTCTGGGGCATAATGCCGTCGTCGGCGGCAACCACCAGAATGGCAACGTCGGTACACATAGCACCACGAGCACGCATAGAAGTAAATGCGGCGTGGCCGGGAGTGTCCAGGAAGGTAATGGGGTTGCCGTTGATCTGGACGGTGTATGCACCGATGTGCTGGGTAATGCCACCGGCTTCGCCGGAAGCAACATTGGTCTTACGGACAGCGTCCAGAAGGCTGGTCTTGCCGTGGTCAACGTGACCCATAACAACGACAACGGGGCTTCTGGTAACCAGTTCGTCCTCGGTGTCTACATGGTCGTCAATGAGCCGTTCTTCGATGGTAACAACGATCTCACGCTCTACCTTGCATCCCAGCTCGGTGGCTACGAACTCAGCGGTATCAAAGTCGATATTCTGGTTGACCGTTGCCATAACGCCGTTCTTAAACAGAACCTTGATCAGCTCGGCGGCAGTCTTCTTCATGCGGGAAGCCAACTCACCAACGGTGATCTCATCGGGGATCTTAACGGTGAGGGGGGTCTTCTTGATGATCTCCAGCTGGAGACGACGGAGCTTCTCCTGCTCCTCGTTGCGACGCTTGTTGCCGGGGCCGGCCTTCTTGTCCTGCTGCTTTTTCTTGTTCTTATTGCCGATCTTCTGCTTGCCACCGGCATAGTTCTGCATCCGATCGGATACCATATCGTCTACACGATCATCGAAGCGATCAGCATTAACGGTAACAGCCTTGGTATCGACCACACGGCGTTCACGCTTACGCTGTTCTTCCTTGGGCTTTTCGGGAGCCTTTTCCGCAGGCTTTACTTCCTTAGCGGGAGCCTCAGTAGCCTTGGCGGGCTTGTTGGGCTCACGGGCAGGTCTGTCACCCTTAGGTGCAGACTGCTTTTCGCCGGTCTTTTCGGGAGCCTTTTCTGCGGGCTTTTCCGCAGGCTTTTCCCCTGCCTTCTCTGCCTTGGGAGCAGATGCGGTTGCCTCCAGAGCCTCGTAGAGAGACTCTACCTGGTGTGTCTGGGTAATATAGTCAAATACTGCATTCAACTGTTCATCGGAAAGGATCTGTGCATTGCTTCTGGGCTTATCAAAATACTTCCCTACGATCTCCATGATCTCCTTGGGTTGCATTCCAAAATCCGCAGCGACTTCCTTCACTCTTAATTTGATCAAACTCATAAAGCCACCTCCGTATTACTTTTTCCCATGACGGACATTGAAACGATGTGCTTTCTCTTCTGCTCTGCGTTGTTCCACTCGCTTGACACGCACATCCAAGTCCTCTAACAGCTTCTGATATTTTTCCGGCTGACCCAAGGTCTTAACAAAGGCCTGTGCCAGTCTCACATCCGTAATTGCCGCAATGGCACAACTGGTGGTTCCCAGAGCATCTCCCAGCTCATCCTTGGTAAACTCCACCGTCAAAAGAGGCTGTGCCGTACCTGCCACAAAGCTCTTGGCTCTGCGGAGGGTGTGTGCTCCTGCATCGGAAGCCAGGATCACCAGTCTTGCTCGACCGGCTCTGGCCTGTGCACCTACGGTTTCTTCTCCGTACACGATATTGCCGCCCTTGCGGGAGATGGACAGCAACCCTAAGCTTCTATTCCGCTCCATTTGTATGCTCCTCCATCTGTAAATATAAGCTGTCGTATATCTCTTGCGGGATCTCTACCTCAAAGGCACGAGCGATGGCCTTTGCTTTGACAGCCCGCTTTAAACACGCTTCTTTAGGGCATATATATGCGCCCCGCCCGGAAGCCTTTCCTTTACTGTCTAAGGAAACCTCTCCCTCCGGACTGCGAACGATGCGGATCAATTCCTTTTTCGGGTGCATCTCCCTACAGCCCAGGCACTGACGCATGGGTATTTTCTTTTGCATGGTGCATCGTTCCTTTCTTTGGCGTGATCCGATAATTATTCTTCTACCTGAGCTTCCTCAGTCTCAGCATCGGCTTCTTCTGCACCACCGTTTGCCTGAGACTCGGGCTTAATGTCGATCTTGCACTTGGTCAGGTTGGCGGCCAGACGAGCGTTCTGACCGGACTTACCGATGGCCAGGGACAGCTGATCGTCGGGAACGATAACACGGCAATCTCTGGTTCCGGGAGTCAGAGTAACGGAAACTACATCGGCGGGAGCCAGTGCAGATGCAACAAAGGTGCAAATATCCTCGGACCATGCTACGATGTCCATCTTTTCGCCACGGAGGGCATTGACGACAGCACCTACACGGGAGCTACGGGCGCCGACGCAAGCGCCAACGGGATCGATGTTCTCTTCTGTTGCGAAAACTGCCAGCTTGGTACGATCACCGGCCTCACGAGCGATGGCACGGATCTCTACCAGACCGTCCTTGATCTCGGGAACCTCAACCTCAAAGAGGTGCTGAACCAGATTGGGAAGTTTTCTGGAAACACTGACATGGGAACGGCGAGCCTTAGTGCGGATCTCCTTGATGCAAACAAGGACCTGCTGACCGATCTCCAGAACCTCGAAATCATCGGGCATCTGATCGTTCTTAGCCAGCCAAACATTGGTACCCTCACTGCCCTCACCGCCAATGCGGAGGGTCATATCACCGGATTCGGGGTTCTTGTGGGTCAGAACAGCCCACAGGACCTCGTTCTCCTTAGAGGCGTACTTACGGAACAGCTTTTCGTCCTCGGCGGCGTGGATCTCCTGAATGATGATCTGACGGGCATTCTGTGCCGCTACTCTGCCGAAGTTTTGGGTATCTACCATTTCTACCTTAACATAGTCTTCCAGACCCACTCTCTTGTCGATCTGGCGAGCCTTTTCCAAGCTGATCTCTACGGTGGGGGTCTTGACGGTCTCTACGACCTTTTTCCGCAGGTAGAAACGAGCAGGGGTTCTCTCGATGTCTACGCAGATCTCAGCCTGATCAACATTGTATTCCTTCTTATAAGCCAGGGAGAGGGCTCTTTCCAAGCTCTTGATGATATCCTCCATGGGGATATCCCGTTCCTTTACAAAGGCTTGCAACGCGCCCAGGAAATCTTCTTTCTTTTCGTTCTTTTTCATTGTATTGTCTCCTCAATTCAATAATCAGATAATGAAAACAGGGGTTTATTAAAATTCTACGCGAAGGCGAACCAAAGCGACCTCCGTTTTTTCAAAACGATACTGCTGTCCACCACAGGTGATCAGCACCGCACCCTGATCGTAGCCCTCCAAAACACCGGGGTATTCCTTGGTTCCGTCCTTGGGCTTATAGAGCTTTACCAGCACCGCAGAGCCGATATACCGCTCAAAGTCGGCAGGCCGCTTAAGCACACGCTCCAGACCTGCGGAGCAGACCTCGAATCGGTAGCTTTCGGGAATGGGATCCTTTTCGTCCAGAACGGGATCCACCGCACGGGAAACAGCCTCGCAGTCGTTAATGTCAACGCCGCCCTCCTTGTCGATATACAGACGGAGGAACCACTCGCCGCCCTCACGGACATATTCCACATCCCACAGAGAGCAACCGCAGGCCTCTACCAGAGGCTCGGAGAACTGCCATACCTGTTCACTGATCTTCATAACAGCATCCTTTCTTTCGGTATTGGTATCAATCCCGTTTCTGTAAGAAGGGGCGATCTTCGAAGTTGAAGCCCTTTTTCCAACAGAAAAGAGAGGAGCGAGCTCCTCTCTTTAGTAATTGATACTATTGATTGTCCTAATTATACCACCCTTTCCTTGGAAATGCAAGTGTTTTTTAAGATATTTTTAGAATTTTCAAAGGTTTTCTATGGAAAAATCAGGACGGAAAGTGGAATTTTATAACTTATCGCAACTTCTTAACTTTGAAATTTCTCTCCGGGAAGAATCCCACAATAAAAATTCGGTTTTTTTATAATTTCCTCTGTCTTTTTTCCCGGCAGTGTGTTATAATGAACAACGAACATCCATTTATATGATTCAAGGAGGTTTATATGAGAACCGATTCTATAAAAGCCATACTTAAAAAGGCACCCCTGATCCTTCTTTTCTATCTGGCAAGCGGATTATTCCTCCGGTGGTATCAGCTCCGGAACGAACTGCTCTACGACGGCAGCCTTGTAGAGGGCGCTATCATGCACAGAGTACTGTTTCTGTTGCCCATCACCCTGATCCTGGGCTTCGGTTTCCTCGTCTACGGTCTGGAGAATATTGCCACTCACAAAAATGTCTTTTCTAAAGGTGCCCTGCCCTACAGCGTTCAACTGGTAGCCGGCATCCTTATGTTCACAGGAAACCTTCTCCACCTGTCCTATCCCGCAGACCTTTCCATGGTCTATACTCCCGTCTCTGTGGTTATGATCCAATACCTGCCCTATTTAGGTCTGTTATCCGGTGTTATGGTCATCCTCTTTGCCACAAAGACCCGGAGCGGGAAGACTCCCTCCCCCCTGCTGTATATGGCAGTCAGTGTGTATCTGGTAGTGCGGTTGATCGTAAACTTCCAGACCTGGAACATGGATCCCTCTATCCATGACTATGCTTTTAAGCTTCTGGGTTCCATCGCCGCTATGCTGTCCTGCTTCCAGATCGCAGGCTTCTCCTTTGGCAAGGGCAAGCGTCGTATCACCATCATCTGGTGTATCTGTGCCGCCTTCTTCGCCGCCGTGTCTATCCCGGACTATATAGTTAGCCAAGAGTTGGTTTCTTCCTACTACGATGGTATGTCTGTACTTGGCTCTGCCTTTGAGCCTAACAAATTCGCCGACCTGCTGATCAATGTCTCCCTTATGCTTCTGGCCCTGACCCATGGTCTGCAGCTCATCTTTGCTCCGGATCCCATAGAAGGGACCCCCGCTGAAGAAGTCTCCCCCGAATTCTCCCTAGAGGATCCCCAATAAAATTCCAAAAGACAGAAGACTCCCCGGAGCCTTCTGTCTTTTTTCGTTCCCATCCCCAACTATAAAAAAATCACAGTTTATCGAGCAGTTTGAAATTTCAATTTGTGGCAAAGTGACGCAAATAAAACGATCTGAATCAAGGAAACGATAGTGGGACGCACCGCCGGGAGGGGGCCGGGGGAGGGCGGTTTTTCATCCGGCAAAAAATGAAACGACACCACCGGGGTAACGAGCCGGTGAAACCCTCAGCGCCTCCCCCGGTTTGCTTCTTTGGTTCGTTTCTTGTCAAATAACAAGAAATGAACGCCCCCGGCAGGGAGCAAACCAATACCGAGTCATAAATACTCCGTATCTTTCGTCGTATTTCGTAAGTTTGGCAAGCCAAAAGGTGCCTATGATCCTCTAAACTCTCCTGCTAACTCCCAGCCTCTACTGCCCTCTCAGTCAGCTACGCTGACAGCTCTCCCAGAGGGAGAGCCAAGGGTCTTTATCAACTTGGGAACAGCTCGATAAACGGGAATTTTAGGATCTCACACTCCTTGACATGGGATGGTATCAAATGCCATGGCCTTGGGCGCGGATGGTTTCGATAACACGATCTACATAAGCCTCGCACTGTGCCTCATGGGGTGCCTCCACCATAACGCGGATCAGGGGCTCTGTACCGGATTCCCGCAACAGGATCCGTCCCCCATCTCCCAAAGCCTCTGCGATCTCCTCCACAGCCTTCTGCACCCGTGGATCTGTCTTAGCTTCCGCCTTGGATCGGACTCGGATATTCTTCAGCACCTGGGGATACATCTGCACCTTTCGGCACAATTGACTCAGGGGCTGTTTTCTTCCCAAGATCACCTCCATGACCTTGAGTGCCGTCAGGATCCCATCCCCTGTGGTTGCATATTTGCGTATGATGATATGCCCCGATTGTTCGCCACCCAGCCAGTGATCCTGCCCCATCATATGTTCATATACATACTTATCCCCCACTTGAGTTTTGGCATAGCCTATGTTTTCGGCATCCAGAGCCTTATACAGTCCCAAGTTGGACATGACCGTAGTTACGATCCTATGATTGGGAAGCTGTCCCTTTTCCTTCATATAGGTACCCAGAATATAGAGGATATGATCTCCGTTAACGACCTGCCCCTTCTCATCCACACAGAGGCATCGGTCTGCGTCTCCGTCAAAGGCGAAGCCCACATCCAGCCCCTTCTCCAACACCAGAGTCTGCAAGGATTCTATATGTGTAGAGCCTGCATTCCGATTGATGTTGGTTCCGTCGGGTTCTGTATGGATGGCGTATGTCTCCGCCCCCAGAGCCTCAAATACAGCCTTTCCCATATCCCATGCCGCACCGTTGGCGCAATCCAGACCTACCTTTATCCCCTTGAAGGAATAGGGCGCAAGGCTGATGAGATAACCCACATAGCGGTTCCGCCCGGATACATAGTCTACGGTTCTTCCGATCCCCTCTCCGGTGGCAAAGGGCAATTGAGCAAGAGCTCCCTCGAATTGTTCCCCTTCGCCGTCCAAATAGCTTTCGATCAAAGCTATGGTGTCCTCGTCCATTTTCTCTCCGTAGCGGTTCAGTAGCTTTATGCCGTTGTCATAATAGGGATTATGGCTGGCAGAGATCATCACACCGCAATCAAAACCATCAATTTTGGTAATATATGCCACAGAGGGTGTGGTAGTCACATGGAGCAAATAGGCATCAGAGCCGGATGCGGTGATCCCTGCCGCCAAAGCATACTCAAACATATAGGAGGATCGGCGGGTGTCCTTTCCAATGAGGATCCGTCCGGTTTTACCGCTTTTCCCTCCCTCTGCATTGAAATACCAACCTAAAAAGCGGCCGATCTTGTACCCATGATCAGCGGTTAGGGTCACATTGGCCTCACCCCGAAAGCCATCGGTTCCGAAATATTTACCCATGGACACCGTCCTCCTTTCGATCTACAATGCAAATGGGTTGCCACCCCACAATACGACAGACTTCCTTGGGGATCACGGTACCGTCATTTTTATAAATGCTGTTGGCAGGAACCACGCCCCTGACACAAGAGGTTGGATAAACCGTGCTGTTCCGTCCCAGGATCGTACCGGGATTCAGTACCGCATTGCACCCTACTTCTCCATGGTCACCGATCATAGCACCCATTTTCTTTAAGCCTGTTTCAATACTACCTTCGCCCCGAATGACTACGGGACTTCTGTCGGACTTCACATTGGAGGTCACCGCACCGGCTCCCAAGTGAGCCCCATATCCCAGAATGCTGTCCCCCACATAATTGTAATGGGGAACCTGAACTCTGTCGAAGAGGATCACATTCTTCAGCTCCGTGGAGTTCCCGATCACACAATCCTCCCCGATCAGAGCACTACCCCGAACAAAGGCACCGTGGCGGATCTCCGTACGGGGGCCGACAATGGCAGGGCCTCCCAGCCATACAGTGGGCGCAACCGTTGCTGTATGATGGACCCAAACATCCTTGCTCAGTTCCATATATTCCTCCCGTGGCAAGCTCTCACCTAAAGAAAGGATCAATTCACGGATCCCTTTAAGCCCCTGCCAGGGGTAGAAAAAGCGGGATAAATACTCTGCCGCCATGGTATGGCGGAGGTCAAACAATGTAT
>JAZOXB010000002.1:0-2918 GCA_045659585.1 Faecousia sp. | reverse complement strand
TTTGAGGAACGGGAGGCACCTGCTTATGACGAAGGAGCAGTCTTAGCCGCCAAGAAAGCAAAGGCATCTGCAGCATCGGAAGGGGATGTACCCTCTCGGTTGCGGAATTTCCCCATCCAACTGAAGCTGGTGCCGGAGAATGCTCCTTATTTTGAAGGGGCAGATCTGTTGATCGCTGCAGATTGTACTCCTTTCGCCTATGGGAATTTCCACAGAGATTTCATGGAGGGGAAGGTGACCCTCATTGGCTGTCCCAAACTGGATAGTGTGAATTATGCAGAGAAGCTGACGCGGATCCTAAAGGAGCATGCTGTCCGCTCCGTGACCGTTACACGGATGATCGTGCCCTGTTGCGGAGGGCTAAGCTACGCTGTCCAAACTGCCATTGAAAACAGCGGAAAAGACATTCCCTTGTCTGTTGTGACCATTACCCCTAACGGTTCCATTCTATCATAATGTGTAGTGAACAGCATAACTGTCTTTGCAAACCAAGCATTTTGCTAAAAATGGCCCGCAATAGCTGTTTTTCAGATCCCTACAGCAATACTGTGGGGATAAGTTGCAACAGAGACTTGTTCAGCAGACATTATCTTAAAAAGCAGAGCTTCCATGGAAGCATTGATGAATTTGAAGCTGTATTTAAAGGGAAAATACAAGTTTGATATGCTTAAATATAAAATTGGGCTACGCAGCAGATCGCAATGATCCGTTGCGTAGCCCTTGGTTTGTATTTCGATATATCCGGATTAAAAAATCCTTGGAGAAAAGGGATTATGATTCCTTCGGTACCACGCCAAGACGCTGTAATAGGGGTAGGTGATCACAGGCAGAAAAACCGTGCTCCAGAATATCCGAGGGATTCTGCCCATGGAAATCCGAAGCCGCGGAGGGGAGAAGTCCGTATTCTGTGGCGAGAGTCTTTAGAGTCTCCCGCCGGCTTTCGTCATATGGACCGTAGTTGACCTCCATGCCGCCGTCTCCCCGGCATAGGTCGCGGAATTCGGACAGAAGCTTGTGTTGTTCTGCTTCGGATAGGAGATAGTAGTACAGATGGGCGAGGATGGGGATCCCGCCGGCATCCTGAATGGCTGTGACAGCCTCTCTCAGAGTGACATAGGTCAGGGGATTGGGAACGAAGGCTCTCCGTTCTCCGTGAGCACCGATGTACAGATCAAAGGCTTCATCCACGGTAGATACATAGCCCTTTTCCACCATGGTAGCGGCAATGGTCATACGGCCTAAATGGGTGGTCTCCGGATGCCGTGCCTGTAATTCTTCGTAAGTGCCGGGGTAAATATCCACTGCACGGAGCTTTTCCAGAATGGCTTCGATATAGGGACGGCGATCGGGCTGGTTTCGTTTCAGGATCTCCTCCATCTTCTTGTTGTAGGGATCAAAACCCAGAGCAACCACATGGAGCTCTATGTTTTTCTCGGGAAGCAGGGGATGGAGGCAACTGACTTCACAGCCTTGGATCAGACGGATATGGGGATAGGCTTCTTGTAATTGAGGGAGTTCCTTACAACTTCGATTATGGTCTGTAATGGCCATGGTACGGATCCCGGCTTTTGTTGCTCGATCCAGAAGCTCTTGGGGAGACAGATCCCCATCGGACAGATGGGTGTGGGTGTGAAAATCCACAAAATGTTGCTTCATGATGATTTCCTCCTTCGTGATAGTCCGGTAAATAAATTAGCCTATATAATACGGAAAATGCTTGAGGATGTCAATAGAAAAATTGTGCTTTTCAGATGTTTTTGTGTCGGTTTTCTATGATTCTTTTCTATAAGGGTGAGAATATGAAAATTGTACATTTTTTGATAAAAATACTTCCAAAATAAATGAATCTGTGATATACTATGTGAGAATGGAGTGATATCGACTTCTTTCAATCCTTTATGTGAGAGGATGATCATATGACTAACAGTTTAAAGAAAAAGAAAAAGGAAAAATGGATGAAATTCCGCCATCGTGTGGTTCGGAATTTCTTCTTCCCGCCCTTTAGCCTCTACTGCCGTTGGAAGTACGGCATTCGGGTCGAAAAATTCCGTGAGCAGGGGGATCGTCCCTACCTGATCCTCTATAACCATCAGACTGCTTTTGACCAATTTTTTGTTGGTTTGGCCTTTAAGGGACCGGTATATTATCTGGCCAGTGAAGACATTTTCTCCAAGGGATGGCTATCCTCCCTCCTTCGCTGGGCGGTAGCTCCCATTCCCATCCGCAAGCAATCTACAGATGTTACCGCTGTTATGAATTGCATGCGTGTGGCTCGTGAGGGTGGCACCATTGCCATTGCTCCCGAAGGGAACCGTACCTTTAGCGGTAAGACCCTGTATATGAATCCTGCCATTGCTACCCTTGCCAAGCGGTTAAAGCTTCCTATCGCTCTGTATCGGATCGAAGGTGGCTTCGGCGTCCATCCACGTTGGAGCGATGGTCTCCGTAAGGGTAAGATGCGTTCTTATGTAGCCCGTGTCATCGAGCCTGAGGAATTTGCGGACATGGAACCCGATACCCTCCTGGCTATGATCGAAGAGGGACTCTATGTAGACGAAGGCAAGGCAGACGGAACCTTCCGCTCCGATCGTCGTGCGGAATATCTGGAACGAGCCATGTATGTTTGTCCTCGTTGCGGCTTTGCCAAGTTCGAGAGCAGTGGCAACGATATTCGTTGCACCGGCTGTAATATGACCATCCACTACGGAGAGGACAAAAAGCTGTCTTCCAATGACAAGGCGTTTACCTTCGATTTCCTGACTCAATGGTACGAGTATCAAGAGAGCTTTGTGAACAAAGCCGATCCCAATGCTTATGTGCAGGAACCGATCTTCCGGGATCATGCCTCTCTCAGTCTGGTTCATGTCGAAAAGAAAAAGGAAACCCTTTACGATGATGCGGCTCTTGCTCTTTACGGC
>JAZOXB010000001.1:0-9256 GCA_045659585.1 Faecousia sp. | reverse complement strand
TGCCCTTTAGGGCACACATTCACGACCTACTTTAGTAGGTCACTTCACACCGTAGGTGCTTCACAACCCATTATGGGTTGCTTAACGCCCACCGCAGGTGGGTACTTCACTCGTTCCAGCGGAACGATAAACTGTGATTTGTTTCAGGAAATGGACAACTGAATATCTCCTGTGGATGTGGTGATTTTACACAGACCGCCGGTGAAGCTGTGGGGGACATTTACGGAGCCCGAGGATGTTTCTGTGCGGAAATCCATGGCTTCTAAGAGGGTGCCTCGGACATCTCCGGTGCTGGTTTCAATTTCGATTTCGGCGGCCTTAAAGCCATGCAATGTTACGTCTCCGGTGGAACGCTCGGCAGTCAGCTTTCCGGATACGGAACCGCCGTTTATGGTGAGCTTACCTGTAGTTCCTTTGGTAAACATGTTTTGGCACTGTACATTTGTTAGCTCGACATCCCCCGTAGAGGAGGTATGGGTCAGATCCCCGTTACAAGTGATATTCTCCAGGAAAAGATCACCGGTGGTAACTTTGACAGTCATGTTATTAGCCTTTTCACAATCTGCATGGATGGAGCCTGTAGATGTTCTGAGGCTCACATCTCCGGTAGCAGAGGGATAGTATTCTATATCACCGGTGGTAACTGCAATATCAACAGATGCAAAAGTGAAAGAATCCTCAATTACCACATCTGCGGTATCTGCGGAAATGCACAGGTCGCCATAGTCTTTTTCCGAAAGGTACAGGGATATGGGTTCGGGATCGCTAAAGATAGAAATATAATCATACCATTTTCGTTGATCGTCCATTCGGATCACGAGGGTATCCTCCTCCACAGTGATGCTATAGAAGGCACGCTCGCGTATGGGGGTCAGAACCTTATCACCTTCGCCATTGTTGTATATAATGTAAATATCATCAGTGTCGGATTCGATCCTTATATTGGTAAACGGCTCTAACTCATCCTCGGTAGCCATGATGCTCTGTTTATCCGAGGTATTAAAACTCAGATCCATTTCGATCATGGCGAGTCCGAATAGGACTAATCCCGCAATAATCATGATCCCACCGAATATGAACCATTTTTTCATGATTATTCCGCTCCTTTCTTCGTGAAGATGCTTTTGATCCACATGATCAGTTTCTTGGTTAGGCAGACGCATTGCTCCGTGAGCCACCTGCATCCATAGAACAGGAAGATGGACAACCCACCGCAGACCAATCCGCCACCGAGGAGAGCCATACCTTCGATACTTTCCCCTGTAAAGAGGAGGATCATTCCGCCCGTAACACCACCGAATCCGGAGCCGGACAGGGATACGAACGCGGCCCACAGGCTGATGGCTACTGTCCACAGGCTGACCCAGAGGGAGAATATGACGGCGAGGGCCGCAATTCCCAGTGGGATCCAGATAGGGGAGCCCACTGCGAGGAGGATGCTCTCCGATGTTTTCAGGCGACGGTTTTTTCTATTATTCTTTTTGTTTGTGTCTTTGGGTGCGGAGCCTATGATTTGGGTGATGATCTCTTCTACATCCCCTGCGGCGGCAACGGCCTCTTCTTCGGGCAGACCTTCTTCCATACGATCGTCAATGATCTCACTGTAAAAATGCAGAGTTTCGTCTATGTCTTTCTTTGGCAGACCGTCCAAGCCCCGCAACAGTGCGGTCAGAAATTCATGCTTGGTCATTGTTCTGATTCCTCCTTTGTTACGAATCGATAGATGGACAGGATCTCTTTCCAATCCTCTTTGAATTCCTCGATACGAGCTAACCCTACAGAGGTGATGTGGTAATATTTCCGTAATCTGCCACCATGCTCCACGGAGTAGACCGTTAGCATTTCCGCTCCTTCCAATCGTTTCAGGATAGTATACAGGGTGGACTCGGAAAGTTCTACATAGGGCTTTACATCCTTGATGATTTTGTATCCGTAGGAATCTTCGTCTTTAATGGCCGCCAGAACACATACATCCAACAGACCTCGTTTTAACTGAATGTCCATAGAATACCTCCCTTCGTGGCATACATCGTATCACGAAGTATTGGGTTTGTCAAGAGAAGAAGGGAAAAAAGGGAAAAAATTCCCCAAAGCAAGCTTTGCTTTGGGGAAGGGATCATACTGTGTCTGTATCGGGTGTGGGGAAGTCTTCTTTTGGAACAGGGCTTTTTTTGAAGTAGAAGATCAACATGACGACGGTGATGCCGATGGTAGCTATCAGGTCTACCAGCATAGCTCCTACACCCTCGGCGTTCCCGGTGCATAGGGCGTAAACAGCCCAGGAGATCAACACCAACCCGTCTAGCACTACCAAAAGCAGATAGGGAATAACATGTTTTTTCCAAACAAACAGGAGATAGAACACCAAAGTTAAAAGGGGGAGGGCGACGGCCCAGAATACAAGGAATAAGGTCAAAAGAATATTAAGGGAAGGATTCCATAGCCAGCCCAGAGCCACATAGTAAGTGCTTGAGCCAACGGTCATGAGAGCAAAGGATAATTCAAAACCGGGAATAAACAGGATCATCCCCAAAATACTGAAGATCCCATGCATATGGATCAAATAGTCAATGGGTCTAAGTTCTGATTTCATACAGAAACCTCCCTTCCGCAAATCGGATAACATACTAACAATATAATACATTGTAAGCAAGAACTTGTCAAGAGAAAAGGCTCCTTGTGGTTGATTTCAGGGAAATATAATGGTATAATATTCCTAAAAAAGTAGGTGATACCATGAATGATATACATTATCAACGGAGGCGAAAGCTTCTTGCGGGAATCTCTATAGCAGTGGTGGTCGTACTGGCGATCCTTGCCACATGGTTTATGAGCCGATGGCTTGCTTCTTTTTCTCAGGAGGGGTTGCGAGACTATATTCGCTCCTTTGGTGCCGCAAGCTGGATCGTATTCCTGATCCTGCAGGTATTGCAGGTGTTTATTGCACTGATCCCCGGTGAAGTGGTGGAAAGTGTAGCCGGCTTCCTCTATGGGCCACTTGTGGGAACCCTCTTATGCTACATAGGTATTACAATGGCTTCTTCCATGGTGTTTTTCCTGACACGGAAATTCGGCATTAAGCTGGTAGAAGTGTTCGTCAGCAGGGAAAAAATCAATAGCATGCGGTTCCTGAATACGGAGAAAAAGAGAAACTATGTGATTTTCCTGATTTTCTTTATTCCCGGGACGCCGAAGGATCTTCTGACCTACTTTGCAGGGCTGACGGATATCAAATTCGGAACCTTCCTTGCCCTTTCACTGGCGGCAAGGCTTCCTTCGGTGGTCTCTTCTACCTTTGGAGGGCATTTGATCGGAGAAAAGAACTATACACCTGCCATAGTTGTCTATGGATTAACGGCGGTATGCAGTATTTTGGGCATGATCTTTTATAACAAGTGGTCGAAAAAACGAGAGGAAAAGGGAGCTTGTACCGAAAAAGACTCCGAGACCTCCAATAAAAAATAAGAAAAGGGGGGCTCTGCTATGGAGTTTGAAGTGATCCGCAGCAATCGTAAAACCCTGGCAATGGAGATCAAAGGGACAAAGCTGATCGTCCGCGCACCTCTTCGGGCAACCAAAGAGACGATCCAAGCATTCCTGTCGGAAAATAAAGGCTGGATCGAAAAGAATTTGGCAAAGGCGAAGGCACAACAGCAGGCCGCGGCGGCTATGGAGAAGCTTACCATGGAGGATATCCGAAAACTTGCCGACCAAGCACTGAAGGTCATTCCTGAGAGGGTGAAATATTATGCTCCCTTGGTGGGCGTAACCTATAGTCGGATTACCATCCGTAATCAGAGATCCAAATGGGGGAGCTGCAGCAGTAAAGGGAATTTGAATTTCAATTGCTTGTTGATGCTGGCTCCGCCGGAGGTACTGGATAGCGTTGTCGTCCATGAGCTGTGCCACAGAAAGGAAATGAACCATTCCGATCGATTCTATGCCGAAGTTCTTCGGGTTTTCCCGGACTACTATAAGTGGAATAAGTGGCTCAAAGATAACGGCGGGATCCTAATGAGCCGTATGATATAATGCAAAATACGCAGGACACAGGATAGGGGACGATTCTCCGTCCTGATGCAAATAGTTATATTTTTCAAGGAAAAACCATAAAATGCCCTTAAATTCATTGCAAAAAATATGCAGGGAACAGAACCGTCCCCTGTCCTGCAAAACCGTCCGCACTAACGCATGGAATGGTCAAAAATTGTAATAAAAAACTTTCATCAAAATAATACACACAATATTATGATGAAAGTAAATGGAAATAAAGGTATTTTGCAACTTTAGGTGGAGCAGAACTTTTGCAAGTTTCGCTTCACCTATTGATTTTTCTCGTCACGGGTGATATAATTGACGAGAATAGATTATGGAGGTGACGAGATGCACCATTTTGATTATGCAGGTCTGGAAAATCAGACATGGGATAACGAGGTCATCAACTATCTGTCTCTCATTCATGAGTACAAAGGAAGACAATCCACATATACAAAGCAGAAGCCGCAAGAGCTTGAGCGGTTGGTTGAGATTGCCAAGGTACAGAGTACCGAGGCACCCAACTCCATCGAAGGAATACGCACAACGGAGACCCGTTTGCGCCAGCTTATGAGCGAGCGCACAGCGCCTCGTAACCGTGACGAGAAAGAGATCGCCGGTTACCGCGACGCGCTGAACATCGTACATGAAAACTTCGATTATATTCCGCTAACACCGAATTACATTCTGCAGCTTCACAAGATATTACTCAGCCATACCGATTCTGGCTTCGGTGGTAGCTTCAAAAATGTACAGAACTATATCAGCGCCACCGATGAAGCAGGCAAACGCTTCACCCTGTTCACTCCCATGGCACCTTATGAAACACCGGAAGCCATGCAGGTGATCTGCGATGAATACAACCGCACCATCGGCGAAGGTAAAGTGGATCCGCTGCTGATTATCCCTGTGTTTATTCACGATTTCCTTTGCATCCACCCATTCCTTGACGGCAACGGCAGAATGTCCCGTCTGCTTACTACCCTACTTCTGTACCGCGCAGGCTATGAGGTCGGCAAGTATATCTCGCTGGAAGCTAAGATCGCAAAGAACAAAGATGCCTACTATGCAGCACTAGAGGATTCACAGGTTGGCTGGCACGATCAGCAGGACGATCCCACTGCGTTCGTCAAATATCTGCTGAGCACCATCGTCGCCGCATACCGTGACTTCGACGATCGCATCCGGATCGTCAGTCCCACATCTCTCGATACCGTGAAAAACGCCATTGAAAACAAACTGGGCAAGTTCACAAAGAAGGAAATTCTGGAGCTGTGCCACAGTCTTAGCGCCTCTACTGTGGAGCGCCACTTAAAGAAACTGGTCGCAGATGGCTACATTTCCAAACACGGCGCAGGTAAGAATACGTTCTATGCGAAAAAGTGAAATGTAGACCAGTCAAAATAAAAAGCGGAGGACAAAGATATGCCGACACTTGAATGCAGAACCGTCCCCTGTTCTGTTTGTTTTTCGAAGTTTTGATTCGGTTATATTAACACTGCCTTTCGTGTAATAATTATACCATATCAGTTACTAAAGTTAAAGTGAAATATCCTTCGGATATGAAATAATGACCTGTGGTCATAGTGAAATATTCGGTGTGCCACCGAATGTGAAATGAAATAAATCCACCCACGCCCGCAGGCATTTCACATGGCGAAGCCATATTTCACGCGCATAGCGTATTTCACAAATCCCAACGGGATTTATTTCGTTGAAAAGAACCCACACTTGTCGTAGACAGATGTGGGTTCTTTTCTGGCACGCCTGAAGGGATTCGAACCCCCGACCTGCCGCTTAGGAGGCGGCCGCTCTATCCTGCTGAGCTACAAGCGCGTATTCATGATTTTGGCTTTCGGGATCCCTTGCCGAAGCAAGGGGTCCCACATAGCCTTAAAAAGGATCTTACTTACAATGGCTCTATACCTTGGGGCGATCACTGGGCCTCGGTAGCCTCTACGATCTCGGCGATGGTGTCGCGGATCTCTTCGGTACCATCTTCTACTACTTCTTCTGCTGTTTCTACGACATCATCGATTTCCTCAACAATTTCTTCAACGATTTCGTTGTCGTTTTCAGCCTTGGGCAAGGGCATTTTGTTCAGGTGCAGACCAATGATGACCTCG
This sequence comes from Faecousia sp., assembly GCA_045659585.1. Lineage (GTDB taxonomy): Bacteria > Bacillota > Clostridia > Oscillospirales > Oscillospiraceae > JAZOXB01. The sequence goes on along the minus strand of JAZOXB010000001.1, from coordinate 3,095 downwards.
GTGTTCATTTTGTCCCCATCGGGCTTCTTGGAACAGCTCCAGAGCAGTGCCTGAGTAACGGAGGCACCGGTTTCTTTGTCTTTCTTGTGGGAATAGGGAACCAGTCCGGCAACGGCGATGACACCGATTGCGTATTTCCAGAACTTCTTCACAGTGGGATCCTCCTTACAGTTATTGGTTGTTTTATTCTTCGGATTTTTGGAACATGGATTCCCGAGTTTCGGGAATGGGTTCGCCCTTCATACAGGCCACAAACTGCTTGCGGCTCATGTATTCGTGTTCCAGAAGGAACTTTGCAACTTCATGAAGCTTGTCATAGTTGGCCTTCAGGATCTCTTCGCAACGGGCATAAGCTTCGTTCAGAACGATCTTCATTTCGCTGTCGATCTGGGAAGCGGTAGACTCGGAATAAGATCTGGTTCGCTCGTAGTCACGACCTACAAAAATCTCGTCGTCGTTTTCATAGGCAACGGGACCCAGCTTTTCGTTCATGCCGAAGCGTGCGATCATGTCACGGGCAATATTGCTTGCACGCTTCAGATCGTTGGAAGCACCTGTAGTAATATCATTGAATTCCAGAGCCTCGGCAACGCGACCGCCTAAGAGGGCAACTAACTCTTCCTTCATCTGATTACGGGAATAGTGGGAGCTGTCCTGTTCCGGAATGCTGATGGTCATGCCGAGGGCACGGCCTCTCTGAACAATGGTAATGGTATGAACGGGATCCTGGGTGGGCAGGAAATACATGGCGATGGCATGACCTGCTTCATGGTATGCGGTATTGCGACGATCCTGTTCCAGTTGGACGCGACTCCGCTTTTCGGGGCCTGCGATAACTTTGAGAATGGCATCTTCGATGGAATCCATGGTAACGACGGGGCAATTCTTACGGGCGGAGAGGAGGGCGGCTTCGTTGAGAAGGTTCTCCAAATCCGCACCGGTAAAACCGACGGTTCTCTGTGCGACGATCTTCAGATCTACATCGTCGGCAAGGTTCTTATTCCGTGCGTGAACTTTCAGGATCTCTTCACGACCCTTCTGATCGGGTCTGCTGACATAGATCTGACGATCGAAACGACCGGGACGGAGGAGAGCGGGATCCAGGATATCCTGACGGTTGGTTGCGGCAAGAACAATGACACCCTCGTTGGCGGCAAAACCGTCCATTTCTACCAGAAGCTGGTTCAGGGTCTGTTCTCTTTCATCATGACCGCCACCCATGCCGGCACCGCGACGGCGGCCTACGGCATCGATCTCGTCGATGAATACGATTGCGGGTACCATTTTCTTAGCCTGCTCGAAGAGGTCGCGGACACGGCTTGCGCCGACACCTACATACAGCTCTACGAAATCGGAGCCGGAAATGGATAGGAAGGACACATCTGCCTCACCTGCAACGGCTTTGGCAAGGAGGGTCTTACCGGTACCCGGAGGGCCTACCAGAAGAACGCCCTTGGGGATCTTGGCACCCAGTTTGCGGTACTTTTCGGGATTACGGAGGAAGTCTACGATTTCCTCCAGCTCTGCCTTTTCTTCATCGGCACCTGCCACATCGGCAAAGGTGACCTTGTTTTTGCCGGTACCGATACGGACAGCGGCACGGCTGAATTTGGGAGCCTGACCACCGGAGCCGTTGCCACGGTAGAACAGGAAGTACATCAGCACCAAAAGACCGGCCATGACCAGTGCATAGGGGATGATAGACAGGAACCAGGGAGTCCCTTTGACAGGGTAGAAGTCATAGCTTTCGATGATGCCTGCGGCCAACTGAGCTTCGTAAACCTCGTGGAGCTCATCGGCAAACATCTGTGCATCTGCCAGCTCGTGGCGGATGGTGGTAACACCCTTTAGATTCTCATCATTGGGGTCTGCCTCTCTGTGAAGCTCTAAGATCAGAACGCCGTCCTGCCATTGGAAGGACTTAACATTCTCGTCCATGAATTGCTGTCTTACCTGAGAGTAACTGACGGAAGGATGTTCCGGCAGAGTCACCAGAGCAGAGATCAGGACGATCAGAGCCAGTGCCATAAGGGCGACAATGAAAAAATTATGTCGCTTAGAGGGAGTTGTGGGTTGTTGATTCAAGAGATTTCTCCTTTAATGATTGAAAATGATCGATAATGATTATTTTTGATAGACTTCGGGCTTGAGGACGCCGACGTAGGGAATGTTGCGATAGAGCTCGTTATAATCCAGACCGTAGCCTACAACAAACTTGTTGGGAATGGTGAAGCCGATGTAGTCAGCGGTAATGGGAGCCTGACGGCGTTCCGGCTTATCCAGCAGAGTACAGATCTTCAGGGAGGCGGGGCCTCTTTCCAGCAGGAGCTTGGTGACGAAGCTGAGGGTGTGACCGGTATCCAGAATGTCCTCCAGAATGACAACATGACGACCCTTGATGTCGGAGCGGATGTCCTTGACCAGATCGATGGTACCGTTGGCCTTGGCGATGGTGCTGCCTTCCTTGATGACCACGTCCGTCACGTCGACGGTGCCGGTGTTGACCACTTCATAAATCACGGACACCGTCTGTCCCTTGCGGGCCATGGTGGGGGTGATGTAGCGGTTGATATCCACCTGGGCAACGGCGCCGGCATCTTCAATGGCGCAGTAGTAGCTCTTCTGCTTGAGGGTGGTGCTGCCGTCTGCCAGCGCAACGGAATAGCGGATGGTGTAGATCACCTTGCCGGCCTTGATCTGCTCGTCGGTGACCATCCAGGTACCATTCCAGGTCTTGGACTGACCGGCGGACAGGGTAGGCGTGCCGAAGTCCTCGATGATCTTGCCGTTGGGGTCATACAGCGCCATCGGGCCGGGCATATCAGCATCCGTGGGGTTGGAGACCTTGTTGGTCACCGCCACTTCAGCAGGGCCGGAAAAGCGGGTGGCGGACAGCTCCATCGTCAGGGCGATGGGTTCATCCGCTGCCATGGCAGCACCGGACAGACCCAGCACCATCAGTGCCAGGAGCATCAACAGAACCAGAATCTTCTTCATTGCTTTCTCGGGCGAAACACAATCCGCCCTTCCTCCTTCCACGCCTGCCGGGGCAGGCACAGGGATCGCATTGGTTTGCCGCTCATATAATTCACGAT